>JBFKMV010000041.1:0-30139 GCA_041629655.1 Candidatus Polarisedimenticolaceae bacterium
GCAGCACCTGGGGCAGGTTGAGGTCCTCGACGGTGAGGATCCGCACCGGGATCACGCGGCAGACCATGCCGATCGTGCCCCGCTGCTGGAACACGTTGCAGCGGAAGCGCCCCAGGCCGGGCACCGAGTAGGCGATGTCGATCTCGAGGCTGTCCTTGAACTTCTGCTTCTGGCGGGCGCTCATCACCCCGAACGCCATCGCGATCGTGTCCTCCTGCATCAGCCGCTTCTGATCGGTCAGGGGGATCAGCTTGCCGTTGATCCGCACCACGGGGTAGCTGCCGACCTTCAGATGCAGGTCCGACGCCCCGCGTTCGGTGGAGATCTTCAGCAGGTCGTTGATATGCATGGTCGTCCTCCGGCGGCCGACGGCGCGCGCGGACTCACGCGCGCGGGACCCTGGCTGAATCTAGGCACGGGGCCGGGGTGAGTCAAATCGGGGCCGCGCCCCGGCGCGGGCCCGTGCCGGCGACGGCGGATAAGCGGGGTCCCGGCCGTGTTTCAGCCCTTGGCGTCGGTGACGAGGGGCGTCACGGGGTGCAGCCAGCCGTAGCGGTCCTCGGCCTCGCCGCTCAGGATCGACATCAGCGCCGTCTGGATCCGGCCCGTGATCGGTCCCGGCCGGCCCTCGCCGACCTGGATCCGGTCCACGCTGCGGATCGGCGTGATCTCGGCGGCGGTGCCGGTGAAGAACAGCTCGTCGGCCATGTACAGCGCCTCCCGCGGAACGCGGGTCTGCTCGACCTCGAGCCCCATCTGCCGCGCCAGGGTGATCACGGAGGCCCGGGTGATCCCGGGCAGGATCGAGGCGCCCAGCGGCGGCGTGTAGAGCTTGCCGCTCCGGACCAGGAACACGTTCTCGCCCGAGCCCTCGCTGACGAAGCCGTCCACGTCCAGCACCAGCCCCTCGGCGAAGCCGTTGAGCACCGCCTCCATCTTGACCAGCTGCGAGTTGGCGTAGTTGGCCCCGGCCTTGGCCATCGCCGGCAGCGTGTTCGGCGCCAGCCGCGCCCAGCTCGAGACCTGCACGTCGACGCCGTCGCGCAACGCCTCCTCGCCCAGGTAGGCGCCCCACTCCCAGGCCGCGATGGCGATGTCGACCGGCGACTTGAGCGGGTTGACGCCGACCGACCCGTAGCCGCGGAACACCACCGGGCGGATGTAACAGGCGTCCAGCTCGTTGGCCAGCACGGCGTCGAGACAGGCCCGCTCGAGCTGCTCGCGGGTGTACGGGATCTCGAACCGGTAGACGCGCGAGGAGTCGAACAGCCGGCGCACGTGATCGCCGAGCCGGAACACCGCCGGACCCTTGCGGGTCGCGTAGCAGCGGATCCCCTCGAAGATCGAGGACCCGTAGTGGATCACGTGGGACAGCACGTGCACGCGCGCCTCGTCCCACGGGATCAGCTTTCCGTTCATCCAGATGAACCGGCCGGGCTTGAAACTCATCGTGCCTCCCCGAGCGCCTGCCCGCGTGGTCGAAGGCGAATTATGAAACGGGCCCGATCCCGTGGCAACCGCGCCGTGCCCGCGATGTCGGACCGTTCGGGACCGGATCGGGGCGAAACGCCCTAGGGGCGTCCCCCGAGGTCGTCCCAGCGGTGCAGCACCAGGGCCGCGGCGACCAGTCCCGCGGTCTCGGTGCGCAGGGTGCGCGGGCCCAGCCGGCAGGCCGCCCACCCGCGCGACGCGAGCCCGACCAGCTCTTCCGGCGTGAATCCGCCCTCCGGCCCCACCGCCAGCCATACCTCGCCCGGCCGCTGGCGTTCCAGGAGCCGGGCGATCGGCGGGCTGTCCGGCGACGGGTCGAGCACCAGGGCGAGCACCCCCTCCGGAACCGCCGGCGCCTCCCCCGGCGGCTCGACCCGCGGGATCCGGCGACGTCCCGACTGCTTGGCGGCCTCGCGGGCGATCCGGCGCCAGCGCTCGATCCGCCGCTCGTCGACCCGCTCCCGCTCCGCGCGCCGGGCCCGCAGCGGATGGATCGCGAGCAGGCCGAGCTCGGTGCCCTTCTGGATCGCCAGCTCCATGCGGTCGGGGCGACACAGACCCTGGTACAGCCGCACGGGCAAGGAGGCCTCGACCGGATCGAGCAGCTCCTCCCCCACCCGGAGCACGGTGCCGCTGTGCCCGGTCTCCAGGATCTCCCCTCGCCACTCGCGCCCGCGGCCGTCGAACACGGACAGCTCGGCGCCCGGGCCGAGACGCAGCACGCGCTCCACGTGGTGCGCCTCGTCGGCGGCGAGCCGGATCTCGGCGCCCGGGCCCGGGATCTCGGCGTGATGGACGCGTCGCTCGCGGCCCATCGCTCAGCCGCTCCCGGCGTCGTCGCGGCGCAGCACCAGCGCGCTCCAGCCGTCGCGGCGCTCGTGCTGCACGGTGCGGCAACCGGCGTGACGCAGCGCGCGTTCCACGGCCGCCCGTTGCCCGGTGAGGAAGCCCGCCGCGATCAGCAGCCCTCCCGGCTCCACGACCGCCGCCAGCTCCCCCGACCGCTCGAGGAAATACGACGTCTCGATGTTGGCGACCGCTCCCCGGACGCGCGGCGCGTCCCAGCCCTCGGCGGAGCCCACCGAAAGCCGCACCGCGCGGTCCAGGCCGTTGGCCCGCAGCACCTCCCGCGCGACCTCCACCGCCTCGGGATCCACGTCCAGCGCCTCGACCCGGGACGCCCCGCAGTGCAGCGCCACCATGGCCAGGATCCCGCTTCCGGTCCCCAGATCGGCCCAGGACTCGCCCGGCCGCACCCAGCGCTCGAGCGCCTCGGCGCAGAGCCGCGTCGTCGCGTGCTCGCCGGTCCCGAAGGCGCGACCCGGGACCAGTCGCAACGCGATCCGCCCCCGGACCGCCGGGCCTCCCGCGCCGGTCGGCTCCACGACGAACCGCCGGCCCAGCGGAAACGGACGCAGCCCCTGCTGGTAGCGCTCGACCCACTGCCCGTCGCCGACGGACTCCACACGGGCGGCGCAGCCCTCGGGCGCCAGCCCGTGGGCGGCCAGCACGCGCCGCGCCCGCTCCGTCAGCCGCGCCGGCGGCTGGCCCGGCGCGGCGTACACCGACACGGTGACGCGACCGTCGGGACGCTCGGCGAGCTCCAGGCCCAGGCTGCCCAGGCCCAGCTGCGCCCCGATCTCCTCGGCCTGCGTCGCGGGCAGCTCCAGCCGCAGCGCCTGCCAGGGACCGTGGGTTCGGCTCAATTGAAGATCTTCTTGACGCGGTCGAACAGACCGGGCTCGCCCGCGGGCTCGCTCTCGATCTCGCGCAGCTGCTCGAACAACGCGCGCTGCTCTGCGCTCAGCTTCTGCGGCGTGTGCAGCACCACGGTGACCAGCTGGTCGCCCCGCCGGCCGCGCCCGGACAGCAGCGGCGCTCCCAGGCCCTTGAGCCGGAACACGGTGCCGTGCTGCGTTCCCGGCGGAACCTCGAGCGTCTGCTCGCCGTCGAGCGTCGGCACCTGCAGCTCCGTGCCCAGCGCCGCCTGGGAGAAGCCCAGCGGCGCCTCGCAGCGGATGTGCTGGCCGTCGCGTGTGAACCGCGGGTGCTCCCGCACGTGCAGCACGACGTACAGGTCCCCGGGCGGGCCGCCGCCGACCCCCGGCTCGCCCTCGCCGCCGATGCGCAGGTTGACCCCGTTGTCCACGCCGGCGGGGATCCGGACCTGGATCGTCCGCTCGCGCCGGACCCGTCCCTCGCCGCCGCAGCCCGCGCAGGGCGCGGTGATCACGCGGCCCGCACCGCGGCACCGTCCGCAGGTCCGCGCGATGGTGAAGAAGCCCTGCTGGAACGCGACCTGCCCGCGGCCCCCGCAATCCGAGCAGGTCCGGATGCCGTCACTGCTCGCGGCTCCGCTGCCGCCGCAATCCTCGCAGGCCTCGCGGCGCGGCACGCGGATCTTCGTCTCCATGCCGTGGACCGCCTCGGCGAAGTCGATCTCGAGGTCGTAGCGCAGGTCCTGCCCGGCCCGCCCGGCCTGGCGGCGCCGCGCTCCGCCGAAGATCCCGCCCAGACCGAACAGGTCGCCGAGAATGTCGCTGAAGTCGGCGAAGACCTCGTTGTCGAAACCGGGGAAACCCGCCTGGCCGCGCAGCCCGGCGTGACCGAGCTGGTCGTAACGCCGACGCTTGTGGGGGTCGGAGAGCACCGCGTAGGCCTCGGCGGCCTCCTTGAAGCGTTCCTCGGCCTGCTCGTCGCCGGGGTTCTTGTCCGGGTGGTGCTGGAGCGCCAGTCGTCGATAGGCCTTCTTGATCACCGACAGGTCGGCGTCGCGCTCCACGCCGAGCACCTCGTAGTAGTCCCTGTCGGTCACTCCATCACGCCTCTTCGACCTTCTTGTCGGAGTCGTCGCCGCCCGATCCGGGCTGGTAGGCGCCCGGATCGTAGAGGATCACCTCGGACAGTATCTTACCGACCTCGGCGATTTTCTCCAGCGCCTCGGTGCACTGGCCGGCGCTGCCGCTGTCGAGGGCGCTCTTGGCATCCTCCAGGATGACGCGGATCCGGCGTCGCTGCTCCTCCTCGAGCATCGAGCCGAACTCGACGAACGTCTTGTGGTTGCTGTCGACGAGCCCCTCCAGCCGCGCGCGCGCCCGGATGAACTCGGCCCGGCGGCGGTCCTCCTCGGCGTGCTGCCGCGCGTCCTCGATGATCGCCTGGATCTCGCCTTCGGTCAGCCCGCCGGAGGGGGTGACGACGATCTTCTGCTCGCGGTTGGTGGCCAGGTCGCGGGCCTGCACGTTGACGATGCCGTTGGAGTCGATGTCGAACGTGACGTCGACCTGGGGCACGCCCCGCGGCGCAGGCGGCAGGCCGACCAGGTCGAAGCGGCCCAGCGACTTGTTGTGGGCGGCGATCTCGCGCTCACCCTGCAGCACGTGCACCTCGACCTTGGCCTGGTTGTCGGCGACCGTGGTGAAGGTGCGCGATTGCTTGGTCGGGATCGTCGAGTTGCGCTCGATGATCTTGGTGAACATCCCGCCGCGCGTCTCGATTCCCAACGAGAGCGGCGTCACGTCCAGCAGCACCATGTCCTTGACGTCGCCCTTGAGGATCCCGGCCTGGATCGCCGCGCCGATTCCGACGACCTCGTCCGGGTTGATCTCGGTGTTCGGCTCGCGGCCGAAGATCTCCCGCACCACCTCGATCACCGCCGGCGTGCGGGTCTGCCCGCCCACCAGCAGCACCTCGTCGACGTCGTTGGCGGACAGCCCCGCCATCTGCAGCGCCTCCTCGCAGGGCCGGCGCGTCCGCTCGACCAGGTCGTCGACCAGCTCCTCGAACTGCGGCCGCGACAGCTCGGTGTGCAGGTGGCGGGCGCCGCTGTCGTCGGCGCTGATGAACGGAAGGTTGATCTCGGCGGTCTCGGCATGCGACAGCTCGCACTTGGCCTTCTCGGCGGCCTCCTTGAGCCGCTGCAGGGCCAGCCGGTCCCCGGTCAGGTCGATCCCGGTCTCCTGCTGGAAGCGGTGCGCGAGCCAGTCCACGATGCGCTGGTCGAAGTCCTCGCCGCCGAGGAACGTGTCACCCGAGGTGGCCTTGACCTCGAACACGCCGTCGCCGAGCTGCAGGATCGAGATGTCGAAGGTGCCGCCGCCCAGATCGAACACCGCGATCTTCCGCGGCGCCGTGCCCTCCTCCATCCCGTAGGCCAACGCCGCCGCGGTGGGCTCGTTGATGATCCGCAGCACGTTGAGCCCGGCGATCCGGCCGGCGTCCCTGGTCGCCTGCCGCTGGCTGTCGTCGAAGTAGGCCGGGATCGTGATCACGGCCTCGCTGACCTCCGTGCCCAGCGCCGACTCGGCCATCTCCTTGAGGTGCGCCAGCAGGTAGGCCGAGATCTCCGGCGAGGAATAGCTGCGCTCGCCGACCTGGATCCAGGCGTCGCCGTTGTCCGAAGGGACGATCTCGTAGGACACCAGCTGGCGGGCCTTCTGGACCTCGCTGGAGTCGAACTTGCGGCCGATCAGCCGCTTCACCGCGTAGATCGTGTGGCGCGGGTTGGTCAGCGCCTGGCGTTTGGCGATCTGGCCGACGAGGCGTTCCGAGCGCGGCGTGAAGGCCACGATCGACGGCGTGGTCCGGCTGCCCTCCTTGCTCGGAATGACCTTGGGCTTCGACCCCTCGAGCACCACCACGCAGCAGTTGGTCGTGCCGAGATCGATTCCGATGACCTTGCCCATCTAAGACTCCTCGCCCCCGCCTTCCGGCCCCGATTCGGGTCCGGCCACGCTGACCCGCACCAGCGCCGGCCGCAGCAATCGATCGTGCAACAGGTAGCCCCGCTGGAACTCCTCGAGCACCGTGTTCGGCGAGTGCTCCGAGGAGACCTGCGTCTCCACCGCCTCGTGGTGGTTCGGATCGAACGGCTGCCCCAGCGCCTCGACGGGTCGCAACCCCTCGCGACGCAGCTCGTCCATCAGCTGCCGGTGGACCAGCTCGACGCCGCGGTGCAGGTCTTCGGCGTTCTCGGAGCCCGTCGGGTGGGCCAGCGCGCGCTCGAGGTTGTCCACCACCGCGAGCAGCCGGCCCACCAGACCGGACGTCGCCTGCTGACGGTGATCCTCGCGCTCACGCTCCACGCGGCGCTGGAGGTTCTCGAAGTCGGCCTGCAGCCGCATCAACCGCTGGCGATCGCCCGGGAGCGCGGCCGGGGGCATCGCCGCCTCGGCGGCTTCACCCGCCGCGACCTCGTCCAGCGCCACGACGGTATCGGAGGACGAGGCGTCGTCCTCGGCGGCACTCGTGCTCTCCGGCGTCGCCGGCTCGTCGTCCTCGAGCCCGACCACCTCGAGGATCTCGATGTCGTCGTCCTCGCCCGTGTAGTCGTCGGGGAGCCACGAGCGCTCGCTGAGATCGTCCCGGCTCATCCCGTTGCTCCGCCACCGCCGGGGCCGGACCCACCCCGCTCGGACAGTAGCCGCGACAGCACGCCCGCGAGGTGCTCGACCAGGCCGATCGCCCGGGCGTATTCCATCCGCGTCGGTCCCACGATTCCGATCGTTCCCATCGGCCGGTCCGCCGCGCCGTAGGTCGAGGCGATCAGCGAGCAATCGGCCAGGGCCGGCAGCGCGTTCTCCTCGCCGATCACCACCTGCACGCCGCGGCTCTCCATCAGCCGGCTCAACAGCTCGACCAGCCGGTTCTTCTCCTCCAGCGCGCGTAACAGCGACTTGATCCGGCCGGGGTCGGCGAACTCCGGGGACCCGATCAGGTTCGACGCGCCGCCCACGAACACCTCGCCCTCGATCGCGGTGGCGGCCACGGTGCGGCGGCCCAGCTCGAAGCTCCGGGCGACCTCGCGGTCGTAGCGCGCACGCTCCTCGCACAACCGCCGCTCCAGCTCCGCACGCATCGCCGGCAAGGTGCGGCCGCCGAACTGCTCGGAGAGGTAGCCGCCGATGCGGTCCAGCTCATGCTGGTCGAGCCAGGACTCGACGCGCAGGATCCGGTGGTGCACGACGCCCGAGGCGCCGACCAGGATCGCCACCACACGGTCCGCGGGCAATCGGACGAACTCCAGCCGCTCCACGACGATCCTGCGGAAGTCCGGTGCCAGCACCAGGCCGACCTGGTTGGAGAACTGCGAGAGCTGGCGCGACGCCGCGCCGAGCAGCTCCCCCACCTCGCCGCGGCTCCGGGCCAGCTCCTCGTCGATGCGGCCCGCCAGCACGGCGTCGAGCCGTTGCTGCCGCAGCCAGCGGTCGACGTACAGACGCCACGCCGCGTCGGTCGGCGTGCGGCCCGCCGAGGTGTGGCGCTGGACCAGCAACCCGCGCTCCTCGAGCGCGGCCATCACTCCGCGGATCGTGGCCGGCGAGAGGCGCAGCCCGGCCTGCCGGGAGACCGTCACCGACCCGACGGGCTCCCCGGTCGCGACGTGGGCCTCGACCACGGCGCGCAGCACGGCGGACTCGCGGGAGTCCAGCTCCGTTCCGCGCGTGTCGTGCTGGCGCGACACTCCCCGGCGCCTCCCTAGTCCGCCGTCGACGCCGCCTCGCGCGCCGCCCGGTGCGCGGCCAAGGCCGCGCGGATGAAACCGTCCAGATCGCCGTCCAGCACCCGGTCGGCGTCTCCCATCTCGAACCCGGTCCGCACGTCCTTGACCAGGCGGTACGGTTGCAGCGTATAGGAACGGATCTGGCTGCCCCACTCGATGTTCTTCTTCTCGCCGACCTCGCGGGCCATCCTCTCCTCGGCCTCGCGCAGCTTCAGCTCGAGCAGCTTGCCGCGCAGGACCTTCATCGCGACTTCCTTGTTCCGGTGCTGCGAGCGCTCGTTCTGACAGGTCACCACGATGTTCGTCGGCAGGTGCGTGATGCGCACCGCCGAATCGGTGACGTTGACGTGCTGCCCGCCGGCACCCGACGAACGGAAGGTGTCGATGCGGAGGTCCTTGTCCTCGATCACGATCTCCACGTCGTCCTCGACGTCCGGAACCACGTCGACCGAGGCGAACGAGGTGTGGCGGCGGGACTGCGCGTCGAACGGCGAGATGCGGACCAGCCGATGCACGCCGCGTTCCACGCGCAGGAAGCCGTAGGCGTTGGGTCCGCGAATCGCCAGCGTCGCGCTCTTGATCCCGGCCTCCTCGCCGTCCTGGTGATCCAGCGTCTCGACCTTGAAGCCGTGGCGCTCGGCCCAGCGCGTGTACATCCGCAACAACATCGCCGCCCAGTCCTGCGCCTCGGTGCCTCCGGCGCCGGGGTGGATCTCGAGAATCGCCTCGGCCCCGTCGTGCTCCCCCGAGAGCAGCGTTTCCAGCTCGGTGGTCTCGACGCGCTCGGCAAGCCGCGCGACCGTCTGTCCCAGGTCCTGGAGGGCGTCCTCACCTTCCCGCAGCAGCTCGAGCAGGGTCTGGCCCTCCTCGACCAGCGTGCCGAGGTCCTCGACCCGCTCGACCTGCCGGGTCAGCACCGCGCGCCGCTGCTGGACCTGGCGGGTCCGCGCCGGGTCCCCCCACACCTCGGGCTTGGCGAGCTGCTGCTCGAGGTCGCCGAGCTCCTTGCGCTTCCCCTCGACGTCAAAGAAACCTCCTGAGCCCGCTCACTTTCTCGCTCAGGGACTCCAGGCGGTCCGTCAGCTCCTGTACGTCCGTCTCGGGCACGATCCATCCTCCAGCACCGTGTCGAATCTAGTGCACGGTCGCGTTTTCGCAACCCGGGCCCGGACACCCGTCGACGCCCGCGAACGGCCGTCCCCGGGGGCCCCTCCGCTCACTCGGGCCGGGTCACCCAGGACCCAGGATACCCCTCGGCGCGCAGCTTGTCGGCGGCCGCCTGGGCCAGCTCCCGGGAGGCATACCCGCCGACCCGGACCTTGAACAGCCGCCCCTGCCCCTCGCTGGCCGAACCCAGCTGCGGGCGGTAGCCCTGGCCGCGGAGCCGGGACACCAGCGCTTCCGCCGATTCCCGGTCCCGTCCGGCGAACACCTGGACGAAGAAATCGCCCGGGGCCGCGGCCGGGGCGGCCGGCCCGGGCTCCCGGGTCGGCGGCGCGGCGGCCTGCCGGGCCGGCTCGGCGGCCTTCTCCTCGCCGGACAGCGTGTCGAAGAAGTTCATGTCCCGTTCCGCCTCGGCAGCCGGCTGCTCCGCGACCCGCCCCAGCGGATCCGGCGATCCCGTCCCGCCCGCCGACAGCGCGGGCGCCGTCTGGCGCTCGTACCAGCGGCCGAAGTAGAACGCTCCGACCAGGCAGGCCAGCAACGCGCCGACCACCACGAACAGCACCGCTCCCTCGAGCCTGAACTCGCGCACCGACTCCTCGCGATCAGCTTCCGTGACCATCTTCGACGATCTCCGCCACGCCCACGGCGTTCTTGTCGACCCTCTTGATTCGCTGCATCGCGCGATCCGCCTGCTCGATCAGTCCCTGCTTGGAGCGCGCATGCAGCGGGAACGACGCGATCCCGAACGATGCGGTGACCGCCACGCCGCCCTCCACCCCGTCACTGCCGGTCAGGAACGGGCGGCCGGCGATGAACTCGCGCACGCGCTCGGCCACCTCCAGCGCGCCGTGCCACTCGGTTTCCGGCAGCACGATACAGAACTCGTCGCCGCCGAACCGGAACAGCTTGTCGAACTTGCGGATCTTGGCCCGGACCCGCAGCGATACCTCGTAGAGCGTCCGGCTGCCGACGGCATGGCCGTGATCGTTGTTGACCTTCTTGAGATTGTCCAGGTCGAAGAAGATCAGCGACAGCGGGGCGCGGAAGCGCGAGGCGCGCGACAGCTCCTCCGGCAGGAACTCCTCGAAGTAGCGCCGGTTGAAGCAGCTCGCGGTGTCATCCTTGATGATCAGCTCGCGCATCGAGCGGACCTGGAGCGCGTTGTCGACGGCCGGCGTGGCGCGCTCGAGCAACCGCTCCAGCCGCCGGATCGCGTCCTCGGGCGGCGCGCCGTCGAAGATCAGCCACACCACACCGACCAGCGCCGTCGTCGCGTCGACGCGGAGCGCCACGCTGGCCTGCGCCGGGTCACCCGGCCAGGGCTGCCGCATCTCGACCAGCCCGCCGAGCCCCTCGAAGGTGCGGCTTTGCCCCTCGACCCAGCGCTCCACCGCCGCCACCTTGACGCCGTCGATCGCGCGGTAGCGCGGATCCTCGTCGGGAACCGAGCCCAGCACGGTGACCAGGCTGCGCCGCTCGTCCCCGGGCCCGAACACGAATCCGAGCGAGGCGCCGGTCCACGACATCGCATGCTCCAGCAGCACCCGCAGCTGCTGGTCCAGCTCCAGCCGCTGGTACAGACCCACCAGCACGCCGAACAGCTCCGGGTCGGTGCCGGGCGTCACGCTGTCCGGCCGGGCGTCTCGCGGGCTGCCGTCGTGGGGACCCAAGATCGATTCCTCTCGCTCGCCGCTTCCGCCCGGCCCCGCCTCAGTCGCGGCGCGTGAAGGCCTGCAGCATCTCGACCGGCAACGGGAACACCAGCGTCGAGTTCCGCTCGGAGGCGATCTCGGTCAGCGTCTGCAGGTAGCGCAGCTGGAGCGTGACCGGGTTCGCCGACATCGTCACCGCGGCGGCCGAGAGCTGCTGGGCCGCCTGGTTCTCGCCCTCGGCGTGGATGATCTTGGCGCGCTTCTCGCGCTCGGCCTCGGCCTGCTTGGCCATCGCGCGCTGCATCGACTCGGGCAGGTCGACGTGCTTGACCTCCACCGCCGAGACCTTGATGCCCCAGGGGTCGGTCTGCTTGTCCAGGATCGTCTGCAGCTCGTGGTTGATCTGCTCGCGCTCCGAGAGCAGGCCGTCCAGCTCGACCTGGCCGAGCACCGAGCGCAGCGTGGTCTGGGAGAGCTGGCTGGTGGCGTAGTGATAGTTCTCGACCTCGACCACCGCCTTGCGCGGGTTCATCACGCGGAAGTAGACCACCGCGTTGACCTTGATCGAGACGTTGTCCTTGGTGATGACGTCCTGCGGCGGCACGTCGTGAACGACGGTGCGCAGCGAGACCCGGACCATGCGGTCGACGAACGGGATGATCAAGAACAGGCCCGGCCCGTAGTCCTGGTCGCGCAGCCGTCCGAGCCGGAACACCACCCCGCGCTCGTACTCGGGCAGGATCTTGATCGCGTTGACCAGGAACATCACCAGCACGGCCAGCGCGACGCCCAAACCCCACAAGAACGGCATGACTCAGCTCCTTCGTGGTTCGATCGGTTCGACCGTCAACGTCATATCGTCCACCCGCACCACGCGGATGCGGGTTTCCGCCGGCAGCGGTCCGGTCGTCGAGACCGCGGTCCACAGCTCGCCATGGACGAACACCGTGCCCTCGGGATCCAGCGGCTGGCGGACCGTCCCGACCTCGCCCGCGAGGCCCTCGATGCCCGTCGCCACCTGGGCCCGCCGGGCCCGGATCGCCAGCCGCACCACCACCGCGCACAGCGCGGCGACCACCAGCGACGTCGGCAGCACCACCGCCGGCGGCACGCGCAGCTCCGGGATCGGCCCGTCGATCAGGATCACCGACCCGATGACCAGGCACACCACGCCGCCCAGGGTCAGCAGCCCGAACGACGTGACCTTGATCTCGAGCACGAACATCACGGCCGCCAGCAGGATCAGCAGCACGCCGACGTAGGAGATCGGCAACGCCTGGGCGGTGAGAATGAACAGCAACAGGCACAGCACGCCGACGACACCCGGGAAGATCGCCCCGGGGTTGGTGAACTCGAAGTACAGGCCGAGCATCCCGAACGTGAACAGCAGGTAGGCCACGATCGGGTGGCTCAGCATCTCCATGAACTCTTGCTTGAACTTGAACTCGGTGGTGACGATCTGCGCGTCGGCGGTCCGCAGCACCACCGTCGTGCCGTCGAACCGCTGGACCTCGCGGCCGTCGAGCAGCTGCAGCAGCTCCGCCTGGCTGCCCGCGACGAGGTCGATCAACCCCTCGGCCAGCGCCACCGACTCCTCGTAGGCCTTGGCGGAGAAGACCGCCTCCTCGCTCTTCTCCACGTTGCGGCCGCGTTTTTCGGCCATCGAGCGCACCAGCGCGGCGATGTCCTCGTTGGACTTCTTGAGCAGGACGTTGTCCTCGCTGCCCTCGCCGGTCCCGAACACCGTCGAGGCCGCCCCGGTGCGGGTCCCCGGGGCCATCGCCGCCACGTCGGCGGCCATCAGGATCACGAAACCGGCCGAGGCCGCATGTGCGCCCGGCGGCCCGACCCAGGCCACCACCGGCACCTCGGAGTTCAACATCCGCTGGACGATCGCCTGCATCGAGTCGACCAGCCCGCCGGGAGTGTCGAGCCGGATCAGCACCAGGTCGTCACCCTGGGCCGCGGCCTCGTCGATGGCGCGGATGATGCGGTTCTTGGTGATCGGGTTGACGATCGCCTCGAACTCCACGAGGCGAACGACTGGGGGCTCGGCCAGCGCCGGGAGCGCCAGGAGCAGGGCCGCCCCCAGGAACACGGCGTTCCTCGGCATCATGCTCGCAGTATAGGAGTCAGTGCGATAAACCGTCAAGCGTCAACTGTTTACGCGCCCCGACGGCCTCCCGCTCGCGCCGCGTCGAGCTTGTCCAGCTCGCGGCGGGCGCGGGGATCGGCGGGGTTGCGCGCCACGGCCTCCTCGAGCACCTGCGCCGCCTCGTCGAAGCGCCGGCGCTCGGCGAGCCACTGCGCCAGGCTCAGCAGCGGTGGCACGAACGACGGTTGCGCTCGCAGCGCGAGGCGGAAATGGGCCCGCGCCCGCGACTCGTCGTCCTCGGTGAGCGCGATCGTGCCGAGGTAGTACTGGGGGCGCGGGTCTCCGGGCTGCATGCGGCTCGCGGTCAGCAGCACCTCGCGGGCCCGCGGCAGGTCGCCCGCCTCGGCCAGCGCGGCACCCAGCTCGCCGAGCCGCGCGGGGTCGATGTCGTCGGACTGCTCGAGCGCCGTCTCGAAGCACGCCACGGCCCGCGCCGGCTGTCCCGCGCCGATCAGCATCCGCCCCGCCTCGGTGAGCGCCGTCGCGTCGCCGGCGCGCTGGTCGGCGAGCTGCTCGGCGGTGCGCAGCGCCGCGGCGTCGTCACCCGCGTTGCGCTCGATCCGGAAGCGCACCGCCAGCGCCATCCCGTCGCGCGGGTCCTGCCGCAGCGTCTCGTCGTTCAGCGCGCGGGCCTCGTCGGGTCGGCCGAGGTCCAGCAGCAGCGCGGCCAGGTCGACACGCGCGGGACCGTTGCCGGGGTCCAGCTCCAGCAGCGTGCGGTACTCGCGCTCGGCCTGATCGAGCTTGCCCCGCAGCCGGTAGACGCTGGCCAGCAGACCGCGCGCCTTGACCGCCAGCACCCGCGAGGCGTCGGCGTCGGTCTCGGCCGCCGCGAGTCCGCCCAGCGCCTCGTCCTCGGCCTCGCCCAGGCGGTCCAGCTCGATCAGCGCCAGCACCCGGGTCGTGCGCGCCTGGTGGTTCCGCGGATTCTGCTCGAGGATGCGATCCACGGCGGCCAGCGCTTGCGCGGCCTCGCCGTCCTCGAGGCGGTCCCGCGCCTCGTCCAGCGCGCGCAGCTCGGCGATCATCTCCTTGGGGTCGGGAAGCCGGCCCTCGGGCAGGTCTCCCTGCCGGAACGCGTCGCCCCCCAGGTAGCCCAGGCTGCGCAGTCGCTGCTCCTCCTCCGGGGTGATCGTGCGGGCGGCCTGGTCCGAACCGTCTGCACCCGCGGCGGAACGGCTCAACCACGCGCCGAGCAATCCCGCCAGCTCGCCCGCCAGCTCGGGATCCCCGGAGGCCAGGTTGACCGCCTCGGCGGGATCGTCCCGCAGGTCATACAGCTCCGGCGTCGGGGCCTGGATGTACTTGAACCGGCCGTCGCGCACCATGTACAGCTCGCTCCAGCCGAACTCCAGCCGCGGCATCAGCGTCTCGGCGTGGGCCAGCGCCCGCGTCCCGTCGTCGTCGCCGGAGATGCGGGGCAGCAGGCTGGTCCCGTCGGTTCGCGCCAGCGGGGGCCGGTCCAGCAGCTCCAGCACCGTCGGCGCGAGGTCCACCAGCTCGACCGGCCCCTGCACCCGCCGTCCCGCGGGCAGCAGCCCTGGCGCGCGCAGCATCATCGGGACCCGCAGCGCACCCTCGTACAGGAACAGCCCGTGCGTGCGCTCGCCGTGCTCGCCGAGGCTCTCGCCGTGGTCGCCGACCAGCGCCAGGACCGAGCGGTCCAGCAGGCCCTCCGAGCGGAGCCGCTCCAGCAGATCGCCCAGGCAGGCATCGAGATAGGAGATCTCGCGGTCGTAGCCCTCCCCCGCCAGGGTGCGCCCCTCGCGCTCCGGGGGCTCGTACGGATCGTGCGGATCGTAGTAGTGGACCCAGAGGAAGAAGCGGTCCCCGCGCCGCCGCTCGAGCCACGAAAAGACCCGCGCGTTGACCTCGTCCGCGCTGCGCTCGGCGCGGAACAGCTGGCTCTCGCCGCCCTCGTAGCGGTTGACCGGCACGTCGTCGTAGACCTCGAAGCCCTGCTCGGTCCCGAAGCCTCGGTTCAGCACGTACGCGGCCACGAACGCCGCGGTCTCGTAACCGTCCTCGCCCAACCGCTCGGCCAGCGTCGCCGCAGCGGCGGGCAGCTCGTAGATCCCGTTGTGCCGCACGCCCAGGGCCGCCGGGTAGCGCCCGGTCAGGATCGCCGCGTGCGCCGGCAACGTGAGCGGCACCTGCGAGACGGCCTGCTCGAACAGCACGCCGTCGCGGGCCACGCCGTCGAGCACCGGGGTCGGCACCGCGCTGCCGCCGTAGGCGCCGATCCGGTCGGCGCGGATCGTATCGAGCGTGATCAGGATCAGCGGGCGTTCGCCGGCCGGCGGGACGCGCTCGCAACCGCTCCCCGCGACGCCTAGGGCCAGCGCCAGCAGCGCGCCCGCCGCCGCGCCCCGTCTCACCGCGCCGTCGCGGGCTCGATCCGGTACTTCCCGCCCCACGGGATCACCCAGCCTCTCGCATCCTTCGGATGGTAGCGCGAAGCGACGGCCAGGGCCGCTCCGAGGTCCGGCGCGGGCCGGGCGCCGAGACGCCGGGCCTGCTCTTCGGGGAGCCCGCTGACGAGGATCAGCCGGCAGGCGCGCGCCTTGAGGTACCACGACAGCGCCGTCTGCGCGTAGACCCGGAAGTCGCGCCGCAGCGCCGCGACCTTGGCGGTCTCGCCGTCGGGCTCGAACCCGGCCAGGAAGTCGGCGTGGCCCGCGCCGCGCGCGCAGCGGGCGACCAGGACCAGCGTGCCGCCCGGCGCCAGTGCGGGAAACGCCGCCTCGAACGCCTTGTGCGACTGGATCAGGTCGATGTCGTGCGGCGTGCCGCCGGCCGAGACGACGACGATCTCGCGCGGGGCCAGGCGGACGGTGCGCGTGCGGCGCACGTGCCGGCACGCCGCTTCGTGGGCCCGGCGCCAGTGGCCGACGAACAGCCGCTCGATCCCGCCCGCCTCGTCCGGCACCGCGTTGACCAGCAGGTGCGGACCGACCAGCGCGGCCCCGTCCGCCATGTCGCGGTGCACCGGGTTGCCGTCGAGACACCCCGCCCGCGCCCGCGGGTGCCGGGTCCCGTCGCGCCGCAGCGAGCGCAGGTGGTTGCTGACGATCGTCTCGCGCCCGGCCAGCCCGGGCACGACCGCCTTGCGACCGCCCGTGAAGCCGGCGTAGTAGTGGAAGCCGACCGCGCCGGTGAGCACGATCCGGTCGTGCTCGCGCAGCGCGCGATGGACGGCGACCGGGGTGCCCGCCCGCGTGCGGCCCAGCGTGACCAGGCCGGCCGGGTCGTCGGGGTCGTGGAGCAGCACGGCGTGCTCGCGGGCCACGCCGGCGCCGAGGATCCGGCGGACGTCGGCGGCACCGGGGCGCCGGTGCAGACCGCTGCCGACGATGAACGTCACCTCGGCCGGGCCCGCGGCGCGGATGCGCTCGAGCAACGGCGGGAGGTAGCGCGCGCAGCCGGTGCTGCGCGTCGCGTCCGAGACGGCGATCAGCACCCGTCGCGCTCCCGAGAAGATCCGCCGCAGCGGCGGTCCGCCGAGCGGGCGGTCCAGCGCGGCCTCGATCGCGGCCGACCCTCCCGCGGCGGCGCCCGCCGGCGGCGCGGCCACCGGCTCGAGGCGGAACGGGCTCGCCGGCAGCGGCATCGTGCGGCTGCCGTAGGGCAGCGCGGCGGGCACGCTGCCTCAGGCGTCCCGGGGGGTCGGCGCCACGCCGAACCGGGCGTAGAGCGCCCGGGCGACCGCCTCGGGAACCAGGCCGTCGATCCGGCCGCCGTTCTGGGCGATCTCGCGGACCAGCTTGCTCGAGAGGTAGGAGTACTTCTCGCTCGGCACCAGGAACACCGTCTCGACCCCCGGCTCGAGCCGCCGGTTCATCATCGCCATCTGCAGCTCGTACTCGAAGTCCGAGACGGCGCGGATTCCGCGCACGATCACCGAGGCGCCGTTGACCCGCGCGTAGTCGACGAGCAGGCCGTCGAAGCTGTCCACGCGCACCCCGTCCCAGCCCGCGACGGCCGAGCGCAGCAGCTCCAGGCGCTCCTCGAGCGAGAACGTCGGCTGCTTGTCCTCGTTGTGCAGCACGGCCACGATCAGCTCGTCGAAGTGGTGGCGGCCGCGATCGACGAGATCCAGGTGGCCGTTGGTCACCGGATCGAAGGTTCCCGGGTAGACGGCGATTCGTTTCACGTCAGTGCTCCGCGGTTCGACCGGTCGGCCGGCCCGGCCCGGCGCCGGCCAGCAGCTCCGCGGCGTTCTTGCGCGAGGCCGCGCTGACCTTGCGTCCGCCGAGCATGCGCGCCAGCTCGTCCACGCGCTCGGTGCGCGACAGCGGGACGACGTCCACCAGCGTGCGCCCGCCGGCCACCCGCTTGCGGACATGGTAGTGACGATCAGCATAGGCGGCCACCTGCGGCAGGTGCGTGACGCAGAGCACCTGGCGCGCCCGGGCCAGCCGTTGCAGGCGCGCGCCGACGGCATCGGCGGTCGCTCCCCCGACCCCCGCGTCGACCTCGTCGAACACCAGCGCCCGGCCGGGGCCGGCGTCCTCGAGCACCACGTGCAGCGCCAGCATGACCCGCGACAGCTCGCCGCCCGAGGCGGTCTTGCGCAGCGGCCGGGCGTCCTCGCCCGGATTCGCCGCGATCAGGAACTCGGCCCGCTCGACGCCGCGCGGCGTCAACGGCATCGCGCGGTCGCCGTGCCGGAGCTCCGGCCCGCGCGCCGCCTGGAAGCCGACCGAGAAGCGCGCCCGCGGCAGGGCCAGCTCGCGCAGCTGCCGCTCGACGGCCGGGGCCAGCGCCTGCGCGGCGCTCCGCCGTGCCGCGCTGAGCCGCGTCGCCTCGCCCGCGTAGGCCTCCGCGGCGAGCGCCAGAGCCGTCTCGGCCGCGCCGACCTGCTCGCCCAGGTGCTCGAGCTCGTCGAGCTCCGCCGCGGCCGCCGCGCGGTGCTCGAGCACCTCCTGCTCGTCCCGCCCGTAGCGCGAGCAGAGTCGCTCGATCGCGGCGCGTCGGCTCTCCAGGTCCTCCAACCGGTCGGGGTCGCCTTGGCCCTCGTCCGCGTAGTCGCGGAGCGCGGATCCGGCCTCCTGCAGCTCGAGCTGCGCCGCGCGGACGCGTTGGGCGAGCTCGCCGAGCCGCGGGTCCAGCTCGGCCAGCCGCTCGAGCCGGCGCGCGCCGGACGCCGCCAGGCCGGCCGCGCTGGGGTCTCCGTCGTAGAGCTGGGCCAGCGCCTCTCCGACCAGCTCGGCGATCTCGACCCCGTGACGCAGCCGCGTCCGCTCGCGCTCCAGCTCGTCGCGTTCCCCGGCGCGTGGCGCGACGGCATCGATCTCCCGCAGCTCGCCGCGCAGGTTGTCGGCGCGCCGCTCGCGCTCACGCTCGGCCTCGCGCAGCCGCTCCAAGCGCTCCCGGGCCTCGCCGACCGCGCGCTCCGCGGCGGCGACCCCGCGCAGCTCGTCGTGGTGGCCGCCGAAGCGGTCCAGCAGCTCGAGGTGGCTGTCGGCGGAGAGCAGGCCGTGCTGCTCGTGCTGGCCGTGCAGCTCCAGCAACCGCTCGCCGAGCTCGCGCAGCGCCGTGACGGTGCCGGGCGAGCCGTTGATGAACACGCGCGCCGCTCCGCTGACCGGCACCTCGCGGCGCAGCACCAGCAGGCCGTCCTCGTCGGCGTCGATGCCGCGCTGCTCCAGCAACCCACGCAGCGCTCCGGCGTCGGGCGGCTCGAACACCGCCTCGACGCGCGCGCGGCTCGCCCCGCGTCGGACCTTCGAAGAGTCGGCGCGGTCGCCGGTGACCAGTCCCAGCGCGTCGACCAGGATCGACTTGCCCGCCCCGGTCTCGCCGGTCAACAGGTTCAGGCCCGGACCGAACTCCACGGTCAGGTCCTCGATGATCGCCAGCTCACGGACGCGCAGCGTTCTCAGCATCGGGTGCATCCGGGAGGCCGTCGGGGCGACGCGGGCGACGGGACCGGCACGGCCACGTTTTGACGGTGCATCGGCACTGGGATAGCATAACGCGTGTCGCGTCGTTTCGAAGGGCCGGGCTGCTCCGGAACCCTCCGGCGCCGTGGAGGACGATGACCCCCACCGTTCTCGGCACCGCAACCCCCAGCCTCGACGTCTGGTCGCTGGTCTGGCACGCCGGGCCGATGGCCAAGTTCGTGCTGCTCGTGCTGCTGGTGTTCTCGGTCGTGTCCTGGGGCATCATGACCGAGCGTTTCCGGCGTTTCCGCCGCGCCGAGCGCGAGACCGACGAGTTCCTCGAGGTGTTCCACGAGGGCGGCGGTTTGGCGGCGATCCACGACAAGACCAAGGCGCTCGAGTGGAGCCCGCCGGCGGACATCTTCCGCGCCGGGTTCCGCGAGATCAGCCTCAACCCGCCGCCGGAGGGCTCGCGGATCGAGGGCGCCGCCCTGGACGCGCTGGACCGCACGCTGCGCAAGAACGCCTCGGTGCAGGTGCACGACCTCGAGCGCAGCCTGGGCTTTTTGGCCACCACCGCCAGCGCCACGCCGTTCATCGGCCTGTTCGGGACCGTCTGGGGAATCATGAACGCGTTCCGCGGCATCGGGGTCAGCGGCACGGCGTCGCTGGCCGCCTATGCGCCCGGCATCGCCGAGGCGCTCGTCGCCACCGCCGCCGGTCTGGCGGCCGCGATTCCGGCCGTGATCGGCTACAACCACTTCTTGGGCAGGCTGCGCGGCGTGGACGCCAAGCTGGAGGAGTTCATCGCGGACTTCATCCACCGCGTCCAGGGCCGGAGGTCCTGACCGCGGTGGCCGCCTCGGTCGGCCAGGGCGGCGGGCGCGGCCCCCGGCCCCGGGCGCTCGCCGAGATCAACGTCACGCCGCTGGTCGACGTGATGCTGGTGCTGCTGATCATCTCGATGATCGCGGCCCCGATGCTGCAACGCGGGATCAAGCTCGAGCTGCCGGCGACCCGCTCCGCGACCGAGATCCAGGAATCGCGCGTCGTGGTCGAGGTGGACCGCGAGGCGCGGATCCGGATCAACGACCGGCCGGTCCACGCGGAGCTGCTCGAGGAGCGGATGCGGACCCTGGCCGCCGCCAACCCGGAGGAGACGGTGTTCCTGCGGGCGGACCGGACGCTGCCCTACGGCGAGGTGCTGCTGGTGATGGACCGGATCCGCACCGCCGGCATCACCCGGATCGCGCTGGTCACCGTGCCGCTCGAGCCCGAGCCGGAACGGAAGCGAACGTGAGCGGCGTGCGTCTGCGGCTGGTGGCCCGCGTGCCGCGGCCGCGTTCCCCGGCAGCCCGGTTCGTCGCCGGCTCGGCGGTGCTGCACGTGGTGCTGGCGATCGTGATCGCGTTCTTCCCCTCGCTGCGCCCGAAGAGCAAGCCGATCGAGGACTACATCGTGGTGACCCCGGTCGGCGCCCCGGCCGCCGCCGCGCCGGCCCCCGCCGAGGTCGCCCCGGCGCTCCCGGAGCCGGAGCCCGACCTGCCCGAGCCCGAGCCCGAGCAGGTCCGCGTGGAGCCGAAGGTCCCCGAGCCGAAACCGCTCCCGCCGCCCGAGAAGAAGCCGGAGAAGAAGCCAGCCGAGGACAAGCAGCCCCCGCAACGTCCGCGCGCCGAAACCGCCACGCCGCCGTCCACGGCACCCGCTCCCGGCGAGGCCTCGGGCCCCGGGGGCCTGGCGGGAACCTCGATCGAGTCGGTCGATTTCCAGGACCTGGAGTTCGCGTGGTACCGCGACCGCGTCGTCGCCGCGCTGAAGAGCCAGTGGCGGCAGCCGATCCTGGACGGGGTGACGACGCCGCTGTCGGTGACGATCGCGTTCCGCGTGCTGCGCAACGGTGCGGTGCGCGATCCCGAGATCGTGGCCACCAGCGGCGTGGCCTCGCTGGACCGCTCCGCCTTGCGGGCGGTGGTCGAGGCCGACCCGCTGCCGCCGCTGCCCCCGAACTGGCGCGAGCCCGTGATGTCCGCCCGCTTCGTGTTCACCTGGTACCCCTGACATCGAGGGAACCCCCATGTCGAAACGTGTCTGGCCCTTCGCCGTCGCGCTGCTCTGCGCCACCTCGCTCGGCTCGCAGGAGCCCGACCGCCCCGCCCAGCTCGAGGGCGAGGTCACGCGGGTCGGCATCGCGCAGATCAAGATCGCGTTGGCCGAGCCGGGCGGACCGTCCGCCTCGCTGGAGGCCGCCGAGCTGGTGCAGACGGTTCGCGACGATCTCGAGTTCAGCGGCTTCTTCGACGTCGTCGATCCCTCGCTGTACCGCCTGGTTCCGGCCGCCGAGCGACCCGGCGAGGTGCGGCACGACGACTGGCTGTCGATCGGCGCCGACGCGCTGACGCTGCTGCGGGTCGAGCTGCGCGACGGCCGGCTGGCGGTCGAGGCGCGACTCTACGACAACCCCAGCCGGACGCTGCTGTTCGCGCGCCGCTACGGCGGCGAGCGCGAGCTGGTGCGACGTGTCGCGCACCAGATCTCGAGTGACCTGACGTTGCACTACACCGGCCGGCCCGGCGTCTCCCTGACCCGCATCGCGTTCGTGTCCAAGCACGGCGAGGGCAAGGAGCTGTACCTGATGGACTACGACGGTCAGCGCGTGCGGCGGCTGACCACCACCGGCACGATCAACCTCTCGCCGGTCTGGTCGCCCGACGGCAACCGCCTGGCCTTCGTGTCCTGGCGCGGCAAGCAGCCCGGGGTCTACATCTACGAGAGCGACGGCTCGCTGACCGCCGCCCCGGTGATCGAGGCCGAGCTGAACTCGGCTCCCGACTGGTCGCCGGACGGCGACCGGATCGTCTACTCCTCCGACGCGGACGGCGACCCGGAGATCTACGTGCTCGACCTGGCCAGCCGCCGCAACACCCGGCTGACCCGCAACCCGGCGATCGAGACGGCGCCGGCCGTCTCGCCCAACGGTCGCGAGATCGCGTTCGTCTCGGACCGCTCCGGCGGCCCCCAGATCTACATCATGAGCGCCGAGGGGCTGAACGTGCGCCGGGTCTCGCGGGACTCGAGCTACAGCGAGTCGCCGGCCTGGTCGCCGCGGGGCGACCGGCTGGCCTACGTCTCGCGCTACGACGGGCGCTTCGACATCATGGTGCTGGACCTGGCCACCGGCGGCCTGAGCCGGCTGACCCACGGCGAGGGCAACAGCGAAAACCCCAGCTGGTCGCCGGACGGGCGGCACCTGGTCTTCTCCTCGAACCGCTCCGGACGCTACGACATCTACTCGATGCGGGACAACGGCACCGACGTGCGGCGGCTGACCCGGGGCACCGACAGCCTCACCCCGGACTGGTCGGACTGAGGGGCCGGGCCCCCGCAAGGACGATTTCGGGTCGTTTTTCGTCCTGCAGCCCTTTGCGGGGCGGGCTGCGTTTTCTATAATCCAGCGGCGAATGCCACGAACACGATGAGCCGTTCGTGCGGAGGTTGATAAAGATGTCCAAGCGCACCCCCCTGGCAGTCCTGACGATCTTCTCCCTGCTGGCCCTGCTGTTGCTCGCCGGCGGCTGCCGCAAGAAGCCCCCCGTGGTCGAGCCCCCCCAGCCGGCTGCCCCCGCCCCGGCACCCGCGGCGCCGGCGCCGCCCCCGGTGGAGGTGACCGACGATTTCAAGACCCCGCCCGTCGAGAAGCAGCCCGTGGTCGAGCCGTCGATCGACGAGCTGAACCGGAGCGGCGTGCTGAAGACCGTCTACTTCGACTTCGACCGTTCCGACCTCGATGACGGCGACCGGCGGATCCTGCAGGGCAACGCCGACTGGATGCGCGCCAACGCACAGTACGGCGTGGTGATCGAAGGTCACTGTGACGAGCGCGGTACGATCGAGTACAACCTGGCGCTCGGCGAGCGGCGCGCCCGCTCGGTGCGCGACTACCTGACGAGTCTCGGGATCTCCGCCGGACGGATGCGCATCGTCTCCTATGGCGAGGAGCGTCCCGCGGACCCGGGTCACAGCGAGGCCGCCTGGTCCAAGAACCGGCGCGCCGCGTTTTTGATCGAATCCCGCAACTGAGGACGAGACCATGCGCTTCGCCTTCCGATTCGTGTTGCCGTTGGCGCTGCTCGCGCTCGCCGTGGGTTGCGTGATGCCGGACCACATCTCGCAGATCCAGAAGGACGTCGCCGACGTGCAGCAGCAGCTGCGCGGACTCCAGCGCACCCAGGGCGAGACCCAGCAGAAGCTGGGGCAGATCGAGCAACGCCTCGATGACGAAGGCGAGGCGGTCTCGCGTGCCGACTTCGCCGACCTGCGTTTGCAGTTCGAGGAGATCGCGCGCGGCGTGGCGATCCTCGACGAGCAGGTCCAGGACACCAACCGACGGATGGACCGCGTCACGCAGGACCTGGACGCGGTCCGCCAGCTCGCGCGCCGGCCGGCGCCCTCCTCGCTCCTGCCGCCGCCGGACCTGCCGCCCGACCCCGGCAGCGTCGGCTCCTCCACCGGCACCCCGGCGGGGGGCCTCGGCGCCGCGCCGTCCCCGGAGGCGCTCTACAACGCCGCCTACGCGGACTTCTCCAAGGGCAACTACCCGCTGGCGATCTCGGGCTTCGAGGAGTACGCGGAGCGCTTCCCCGACAACGACTTCGCCGACAATGCGCTGTACTGGGTCGGCGAGTGCCACTTCAGCCAGGGCCAGTTCGGGCGGGCGATCCAGGCCTTCGACGACCTGCTGCGGCGTTACCCGGAGAGCGACCGCGCCGCGGCGGCCGACCTCAAGAAGGGTCTGGCCTACCTGGAGCAGAACCAGGTCGGCCAGGCGATCGTCCAGCTGCGGTACGTGCTCGACACCTACCCCGCCACCGACGAGTCGCGGATCGCGCGGGACAAGCTGGCCAGCCTGGGCGCCTCCGCCGGGTAGCGCCTTGACGCCCCCGGGCGCCTGATCTAGAATCCGCGGTCTTGCGTTCAGGACCGGAGGGTACGGGATGGCGAGCCACAAGTCGGCTCTGAAGAAAGTCCACCAGGACACGCGCCGCAGGCTGCGGAACCGCGGCCATCGTTCGCGGCTGCGGACGGCGGTGAAGAGCCTGCGCCAGGCCGTCTCGTCCGGGGACGCGGCGGCGGCCCGCGAGCTGCTGCCGGGCACCCTGGCGCTCGTGGATCACAGCGTCAAGCTCGGCGTGATCCACGCCAACGCCGGCGACCGCACCAAGTCCCGCCTCGCCCGCGCCGTGAACAAGCTCTCGGCCTGATCGATCGCCCCGCTAGCGCGTCCGCAGGCTGGCCACCACCGCTACCGCGAGCATCCCGAGATTCTCCGCGAGCTTCTTGAGGCCGACCGCTTGTGCGTCGGCCTTGCCGAAACATCCGCAATTGATGTTCAGGTCGCGGACGAGGGCCTGCACCACCGCCAGCGTGAACACGGTCATCAGCAGCGCCGAGAGCACGGCGGCGGCGCGCTCGCGGATGCCCAGCACCAGCGCCAGCCCCATCAGGATCTCGATCCATGGCAGCGTCATCGCCAGCACGTTCTCGGTCGGGATCGGGATGATGCGGAAGTTGTGGATCTCGTAGGCGAACGCCGGCAGGTTACCGAGCTTGGCCAGCCCGGCCGCGCCGAAGATCACGCCGATCGCGAGCTGGCAGGCGCGAACGGTCAGGGGATGGGTCAGCAGTCGCTTCACGGCTTCCATCACTGCGCCTCCCCCGTCTCCACCGGGTAGCCCGCGCCCTCCCATTCGGGGTAGCCGCCCATGAACACCAGCACCTTGGGGTGTCCGGCGTTGACCAGCGACCAGGCCAGGGTCAGCGATTGCTCGCAGGTTCCGCCACCACAGTAGGTGACGAGGACCCGTCCGCCGCTGTCCAGCGACTCCAGCAACGCCGGGTCGGTCACCGTCGCGTCCGCCGGCAGGTTGACCGCGCCGGCGATGTGCCCGGCCGCGTACTCCTCCGGCTCCCGGGCATCCACGAACAGCAACGCGCCCGCGTCGAAGAAGCGCTTGGCCGCCTCGAGCTGCACCTGGATCGGACGTCCCAGCTCGGGGATCTCGGGCAGCCCGGGGGCCGACGCGGCCGCGTCGGGAATCGCCATCGGGTCGTCGGAATCGACGTAGGGCACCGACGAACCGTCGCCCGGCGCGGGCGGCGCCGTCACCAGGCCGTCCAGCTCCGGGATCTCGGCGCGGTCCTCGGCGATCCAGCTCAGCCCCCAGGTCTCGTTGCGCAGCCCGAGCCAGTTGTAGCCGACCCCGAGAACGACGCCGGTCAGCGCGATCAGGAGGATGCCTCCCCACACGCTCCCGGCCGCGTCGCCGTCTCGATCTCCGTAGCTCCGTCCGGTCATCGACGACCTCCCCTGTGCGGTCCCGCAAAGCGCCGGTCATTCTAGACCGCGCGGCGCGGCCTCGGCCACCGCGCGCGCTCCGCAATCTTCTCCCGTCCGGCGCGGCGGGCAACACGCGCCGGGGGTCTTTTACTGCGTTTTTACCGATTCGCGGCGGCGGCCGGACAGCGGTTCAACGACCCGCGCGGGTGCGGGCCGTCCGCCGGGCCTTGGCCTTGGTCTTGCCCTTGGCCTTGCGGGTCGTGGTCTTGCGCGTCGCGGGCTTCCGCGCAGCCACGCGCCGGGTCGTCGCCTTGCTTCCGGCGTTCCGCTTGGCGACGCCGAGCACCTTGAGCACGTCCAGCGCCGAGATGATGCCCGTCGCCTTGAGCCCCTTGCGCACCACCACGCGGTGGATGTGCCGCCGCGTCATCAACCGCGCGACCGACTCGACGGTTGCGGTCTCGGTGACCGAGTGCACCACCGGCGTCATCACGTCGCTGGCCCGGCCGGTGTTGACGTCCTCGATCTGGAACCCGCGCTGCAGGTGCTGCCCCTCGATGCGCACGTTGTGGTAGAAGTCGGAGCTCATGCGCAGCTCGTCGTCGCGGGTCAGGCTGTAGTAGATCAGGTCGGTCTGGGACACCACGCCGACCATGTCGCCGTTGTCGTCCACCACGGGGGCGCCGGTGATCGCCTTCTCGAGAAACAGCTTCGCCAGATCGCGCAGGTCCGTGTCCTCGTGAACCGCGATCAGGTTCTTGTGCATCACGTCGCGGGCCAGGTATCCCATCCGGCTCACCTCCCGCGAACACGCTATCACAGACCGTCGCCGGCCCGCCGCGCGTTGACGACTTTCCGGGTCGTCAACCCTTGATCACGCCGAGCGGAACGAGCCGGGCCGCCTTGCGCGACAGGCCGGCCCCGTGCACGACGTCGACCACGTCGGCCACGTCCTTGTAGGCCTCGGGCATCTCCTCGGCGATCGTGGCCATGCCCGCGGAGCGTACGGCGACCCCGCGTTGCTCCAGCTCGCCGATCAGCTTGCGGCCCCGCGCGGCGCGCTTGGCCGCGGTGCGGCTCATCACGCGCCCCGCGCCGTGGCACGAGCTGCCGAAGCTCTCGCGCATCGAGCCCTCGGCGCCCAGCAGCACGAACGAGTAGCGCCCCATGTCGCCCGGGATCAGCACCGGCTGCCCGTGGCTGCGGTAGCGGTCGGGAATCTCCGGATGTCCCGGCGGGAACGCCCGCGTCGCGCCCTTGCGGTGGACGCAGACCCGCTGCGGCCGGCCGTCGATCCGATGCTCCTCGAACTTGGCGATGTTGTGGCAGACGTCGTAGACCGTGTGCAGACCGTGATCGCGCGGTCCCATGCCGAACACCCGCTCGAACGCCTGGCGGACGCCGTGGGCCATCCGTTGCCGGTTGGTGAAGGCGTAGTTGGCCGCGCAGGCCATGGCCGCGAGATACTGCCGCGCCTCGGGCGATCCCAGCGGAGCGCAGCACAGTTGCCGGTCGGGCAGGTCGATCCCGTACTTGGCCGCGGTCTTGACCATGCCCTTGACCGCGTCGTCGCAGACCTGGTAGCCGAAGCCGCGCGACCCGGAGTGGATCAGCACGGTGACGGCGTCCTGCGCGAGGCCCAGCGCCGCCGCCGACTGCGGGTCGTAGATCTCGTCCACGAAGCCCACCTCGACGAAGTGGTTGCCGCTGCCCACCGTGCCGAGCTGCGAGCGGCCGCGCTCCAGCGCCCGTTCGGAGACCGCGGAGGGATCGGCTCCGGGGAGCCGCCCGGCGGCCTCGATCCGCTCCAGGTCCTCGGCCCAGCCGAGACCGCGCTCGATCGCCCACGCGGCGCCGCGAACCAGCATCTCCCGCTCTTCCTTCTTGGTCAGCACCTCGTCGCGACGGTGCGAGCCGACACCGGTCGGGATCAGCGCGAACAGCGCGTCGACCAGCTGCTTCATCCGCGGCACCGCCTGCTCGCGCGTCAGATTCGACCGGATCAGCCGCACGCCGCAGTTGATGTCGTAACCCACGCCGCCGGGGGAGACGACGCCGTCCTCGGCATCGAAGGCCGCCACGCCGCCGATCGGAAACCCGTAGCCCCAGTGCGCGTCGGGCATCGCCAGGCTCATCCCGACGATCCCCGGCAAGCAGGCCACGTTGGCGACCTGCGCCAGCGTCGGGTCGCCGCGCAGCTCCTGCATCAGCCGGTCGTTGGCGAAGATCATCCCGTCCACACGCATCTTGCCCTGTCGCGGGATGCGCCAGCGGTAGCCGTCGATGCGCTCGGCCGTCGGGATCGCCTGCCTGTCCGGTGCCCTGCCCATGGCTCAGTCGCCTCTGCCCCACATCATGACACCGGGGGGCCTCACAGGTCGAGCACCAGGCGGGCGGTCCAGCCGTCCCGGCCCTCGTCCAGCAGCAGATGGTGGTATGTCACGGCCTTGACCTGACGCTCGATCCGGTGGCGCTGCGGATCGAACCGCTCCCCGAGCGCCTGTGCCCGGAGCCCGGTCGGGGCGATGCGCTCCACGTCGGTGCCGCGAAACAGCCAGTCCCGCGCGTCGTGCAGGAACAGCAGCTCCGAGAGGTAGCGCACCAGCAGGTCCTCGGCATCCACCGCGTCTTCGATCACGACCGGCACGCGCTCTCGCGGCTCGACCCGTCGCACGTCGACGATCACGTCGAACAGCGCCCGGGTCGCGGCATCGTAGAGCCCCGGCAGGTCCGGAGCCCGCGCCAGGATCGCGATGTCGCCGGTGTGCTCCAGCACGCGATACCAGGGCGCCCCGTCTTCCTCGCTCACCGGCGCGACCCCCGCCGCGCCCCGCGTCCCCCGGGCCGGCCGGCCCCTCGCGTCCGTCCGGAGCCGGCCCGGCCGCGTCGCTCGGGCCGCGGTTCGGCGTCGGCCAACGACAGGTCGACGCGCTGCAGCATCGTGTCCACCCGGTCGATCCGGACGCGCAGCGAGTCCCCGAGACGGAACGCGCGACCGTGGGACCGCCCGCGCAGCTCGAACCGCGCAGGCACGAAATCGAAGTAGTCGTTGCCCAGGCGCTCCACGTGCAGCAACCCCTCGACCAGGCTGTCGGTCAGCTGCACGAACAGCCCGAACTGCGTGACGCCGGTGACCACGCCCTGACGCTCCTCGCCCAGGTGGTCGGCGACGAAGGCGATCTTCTTCCACGCCAGCAGCTCCCGCTCCGCGGACTCGGCGTTGCGCTCGAGTCGCGAGCTCTCGAGCGCCGTCCGTTCCAGCTCCTCCGGCGTGGTCAGCCGCTCCAGCTTTTCGTGTCGTCTCAGCGCTCGCAGCAGCCGGTGCACCACCAGGTCCGGGTAGCGTCGGATCGGCGAGGTGAAGTGCGTGTAGAGCGGCGCTGCGAGACCGAAGTGCCCGACGTTGTCCGTCGAGTAGCGGGCCTGCTTCATCGAGCGCAGCGCGACCTGCGCGATCACCGGGTACTCCTGCCGGCCCGACGCGTTCTCGAGCAACCGCTGGATGTGCCCCGGCCGCACCGACTCCGGGTCGGCGTCCAGCGACAGCCCCAGGTGCTCCGCGAACTCCGCCAGCGCCTGGATCTTGGCCGGGTCCGGCGGCTCGTGCACGCGGTACAGGAACATCGGCCGCCGGGTGCGCAGGTAGCCGGCCACCGCCTCGTTGGCCGCCAGCATGAACTCCTCGATCAGCCGGTGGGCGCGGTTGCGGGGCTCGATCCGGACCCCGGTCATCTCGCCCTCGACGTCGAGCAGGATCTCGGGCTCCGGCAGGTCGAAGTCGATGCTGCCGCGCGCGTGGCGCCGGCGCTCGAGCCGGCGGCGCAGCCCGTTGGCCGCGTCGAGCATCGGCTGCAGGGCCGCCGGCAGCCCGTGCCCGCGTCGCTTGCCGTCCAGGTAATCGCCGACCTGGCGATAGGTCAGCCGTCCCACCGAGCGGATCACGCCGTCGGCGTAGCGGGTCTTGCGCACGCGGGCCTTGCTGTCGAGGTCCAGCACCGCGGTCTGGACCAGCCGATCCTCCCCGGGCACCAGCGAGCACAGGTCGTTGGAGAGCCGCTCCGGGAACATCGGCAAGACGGTCCCGGGAAAGTAGACGCTCGTGCCGCGCTCGCGCGCCTCGCGGTCCAGCACGCTCCCCGGCGCCACGAAATGCGCGACGTCGGCGATGTGCACGAACAACCGGAAACCGCCGCTGGGCAACCGCTTGACCGCGACGGCGTCGTCGAAGTCCTTGGCGGTCTCGCCGTCGATCGTCACCGGCGGCGGGTCCTCGAAGCGCTCGCGGCGCTCGAGCTCGCCGGTTGGGATGCCGTCGGGCAGCCCCCGCGCCTCGCTCAGCGCCCGGGGCGAGAACTCCTCGATCAGCCCGTACTTCCAGCTCACCGCCCGGACGTCCACGCCCGGGTCGTCGCGCGGGCCGAGCACCTCGACCAGCTGCCCCTCGGCGGCCGCTCCCGCCTGCTCGGGCACGACCACGTCGACGCGCACCACCTCGCCCTCGCGAACGCGCCGCCCGCCGAGCGCGCGGAGCTTGATCGGCTGCCCGAACGACGCGTCGAACGGCTCGACGACGCCGGAACGCGTGCCGCGGCGCCGGCGGTAGACGCCCGCCGCGCGGCGGGGCGTCTCGCGATCCTCGCGCGAGCGCGCCCGGGCGATGAAGACTCGCCCCCCCTTGCCCTGTTCGATCTTGCCCTGTTCCAGCAGGCGCCCGATCGCGCGACGGAACTCGGGGCGCGCGCTCTTCGACAGGCCGAGCTTGTGCAGCAGCTGTCGTTGCGTCAGTGGACGATAGTCCTCGCGACGCAGGTACTCGAGCACGCTGCGCTGCGCCGCCGCAGGCGCGCGGTGCGGCTTCTGTCGGGGCATCTCGACGCTCCTGCCGGGCTGCGCGCGGTCCTGCTTGACAGCCTTTTCCGGCGGCGCTAGCTTACAGCGTCTTGCCCACTTGCC
>JBFKMV010000042.1:0-29936 GCA_041629655.1 Candidatus Polarisedimenticolaceae bacterium
GCGGCGCGCAACGTGGAGGAGGGCGGCTCGCTGACCATCATCGCCACGGCGCTGATCGACACCGGATCGCGGATGGACGACGTGATCTTCGAGGAGTTCAAGGGCACCGGCAACATGGAGATCAACCTCGACCGCAAGCTCGCCGACCGCCGCGTGTTCCCGGCCGTGGACCTGATGCGCTCGGGGACCCGCAAGGAGGAGCTGCTGCTGGACCCCAAGGAGCTCGACCGGGCCTGGGTGCTGCGCAAGGTGCTCCAGCAGCTCTCGCCCGTCGAGGCGATGGAGCTGTTGCGGGACAAGATGGCCAAGACCGAGTCCAACGCCCAGTTCCTGGAGAGCATGGTCGGTTGATGAGGCGCCCCGGATCGCCTATAATTCCGGGTTTGATCCGCCGGAAAGCGCCCGGCCCGGCTTTTTTTCGGGCCGACAGGTGAGACCAATGAAGCAGGGCATCCATCCCGAGTACCACGAGATCACGGTGGTCTGCGCGTGCGGCCACAAGTTCCAGACCCACTCGACCAAGGCCGACATGCGCGTCGAGATCTGCTCCGCCTGCCACCCCTTCTTCACGGGCAAGCAGAAGCTGGTCGATTCCGCCGGCCGCGTCGAGCGGTTCCAGAAGCGCTACCAGCAGCGGGAGCAGAAGTCCAGCTAGCACACCCCCCCGTTCCGTCCCGCTTCCCAGGCGCCGCCGCCGCAACCCCGGGGTGTGTGATGACCGAGAAGACGCAGAACCGACTCGCCGACAAGCTCGCCGCGCTCGAGCAGCGCCACGGCGAGCTGGCCCGCTCGCTGGCCGACCCCGAGGTGGTCGCCGACCGCGAGCGCTTCCGGACCGCCAGCAAGTCGTTCGCCGAGCTGGAGCCGATCGTCGAGGCCTACCGGGAGTACCGCAAGGCCGCCGTCGACCTGGAGGGCGCGCGCGAGCTGCTGACCTCGGCCGAGGACCCCGAGATGCGCCTGATGGCCTCCGAGGAGGCCGAGCAGCTCCAGGCGCGGCTGGGGGAGCTGGAGCAACGGCTCCAGCTGCTGCTGCTGCCGAGCGATCCGCTGGACGCCAAGAACGTCGTGCTCGAGATCCGCGCCGGCACCGGCGGCGACGAGGCGACGCTGTTCGCGGCCGAGATGTTCCGGATGTACGCCCGCTACGCCGAGCAGCTGGGCTGGAAGGTCCGGACCACCGACCTGTCCGAGAGCAGCGTACGCGGGATCAAGGAGATCATCGCGCTGGTCGAGGGCGACCGCGTGTACAGCCGGCTCAAGTTCGAAAGCGGGGTGCACCGCGTGCAGCGGGTACCCGAGACCGAGGCGCAGGGCCGCATCCACACCTCCGCGGTCACGGTCGCGGTGCTGCCCGAGGCCGACGAGGTCGAGGTCGAGCTGGACGAGAACGAGCTGCGCATCGACAAGTACTGCTCCTCGGGGCCCGGCGGGCAGAGCGTCAACACCACGCAGTCGGCGGTGCGCATCACGCACCTGCCGACGAACATCGTGGTGCAGTGCCAGGACGAGAAGTCCCAGCACAAGAACAAGGCGCGCGCGTTGCAGGTCCTGCGCTCGCGGCTCTACGAGCGCAAGCTGCGCGAGCAGCACGAGGCGATCGCGCGCGAGCGCAAGGGCATGGTCGGCAGCGGCGATCGCGCGGACAAGATCCGCACCTACACCTTCCCCCAGAACCGCGTCACCGACCACCGGATCGGGCTGACGATGCACAACCTCGACCTGGTGCTCGACGGCGACCTGTCGGCGCTGATCGAGGCGCTCGCCGCGCACGACCAGGCGGCCCGGCTGCAGCAGGAGATCGAGGTCTGAGGCGGCCCGGAGGGACGCTGGCGATGGATTCCCGGGCGCAGCCCCCGGCCGAGCGGGTGGGAGCGGTCGCCGACGAGGCCGCCGCGCGGCTCGAGCGCGCCGGCGTGCCCGCGGCGCGGCACGACGCCGAACGACTGCTGGCGCACCTGCTGGGAACCGACCGCGGGGGCGTGGTGGCCCGCCGGCCGGACCCGCTGGAGCCGGCGCTGGCGCGGCGGTTCCGCGAGCTGGTCGAGCGCCGCGCCCGGCGCGAGCCGCTGCAGCACCTGACGCGGCGCTGCGAGTTCTACGGGCTCGAGCTGGCCGTCGACCGCCGCGCGCTGGTTCCGCGCCCGGAGACCGAGGGGCTCGTGGACGCGGTGCTGGCCGCGGCGCCGCCGGACGGGGCCCGCGTCGCCGACCTGGGAACCGGAGGCGGGTGCATCGCCATCGCGCTGGCCGCGACCCGCAGCGACCTGGCGCTGGTGGCGGTCGACCGTTCGGAAGACGCGCTGTCGCTGGCGCGCGCCAACCTCCGCGAGCAGGGGCTCGATGACCGGATCGAGCTTCACGCCGGCGACTTCGCGCGCCTGCCCCGGGCCTGGGACGGCACCTTCGACGTGGTGGTCTCGAACCCGCCCTACGTCTCCGAGGCCGAGTGGCGGCGGACCGCGCCCGAGGTGCGGGAGCACGATCCGCGCGACGCCCTGGTGCCCGGGCCGACGGGCCTCGAGGCCTACCGCGCCCTGGCGCCGGCGGCGCGGCGACTGCTGCGCCCGGGCGGTCTGCTCGTCCTCGAGCTGGGCTTCGGCCAGGAGCCCGACGTGCGCCTGCTCGTCGAGCGGGCGGGATTCGACTCGCTCGCGGTCCACCCCGACCTGCGCGGGGTGCCGCGGGTGCTGACGGGACGGGCGGGCGGATGATCGGCGTCGCCGAGGCGCGCGCGAAGCTGCTCCAGGCGGCGGTCCCGACGGACGTCGTCGAGGTGGCTCTCGCGGACGCGCTGGGCCGCGTGCTGGCGCGGCCGATCGTCGCCGACCGCGACCTGCCGCCGACCGACCGCTCGGCGATGGACGGCTACGCGGTCCGCGCCGCGGACCTGGCCGGGGCGCCGTGCAGCCTGCGCCGCACCGGCGAGGTGCGTGCCGGCCAGCCGGTCGGCGACGTGCGGGTCGAGGCGGGGGGCGCGGTACGGATCTACACCGGCGCGATCGTGCCCCCGGGGGCCGACGCGGTCGTGATGGTGGAACAGACCGAGGAGACCGGGGACGGCCGCGAGGTGCGCTTCCGCGAGCCGGTTCGAGCGGGGCAGCACATCCGGCGCTGCGGCGAGGACGTGCTGCGCGGCGCCACGGTGCTGAGGCCGGGGACCGCGATCCACGCCGCCGAGGTCGCCGCCCTGGCGACCGTCGGCGCGACGCGCGTCCCGGTGCACCGGCCGCCCGCGGTGAGCGTGCTCTCGACGGGCGACGAGATCGTCGAGGCCGGCCGGACGCCCGCGGCGCACCAGGTCCGCAACAGCAACGCCTGCGCCCTGGTCGCGCAGCTCCGGGAGCTGGGGCTCGCGGCGCGCGACCTGGGCAACGCCCCCGACGATCCGGCGGGCCTCGCGGCGGCGCTCCGGCGCGGTCTGGAGGGCGACCTGCTGCTGGTCACCGGCGGCGTCTCGGTGGGCCGCTACGACCTCGTCGCGCAAACGCTGGCGGAGCTGGGGATGGAGCTCTTGTTCCACAAGGTCGCCATGAAGCCGGGCAAGCCGGTGCTGGCCGGCCGGCGCGGCGGCACGCTGGTGGTCGGGCTGCCGGGCAATCCCGTCTCGGCGTTCACGGGGTTCGTGGTGCTGGTGGCGCCGGCGCTGTGGAAGCTGGCGGGTCTGGCCCACGGGACGACGCAGGCCGAGGTGCGCGCCGAGCTGGCCGAGCCGCTCTCCGCCAAGCCGGGCCGGACGACCTACCACCTCGGCCGGGTCGCCTGGTCCGGGGACCGCTGGCGGGCCCGCCCGGTGCCCAACGTCTCGTCGGGCGACGTGCTGTCGCTGGCCCGGGCCAACGCGTTCTTGATCACCCCGGCCGACGGAGGACCCCTCGGGTCCGGGGAGGCCGTCGCGGCGATCCTGTGGCGGGACTTCTGGGCCCGGGCGCCGGAGGACCCCGCATGAGCCCGGGCGGCGAGCTCTCGCGCACGATGCTGCGGACCGTCGTGGAGCACCGGCTGATCGAGCCGGGCGACCGGATCCTCGTCGCGGTCTCGGGGGGCAAGGACAGCGCCACGCTGCTCGACCTGCTGTCGCGCGCGCGCCGCCGCTCGCCGGTGCGCTACGAGCTGCTGGCGTTCCACCTCGACCAGGGCCAGCCGGGCTACGACGGCCGGCCGCTCCGCGACTGGCTGGCCGGGCTCGGCGTGGAGTTCGAGATCGCGCGCGAGGATACCTACAGCGCGGTGATGGAGAACGCCGCGGCCGATCCGGGCGCCACGTATTGCCGGGTCTGCTCGCGGTTGCGCCGCGGCATCCTGTACGCGGCGGCGGAGCGGCACGGCTGCAACAAGATCGCGCTCGGCCACCATCGCGACGACGCGCTGGAGACGCTGCTGCTGAACCTGCTCTACGCGGGACGGCTCCAGGCGATGCCCGCGGTCTACACCACCAACGATGGGAGATACCGGGTCATCCGCCCGTTGATCGAGTGCGCCGAGCGCGACATCGAGCACCACGCCCGCGATGCGGCCTACCCGATCCTGCCCTGCAACCTGTGCGGCTCGCAGAGCGATCTCAAGCGGGTCCGCGTGGCGCGGCTGCTCGCGTCCCTGGAGCGCGAGATCCCGAACGTCCGGCAGGTGATGCTGGCGGCCCTGCGCAACGTGCGGCCGAGCCACCTGCTCGACCGCGAGGTGGCCGAGGCCTGGCTGGCCCGGGCCGAGGACTACGCCCCGCGCCGCTGATCGATCCTCGACCCGTGAAAAACGCGCTTTCGGGTTACCGGGTAGGTATCGAGGAGGACCCTCCCATGACCCGACGCAAACTGGATGACGAAGATCTCGGCAAGGTCGCCGGCGGCGGTGACGAGCAGGTACTGGAGCGCCAGCAGGAGGTCGAGCCGAGCGATCCGAGGACGAAGCGTCCGCCCGGCGACACCGTGCGGCTGCCGTCCGACAAGACCCGCCTGATTCCGGTGGAAAAGAACTAGCCCGCGAGGATCAGGCTGCAGCAGGTCAGGCCGCCCTCGGCCTTGGCGATCTCCGACACGTCGACTCCGCGGACGCGGACCCCGCGCCGCTCCAGCCGCTCCCGGGTGCGCGGGTACGCGGCCGCGACGATCACCTCGCCGGCGATCCGGAGCACGTTGGCCGCGAACGGCTCGGCCGGATCCGGCTCGACGCACTCCAGTCCCTCGAACGCCGCGACGTCGACCCACCGCGTCTGGCACAGCAGCAGGCGCTTTCCGACCTGCGTCACCGCCGACTTGAGGTGCAGGCAGCCCGCCACCGGAACGGGCACGACGCGGTAGCCGTGGGGCGCCACCAGGGCCTCGACCTGCCGCGCGGCGGCGGCGTCGGTGCGGCCGGACTGCCCGACGTACAGCGTGCGGCCGACCCGCAGCACGTCGCCGCCGTCGAGCGTCGCGGGCGGCTCGATGCGCCAGAGCGGCCGGTACGCTTCGAGCGCCTCGGCGACCGTCGCCACCTCGGGCCGGCGCGAGGCGGCACCGGGACGCGCGAGGATCGCCAGCTCGTCGAGGACGATCGCCGTGTCCTCGACGAACACGCCGTCGGGAAGCGCGGGATCCGGACGCAGGCGTCGCACGGTGCAGCCCAGGTCCGCGAGGATTTGCTCGTAGCTGCGATGCTGCTCCCGGGCGCGCGGGACGTCGATCGGCTCGCGGGGCAGGTGGGTCAGCTCGCAGCGCCCGAAGGACGGGCCGATTCCGCGGGTGATGGCGATACGCATCGTGTTTTCCGCAGTATAATCTCAGCATGCCGAAGCGAGGGTGGAGTGTCGTGGCGGCGGCGCTGCTCGCCGCCGCGGCCGGGGCGGCTTCCGCGGAGGAGACCGCGAGCCCGGACCGCTACCGGCTGGTCTTGACCGGCGGGGCGGTGCACGACGTCCGCGGCCCCGTGGAGCGCCGGGACGGGCTGGTGCTGTTCCGTGACGAGGGGGGCCGGCTGGCCTCGCTTCCCGAGGGTCAGGTCCGCGAGGTGCTTCCGCTGCCCCGGGTCGAGCCGCGCCCCGTAGTCCGGCCCGGCCCGCCCCGGCCCGCCGCAGCGCCCGCCGCGCCGGGGCCCGCGGGCCGCTTCACCAACGCGGACCTTCCCGCTTCCGACGAGCCGGCGCCGGACCCCGCCGCGGACGCGGAACCCGCCGCGCCGGACGAGATCCCCGAGGTGGCTCCCGAGCCCGAGCCTGCGGCCGTCGCTCCCGCGGCCGAGCCGCAACCGGAGCCCGAGCCCTCGATCCTCGCGCCGCCGCCGACCGAGGTCGCGGGGCGGCCCGAAGGATGGTGGCGCGAGGAGATCGCGCGCCGCCGCGCGGCGATCCGGGACCTGGAGCGGCAGGAGAACGTGACCTACCGCCTGTGGATCTGCGCCATGGAGGACATCCCGCTGACCGGCGGCGAGTGCAAACCGCTCAACCGCCTGCCCCCGGTCAACAAGCTGCCGCGTACGCCGACGCAGCGCTCGCTGACCGCGCAGCTGGAGCGGATCCGGACCCAGCTCGAGCAACAGCGCGGCGGGCTGGCCAGCTTCATCGACGAGGCGATCGCGGCGGGCGTTCCGACCCCGTGGCTGCTGGACGAGCCGTAGGCCTCAGGCGGCGGGCCTCATCCCGGGCTTGCCCCGCGCCGACTGCGCGATCGTGGTCAGCGCCGTGTAGGCGTAGCCGACCTGGAACAGCACCAGGAACGGCACCGCGCCCCACAGGCCCGCGGCCAGCGTGACCGCCGTCGCGGCGGTGAAGTACAGCGCGAGACCCGCCTCGATCCAGGTGTCGCGGCTGATCCGGCCGCGGTACCGCCGACCGGCCACGCTCTCGCCGCGGGCCAGGTTGTACTTGGGGGTGCGCAGGAACGCCGACTGCCGGCCGCGCACCGCCTCCAGCACCGCGCGGGCGTTGTTGACGGACAGTCCGATCCCGACCGCCATCAAGAACGGGATGAAGCGCAGGATGCCCTTCCACGAGCCGAGCGCCTGGCGCTGCGCGGTGAGATAGAACGCGGCCACCGACAGGCTCGACAGCGTGAACAGCGGCAGGTCCAGCAGCAGGATCTGCAGCGGCGCGATCTCGGCGCGCAGCCACACCGCCGGCACCACCAGCGCCGCCAGCAGCAGCATCATCACGTAGCCGAAGTTCGCGGTGAGGTGGAACGTCGCCTCGACCTTGACGCGCAGCGGGAGCCGGCTGGCCAGGATCCGCGGCAGCAGCTTCAGCGCGGTCTGCACCGAGCCCTTGGCCCAGCGGTGCTGCTGCGACTTGAACGCTCCCATCTCGACCGGCAGCTCCGCCGGGGCGACCTCGTCGGGCAGGTAGATGAACTTCCAGCCGCGCATCTGGGCGCGGTAGGACAGATCGAGATCCTCGGTCAGCGTGTCGTGCTGCCAGCCGCCGGCGTCCGCGATGCAGCGCTTGCGCCACATCCCCGCGGTGCCGTTGAAGTTGAAGAAGCGGCCGGACCGGTTGCGCGCGGTGTGCTCGATCACGAAGTGGCCGTCGAGGAACAGCGACTGCACCCGCGTCAACGCGGAGAAGTCGCGGTTCAGGTGGCCCCAGCGGGCCTGCACCATGCCGACCCGCGGGTCGCTGAAGTGGTGCACGAGCCGGCGTGCGAAACCCGGTTGCGGCACGAAATCGGCGTCGAAGATCGCGACCAGCTCGCCCCGGGCGCGGCGCAGTCCCGCTTCCAGCGCGCCGGCCTTGAACCCCGTGCGGTCGCGGCGGTGCAGCAGCACGATGTCGAAGCCCTGCTCGCGGCGCCGCTCCACCTCGCGGCGGGCCCGTTCGGTGGTCTCGTCGGTCGAGTCGTCGAGCACCTGGATCTCGAGTCGCTCGCGGGGATAGTCGAGCGCGCAGACCGCGTCGATCAGCCGCTTGACCACGTACAGCTCGTTGAACAGCGGGAGCTGGACCGTCAGCACCGGCAGGGTCTCCAGCTCGCGCCGCGGGCGCGCGCCGTCGTTCCGGTGACGATGGAACAGCCAGACCAGGTACCAGCGATGGATCCCGAAGCCGGTCAACAGCAGCAGGATTCCGAAGTAGGCCCCGAGGACGCCGATGCGCAGGAACGACTCGAACATGGACCGACCATCGTAGCCGATGGTCCGGCGGGCCGCGACCGGCGCGCCCGTGCGCGGTGCGGGTCTGCCCTAGAATGCCCCCATGACCGGCGCGGCTCCGGGCCGGGCGACGGCCCGCAACCTGCTCTTGCTTGCGGGCGCGTGCACGCCCGTCTACGCCGCGCTGGCGTTGCTCGGCGACCTGCGGCAGGTCTTGCCGCTGTACCTCCTCGCGCACGCGCTGTCGTGGCTGGCGATGTTCGGCGCGTGGCGCCTGGCCCGCCGGCTCGGCGCGCCGGGAGCCCGGCGCTGGATCCTGGGCGGGGCGCTGGTGTTCCGTCTCGTCGCGGCCTGGGGCGAGCCGGCGCTCAGCGACGACGTGTATCGCTTCGTCTGGGACGGGCGGGTCCAGCTCCACGGCTTCCATCCCTACGCCCACGCGCCGTCGGATCCCGAGCTGGCCGCGCTGCGGGACGACGGCTGGTCGCGGATCAACCACCCCGAGCTGAAGACGATCTATCCACCGCTGGCCCAGGCGCTGTTCGCGCTGCTGGCGCTGTGCGGAGCAGGGCCGGTCGGTTTCAAGCTCGCCGCCGCGGCCGCCGACTTCGCCGTGGTGCTGGCGCTGGAGCGCCTGCTGACCGCTCTGGACGGTCCGTGGGACCGCGTGGTGCTCTACGCCTGGAACCCGCTCGCCGTGATGGAGACCGCCGGCAGCGGGCACGTCGAGCCGGTCGGCGTGCTGTTGCTGCTGCTGGGGCTCGGCTGGGTGGTGCGCCGGCGGCGCGGAGCGGCGGCGCTGGCGTTCGCCGGGGCGGTCCACGTCAAGCTGCTGCCGCTGGTCGCGCTGCCCGCGTTGGCCCGCTGGCTCGGCCCGCGCGTGCTGGCTCTGCTGGCGGCGGCCTTGGCGGCGCCGGTGGCGTTCTATGCGGCCTGGGGTCCTGCGATCGGTGCCGGTCTCGTGGCCTACGCCGCGCGCTGGGAGCGCAACGCGTTCCTGTTCGCCGGGATCCGCCGCGGGCTCGAGTGGCTCGAGCCCACACCGCTGTTGAAACGCGGCGTCGAGGCGCTCCAGCAGCGTCTCGGCGGCGATCCGGCGACCTGGGACGTGGTGTACCGGCACGTGTGGCCGCAGGACCTGGCGCGGGGTCTCGCCGCGGCGCTGCTGCTCGGCTGGGTGCTGTGGGTCGTGCTGCGCGGGCGCTCCGACGTGTGCCGCGAGACGTACCTGGCGCTGGCGGGTCTGCTGCTGCTGTCGCCGACGATGCACCCGTGGTACGTGCTGTGGGTGTTGCCGCTGGCCGCGCTGTACCTGTCCTGGGGCTGGCTCGCGTTCGCGGCGCTCCTGCCGTTGTCGTACTTCGGCGGAGCCGGTCCGGTTCCCGCCGGCTGGTTGTGGCTCGAGTACGCGCCGCTCTGTGCCGGATTGGCCTGGGCGGCGTGGTCGGGGCGTCGCGGCCGGTCTGCTACGATCCGGCCGTGAACCCGGTGGAGCGCATCCTCGAGCGCGCCCGCGCGGCCGATCGCCGCGTGGCGTTTCCCGAGGCGACCGACCCCCGCGTGCTGCGCGCGGCGAGACGGCTGGCCGACGAGCGCGTCGTCCGCCCGCTGCTGATCGGCGACGGCACCGCCGTGCGCGCGGCAGCGGCGGCAGCCGGCGTCGACCTCTCGGACCTCCCGGTCGAGGAGCCGGCGCGGCTCGCCGCCTCGCCCGCGATCCGCGAGCGGCTCGAGAGCGCGCTCGGCGGCAAGGTCGGCGCGGACGAGCTGCGGGCCCGGCTCGCGGACCCGTTGTACCTCGCGGCGGCGCTGGTGCGTGGCCGGGAGGCGGACGGGACGGTCGCGGGCGCCGTCCACACCACGGCGGACACATTGCGCGCGGCGCTGACCGTCATCCGCCCGGCGCCCGGCGTGCGGATCGTGTCCTCGTTCTTCCTGATGGTGCTGAACCGGCCGACCGCCGCGGGCGAGCCGGTGCTGGCCTTCGCCGACGCCGGACTGGTTCCCGACCCGGATCCCGACCAGCTCGCGGAGATCGCCGCGCGCACCGCGCACAGCTTCCGGCGCCTGGTCGAGCGCGAGCCGCGGGTGGCGCTGCTGGGTTTCTCCACGCTCGGCAGCGCGCGCCACCCCGCGCTGGAGAAGGTGCGCGAGGCCCGTCGGCGCCTGGCCCGGATGCGGCCCGACTTCGAGTTCGACGGCGAGCTCCAGGCCGACGCGGCGCTGGTCCCCGAGGTCGCCCGCGCCAAGGCCCCGGACAGTCCCGTCGCCGGGCAGGCCAACGTGCTGGTGTTTCCCGACCTGAACGCCGGCAACATCGCCTACAAGCTGGTCGAGCGGCTGGCCGGCGCCCAGGCGGTCGGTCCGCTGCTCCAGGGTCTCGATCGTCCGGCCAACGACCTCTCGCGGGGCTGCGGCGTGGACGACATCGTGGTCGCCGCCGCGGTCACGGCCGTCCAGGCCGCGGACTGACCGCGGCGGGGTACAATGGAGCCCGCTCGAGCCGGAGGGAAGCACGTGACGCAGCGAGATCGAGAACGGTCGTATCCGCGTCGCAGCGGCGGCCCCGGGCCGCGGCCGCGCGGATCCGGGCGACGCACGCCGCCGCCCGAAACCACCGGAGCCGAGGCCGAGTTCCTGGCCCGCAGCCGCGAGGACGAGACCGAGCTGACGTTCGAGCTCACCACGGGCGAGCGGCTGACGGGGATCATCGAGTACTACGACCGGCACCTGATCAAGGTCGTGCGCCGCGACGGTCCGGGACTGGTGGTTCGCAAGCGCCACATCCGGTACATCGCGGAGCGCCACGACTGACGCTCCCGGTTTTCGTGTCCGGCGCTCAGCGCACCGGGGTGCCCGGCGGCACGTCCTCGTCGAAGGTGGCGAGGATCGGCCGACCTCCGAGGTCGGCGGCGAGCAGCATCCCCTGGCTCTCGACCCCGCGGATCCGGGCGGGCTCGAGGTTGGTCACCACGACGATCCGCTTGCCGATCAACGACTCGGTCTCGTAGCTCGTCGCGATCCCGGCGACCAGCTGGCGCTCCTCGGTGCCGAGGTCGACGCGCAGCTGGAGCAGCTTGTCGGCGTTGGGAACCCGCTCGGCGGCCACGATCCGGCCGACCCGGAGCTCGGTCTCGAAGAACTTGTGGATCGAGATCCGCGGCGGGCCGGATTCCTGCGGCTCCGGCTTCGGCGCCGGGGGCGTCCCTGCATCGTTCGGCTTCTGCTCTTCCACGACCGTCTCCTCCGTCTAGCTCTTCTTCTTCGTCGTCTTCTTCTTCTTCTTCTTTCGCGCGCCCGGCTTGCGTGGACGCGCCCGCCGGCCGAAGCTCCCGAGCGCGGCCTGGCGCACTTCGCGCAGCGGCACGCCGTGCCGCCGTGCCAGCCTCGCACAATCCTCGTGCTCGGGCCACGCCTTGCGGCCGCCCCCGGGAAGCTCCGCGACCTTGACCCGCACCGGTCCGAAGCTCGTCGGGACCGTCGTCGTTTCCCGCGGCAGCTCGATCCGCTGCTCGAGGCGCCAGCGCAGACCCAGCGTCGACGTCTCGCTCAAGATCGCCTCGGCCAACGCGGCCAGCCGGTCGCGGCGGCACAGCGCCGTCAGCAGCACGCCGGGACGTCCCTTCTTCATCGCCACCGGTGCGGTCCAGACGTCGAGCGCGCCCGATTCGTGGAGCCGCTCGACGGCGAAACCCAAGTCCTGCGGATTCGCGTCGTCCAGCGTGCACTCGATCACCGCGACCTCGGGAGCCGCGCCGGAGGCGCCTTCCAGCGCCGGATCCGCGTCGCCCAGGATCATCCGCAACATGTTCGGGTCGCTTCCGGGGTCGAGCGTGCCGGCGCCGTAGCCGATCGCCCGGGGCCGCATCGCCGGCAACGGACCCCAGGCATCGGCGATCGTGGTCAGGATCGCCGCGCCGGTCGGGGTGAGACGCTCCGCCTCGACCTCGCCGCCGCGAGCCGGCACGCCGCGCAGCAGCACCGTCGTCGCCGGCGCCGGCACCGGGTAGCGTCCGTGCGCGCAGCGCACCGTGCCGAAGCCCGTGGTCAACGGCGACACGACGATCTTCCACGGAGCGAGGTGCGCCAGCCCCACCGCCGCCCCCACGATGTCGACGATGGCGTCCGTCGCGCCGGCTTCGTGCAGGTGCACCCGGTCCGCGGTGCTGCCGTGGACCTCGGCCTCGGCCTCGAACAGCCGGCGGAAGATCGCCAGGGCCCGGTCGCGCACGGCGGGCGCGAGACCACCCCCGCTGACGATCCGCCGGACCGCCCGCCAGTCGCGCGCCGGGTCGTCCCGGCCGACCCGGACGTCGACCTTGCGGCCGCGCAGGCCCGCCCGCTCGATCCTCCGCGAGCGCAGCGTCCAGCCCGGCAGCGGCAAGCCGCGCAGCGCCTCGCGGATCCGGGCGGCCGGAACGCCGACGTCGAGCAGCGCGCCCAGGATCATGTCGCCGCTCGCCCCGGCCGTGCCGTCGACCCACAGCAGGCGGTTCGGCGAGGCCGCGCTCACGCGGGCAGCTCCAGTCCGATCGCGCGGACCAGCCGCGGCAGCACCTCGCCGGCCGGGCCGGCCAGCCGCTCGTCGACGTGCGGCGAGAGCGGGGTCGGCTCGGGGTTGATCTCGACGACGTGCGCGCCGTGCTCGCGAGCGATGCGGGGCAGCGCGGCGGCGGGATAGACCACGGAGGACGTGCCCGCCACCAGCGCCAGCGAGCAGTCGCGCGCGGCACGTTCCGCCCGCGCGAGCGCGTCGGCGGGCAACGGCTCGCCGAACCACACCACCCCGGGTCGCAGCATCGCGCCGCATTCGCAGCGCGGCGGCAGCGGAGCCAGAGCGGCGCGCAAATCCTCGCTCTCGCGGCCGTCGGCGGTGCAGCGGAGGAGCCACAGGCTGCCGTGCAGCCGCACCACGTCGCGGCTGCCGGCGCGTTCATGAAGCCCGTCCACGTTCTGCGTCACCAGCGACAGTCCGCCGGCCCGCCCCGCTTCGAGCGCCGCGAGGGCCAGGTGCCCCGGATTCGGTCGGGCCGCCGCCGCGCTGCGGCGCCGCCAGTCGTAGAAGCGCCAGACCGTGAGCGGGTCCGCGGCGAACGCCTCCGGCGTCGCCAGCTCCCGCGGGTCGCGACCCTCCCACAGGCCCTCGGGCCCGCGGAACGTGGCCAGGCCGCTCTCGGCGGACACTCCGGCCCCGGTCAGGACGAGGACCGGTCCGGGACCTGCCAGCAGCTCCCGCAGCCTGGGGGACGGATCGAGCGACGTCACCTGGGAACCTCGCCGTGGAACCGCGGATGCTATCACGACCCGGGCCGCGGACCGCACCGCGGCGCGCCGATTGACCTCCGGGAATCGCGCAGTGTAGCGTTGAGCTTCGTTCGACGGGTCGAGGAGGCATCACGTGTCGGAGGGGCCCTCCACGGAGCGGCGAAGCGAGTTCGAGGCGGTGGCGCTGCCGCATCTCGACGCGCTGTACAACCTCGCGCTGAAGCTGACCCGCAACACCAAGGACGCCGAGGACCTGGTCCAGGAGGCCTACCTGCGGGCCTTCCGGTTCTTCGACTCCTACCGGCCGGGAACGCACATCAAGGCCTGGCTGTTCCGGATCCTCCGCAACACCTTCATCAACCGCTACCGCGCGGCCAAGATCCGCCCCGACGAGGTGGATTTCTCGAAGATCGAGACGGTCTACGAGCGCGTGGTGGAGCAGGAGTTCCTCCAGGGCAAGCAGCCGCGCGATCCGGAGACGGTGCTGATGAGCGGCGTGCTGGACGCGGAGGTCCAGCGGGCGATCGACGCGCTGCCGGAGGAGTACCGGACGGTGGTCATCCTGGCCCTGATCGAGGAGCTGTCCTACAAGGAGATCGCCGCGGCGCTCTCGATCCCGCTGGGCACGGTGATGAGCCGTCTGCACCGCGGCCGCCGGCGGCTCCAGGCGGCGCTGCTCGAATTCGCCCGGCGCAAGGGAATAGTGCGGGAACCCCAGAACGTTGTCCCCCGACGAGAGGACCCGTGAGGACCGGTACGCATGCGGGGAAGTAAGTCTTTGACGTGTCGAGAGTTCCAGGCCGAGGTGGTGCATTTCCAGGCCGACGAGCTGCCCGAGGCGCGCCGCCAGCCGCTGCAGGAGCACCTGGACGGCTGCCCGGCGTGCGCCCGGTATCTCGCGGTCGAGGACTCGTTCCTGCGCCTGATCCGGGCCTCGGCCGGGCGGGTCCCGGCGCCGCCGGGCCTCGAGACCCGCATCCGCGCCCGGCTGGCCGGCGGATCCGCTTCGCGCCCTCGCCGCGGGCTGCCGGGCTGGCTGGCCGCCCCGGGTGCGGCGGCGGCCGCCGCCGCGTTGATTCTCGGGCTGTCCCTGGTCCTCGTCGTCGGCGGCATGCCCGGGGGACCGGGCGGGGGCCGGGCGGGCGTGATCCACGTGGTGCGCACGGTCACGGTCGTGGATCGCGACTGCGACCGGGCCGGCCGGACGCTCGAGCAGCAGCGCGGCTGCCGGCACCCGGAGCACGTCAACGCGCTCAAGCCGGCGGACGGGATGTACTGGAACCTCAGTCTCGGCCAGGACGCGGCGCGAGCGCTCGCCCTGGACCCGGCGCGCCGGGGCGAGCGCATCACCGTCGAGGGCGACTTCTACCCCGACCTGTCCACGATCCGGCTGACCCGCGCCGGCGAGGGCGGTCAGGTCATCCTCTAGCGGCGAGCGGACGCACCCCGCACGGCCTCCGCTGGGGCGGGGCGGGGTGTCCCGGAGCACCGGGCCGGGCGGCCCACCCGGGCCCGGGCCGCGCGATCTGGCGGCCGGTCCTATAATTGATGGGCGTTTCCCGCATCGGGGCCGCGGGCGGGAGACGCCGCCGGGCGGCGGCCCGGTGCCATCCGAGGTGAAGCATGAGTCACGTGATCGAGGCCGACGACAGCAGTTTCGACAGCGAGGTGATCCAGAGCGCCGACCCGGTGCTCGTGGACTTTTCCGCCACCTGGTGCGGCCCGTGCAAGAAGCTGGAGCCGATCGTGCACGAGCTGGCGGGCGATTTCGAGGGCCGTCTCAAGGTCGTCAAGATCGACGTCGACAAGGCGCCCCAGACCGCGGCCCGGTTCGCCGTGCTGTCGGTCCCCACGTTGCTGCTGTTCCGCGGCGGCGAGGTGAAGGACCAGCTCGTCGGGTTGCTGCCCAAGCAGGCGCTGGCGGACAGGGTCAACAAGGTGCTCTGAGATGCAGGCCTTCCTGGAGCGGATCAACGAATGGGGCTTCGCGCTGAACGAGGTCCTGCAGGGACAGCTCGAGGCGGGCTCGCTGGCCGCGGTGTTCGTGGTGTTCGCCGCCGGGGTGCTGACGAGCTTCACGCCCTGCGTGTACCCGATGATCCCGGTGACCGTGACCTACATCGGCGGAGCGTCGTCGGGCAGCCGGCGGCGGGCGGTCACGCTGTCCGTGGTGTACGTGCTGGGCATGGCGATCATCTATGCCTTGCTGGGCGTGGTGACGGCGTTGCTGGGCAAGACGTTCGGGCAGTTCACGCGGCACCCCGCGATCTACGGTGCGGTGGGTTTGCTGATCGTGGTGTTCGGCGTCGTGATGCTGGACCTGTTCACGATCCGCATCCCGGCGTTCTTCGCCGGCGTGCAGGCCGAGGGCGCGCGGCGGGGCGGTTACTCGGGAGCCCTGCTGATGGGGGTCGCGGCCGGCTTCGTCGCCGCGCCGTGCACCGCTCCGGTGCTGGGCCTGCTGCTGGTCTACGTGGCCAAGACCCGGGACGTGCTGTGGGGCGGCTCGCTGTTGTTGATCTTCGCCCTGGGACTGGGGATGTTGCTGATGGTGCTCGGGATCTTCTCGGGCTTCCTGTCCAGCCTGCCGCGCGCCGGCGCGTGGATGAACTGGATCAAGAAGGGATTCGGTTTCGCGATGCTGGTCGTCGGCGGCTGGTTCCTGCTGCAGGCGATCTCGATGGCCGCGGCCCGCGGGGCGGGCGCATGACCCGCCGCCGCCGGGTGACGCTGCTCGGCCTGGCGCTGCTGGCGCTCGGCGCTGCGGCGTACGGCGCCGACGAGCGGGTCGAGCTGCCGTTGCGTCTGCTCGACCCCGCCGGAGGGGAGCTGCGCGTCGAGGCCGGCCGCGGGCCGTTGCACCTGGTGTTCTTCGCCACGTGGTGTCCACCGTGCCTGGACGAGCTGCCGCGGCTGGCGGAGCTCGAGGCGCGCTGGACCGATCGGGGCTACCGCCTGGTGCTGGTGGCGGTGCCGTCGCGGCAGTCCCGCGACCGGCTGGCCCGATTCATCGAGGATCGAGCACCGCCCGGGCGCCTGGGCTTCGACAGCACCGGCGCGGTGCAGCAGGCGCTGGGGGTGGAGGAGCTGCCGTCCCACGTGCTGCTCGCGGGGGACGGCACCGTGCTCGCGCGCGCCTCGCAGCTGGGCCCCGAGCTGGAACGGGCGGTGGCCGAGGCCGCCGGGCGCCGCTGAGCGGCCCGCGCGGCTTGCACGGGCGGCCGGCGTCCGGTATCTAGAACCGGAGGATCACCGGCCGGGCCGAGGTGGAAACGATGACCGATTCCGCGGTGCTGGTGCTGAACCGCGTGTACCAGGCGGTGCAGATCACCGGGGTGCGTCGCGCGTTCCGGCTGTTCTACGCCGGCCGCGCGCGGGCGGTCGACCGCGATTTCTCCACCTATTCGTTCGAGAACTGGTGCGACCTGCCCGCCGGCGCCGCGGACCCCGTGATCACGACGCCTCACCGGTCGATCCGTATTCCGCGGGTGATCCAGCTGATCTATTACGACCGGGTGCCCAACCGCGAGGTGCGTTTCACGCGGCGCAACATCTTCCACCGCGATCGCAACCGCTGCCAGTATTGCGGCAAGGTGTTTCCCCAGCGGGGGCTCAACGTGGATCACGTCGTTCCGACCTCGCGCGGCGGCAAGTCGTGCTGGAACAACGTGGTCTGCGCGTGCATCGAGTGCAACAGCCGCAAGGGTTGCCGCACTCCCGAAGAGGCGGGGATGAGGCTGGTCCGCACGCCCAAGCGGCCGGCCGGGCATCCGATCGTTCGCGCCGACTGGCTCGGGCCGCTCCACGAGGAGTGGCGCACGTTCCTCGACGTCGCCTACTGGAACGTGGAGCTGTCCGACGAGGTCGTCCCGCCCGGCGACTCGCCGTAGTCCGCGGCCCTCAGCGCCGCGCCGGCCGCCGCGCGACGCCGAGCGCGGTCATCCTGCGGTAGAGCTTCTGGCGCGACCAGCCGATGCGCCGCGCCGCGTCGGCCAGGTTGTGGTCGCAGTCCCCGAGCGCCCGCTCGATCATCGCCCGCTCCAGCGAGCCTTCGCCGGCGACCGGCGGCGCGGTGGCGCTCGCGGAGAGGTCGAGGTCGGCCGCCCGGATCCTCCCGTCGGATCCCCGCAACAGGGCGCGTGTCAGCACCGCGCGCAGCTCGCGCACGTTGCCGGGCCAATCGTGGGCGCGCAACCGCTCCAGGGCCGATGCGGTCACGGTCGCCGATGCCAGTCCGGTCTCGCGGGCGACGCTGGCGATCAGGTGCGCGGCCAGCGGCGCCAGATCGTCGGGTCGCTCGCGCAGCGCGGGCACGCGCACGACGACCACCGCGATGCGGTGGTAGAGGTCGTTGCGAAACGCGCCACGCGAGACGCGCTCGAGCAGATCGCGGTGGGTGGCGGCGACCACCCGCACGTCGACCTCGATCTCGCGATCGCCGCCGACCGGCCGCACCCGCCCGCTCTGCAGCACCCGCAGCAGCTTGGCCTGCATCGCCAACGGCATGTCGCCGATCTCGTCCAGCAGCAGCGTGCCGCCATCCGCGCGGCGCATCAGGCCCGGCCGGTCGCGCTCGGAGCCGGTGTAGGCGCCACGCACGGCCCCGAACAGCTCGCTCTCCAGCAGCGTCTCCGGCAGCGCGGCGCAGTTCAGCGCCACCAGCGGACCGTCCCGGCGCCGGCTGTGCCGGTGGAGCGCGCGCACCACGCCCTCCTTGCCCGATCCCGACTCGCCACGGACCAGCACCGCCAGATCGTACGGCGCGATCCGGCGCACCCAGCGCAGCATGCGCGTGAAGGCCGCGGAGCGTCCCACCAGCCCGGGCTCCGCGGTCTCGCCGGCCGGCGGGTCGGCCCGCGCCGAGGCCTCGCGCCCCAGCACCAGCGCCGCGAGCGACGCGAACCCGGTCATCAACGCGGGCAGCCCGGAGGCGGTCGCGGACCGCAGACGAGCGCCGGCCGGGACCCGGCTGTCGGCGATCAGCGCGACACACCGGCGGCCGTCCGGATCCACCGCCGGGATCGTCGTGCCGCAGACCGACCGCAGGTCGAGTGCCCGGACCGAGCGCTGGTCGCGCAGCTCCGGGTCCTCGGCGACGTCGTCGAACAGCGCGGGCCCGGCCAGCCGGACCACGCGCCGCAGCACGCTGCGGCTCGGCCGGGTCGGAGCGTCGCTCAGGCGGCAGCGCAACGCCTCGATCCGCAGCTCGGCCCCCGGGGCACGAGCCGAGACCACGAACGCGCGTTCCATCCCGGTGGCCTCGAGCACTGCGGCGAGCAGGGCTTCCAGCGCCGCGTCGTGCGGGACGGCGCCGATCCGCGCGCAGCAGCGCGCAAGCCGCTCCCACGCCCGGCCGGGAGCGCTGTTTGACGGGCTCCGATGCGGCGGGCTATGCTCGATCGGGTTCGGATGGTCAGGATCCAATGCGTATGTCCCTCGTCCCCACCGGTCGTGTTCCGTTCCGTTGCGCCGCGACGTTGCTTGCCGTCGCGGTCCTGGCGACGGTCGCCTCGGCCACCGACGTCGTCGTCCGTCGCGGCGGCGCGGACGTCGAGGGCCACGTGGTGTCCGTGGACGAGAGCCACGTCGTCGTGAACACCGATCGGGGCCGTGTCCGAATCCCGAGGTCCCAGGTCAGCTCGATCACGTTCGGCGGCGCGGTGCGCCCGGCGCCTCCGCTGAAAGTCGAGATTCGCAACGAGCGCGCCGACGATGCGCTGGACGTGCTGCTGGACGACGAGCCGATCATCGAGCGGGCTCGCGCCGAGGGATCATGGATCGACATCACCGACCGGCTCAAGACCGGAAACCACGCCTTGCGGTTACGGATCCACAACGATCGCGGCGGCTGGGGCTACCGCGTGGGCGTTCGGATCAACGGCGTGGTGACCCGCGTGGAGTGCGGGGAGCCGCCGGTGCGGCCCTGCCGGTGCTGTGGCAAGGACGGTACCGAGGTCGGCGTGATCGACGACCTGCCGATCACCTGGATCTGGGTCGATCGCGATCTGGGCACCGCGGAGTTGCAGCGATAGCGCGGCCCGGCGTCACGGCGGACGCCCACGGCGCGGCCGGCGAGCCGGTTCCCGACAGAGGACGTGATCGATGAGCTATTACCGACAGGGCCCGTTCCGCGGACCGGGCGGAGGCGTCACGATCGGTGTCCCCTCGCTGACGCCGATGGTGCGCGCGATCATGATCGCCTGCGGCGCCGTCTGGCTGGTGCAGTACCTGGGATACCGGATGCTCGGGCGCGATGTGCTGTCGCAGTGGCTAGGGCTCGTTCCGGCCAACCTGCTGGGCTATCTCTGGCAGCCGTTCAGCTACATGTGGTTGCACTCCCCGGCGACGATCTTCCACGTGTTCTTCAACATGCTGTTCCTGTGGCTGCTGGGCAGCGATCTCGAGCGGCGTTGGGGCAGCCGGGGATTCCTGCGCTATTACCTGGTCTGCGGGATCGGGGCGGCGCCGTTCATCATCCTGGCCGGGCTCGCGTCGCGCGGCGCCGAGGTGGCGAGCCTGGTCGGTGGCGACCCGGCGAGCATCCCCACGATCGGAGCCTCCGGTGCGGTGTACGGGATCATCCTGGCCTACGGGATGGTGTTCGCCGACCGCACGATCCTGTTCATGCTGATCTTTCCGATGCGCGCGCGGACCTTCGCGATCGTGCTGTTCGTGATCGCGTTCTTCTCGACGCTCGACACCCGGAGCGTCGGCATCTCGCACGTCGCGCACCTGGGCGGCATGGTCGTGGGCTACCTGTACCTGAAACGAGCCTGGCGGGTGGGGGAGTTCTACCGCGAGTTGCGCTGGAAGGTGCGGCGGCGGCGCTTCCGCGTGATCCCGCCGCGGGACGACGATCCCTGGGTGAACTAGCGGCCCCGGACGCCGGCTAGCGCTCGAGCGCGGCCTCGCGCTCGGCCATCTCCTTCACCTCGAGCAGCGCCTCCGCCGCGCCGCGCTCGCCGAGCAACACCGAGCGGAGGTCGCTCCAGCGTCCCTTGTGGCGCATCGTGTAGTACAGGGCGCCACCGCTCTGGAAGCTCAGCACCAGCCGGTTTCCGAGCCAGCGCGTCCTGATCCGCGAGACGTCGGTCAGTCCGGCCGGCAGCCGGAATCCCTGCAGGTAGGTGATCGGGATCGGCTCGTCGCGCACGCCCCAGATGTAGATCGTGCCACCCTCGCCCGGAGTCGGCGGCGAGACCAGACCGGACAGGTGGATCGCCTGCGGATCGGGCTCGGCGGACACGCCGCTCTCGGCCTCGCCCTGCGGCGAGACCAGGGACTCCTCGCCGTCGGTGGGCAGGAGCTCGGGTCCGTGCACTTCCACGAGACCGTCCGGATCCAGCACGCCGCGCATGAAGACCGGGCCGGCGGCCGTGTCCTGGACCCACGAGACGTGGAGCCAGTGACCGCGTACCTCGATGTCCGGGAGCCGCCGATTCCCCGCGCCGGCAAAGACGCGGCGTAGCGGCGTCCACTGGTCGTCGACCAGCGTGGTGACGAACAGCTCGAGCACCGCGTCCTCGCTGCGCGACCAGATCACGAAGGGCTGGTTTCCTCCCGCCCGCAGCGCCAGCGCGGGCTCGCGGTCGGTGGCCCGCTCGTCGGTACCGGGGATCAGCCAGTTCGTCTTGGTGCCGTCGGGGTCCTGGCGGGTGTACCGCAGCATGGTCCCGGACGCGGGCGGTTGATCGTTGCTCGGGGACTCCATCGACTGCCACGTCTCGCTGCGCACCGTGTGGACCGTTCCGTCGGGAGCGACCTTGAATGCCCCCGCGAGCGCAGCGGTTGCCGCGGCCGGCACGAGCGCCAGCGTCAGGAACCACGCCGCGGCACGCATCAGCGGCGCAGCGTGATGATGCTGGTCACGTCGACCGAGCACAGGAAGTCCCTCAGAAACGGCAGCTCCGGGTGCAGCCGCTGCAGTCGCTCGAAGTGTTGGTCGCGCAGGGCCAAATCGTCCGTCCGCGTCCCCAGCTCGCCGAGCAGGTAGTGGCAGTTCTCGGAAATGTCGGCGTAGCCGGCGTCGAGCGCTTCGTCGAGCGCCAGCTTGCCGCGGGCCAGCGCTTCGTCGTACCGCTCCAGCAGCAGGTAGCCGTAGCACAGGTCCTGCTGGCACTCGGTGCGGCAGCGCCGGTCGCCGACCTCTCCGGCCAGCTCCAGCGCGCGCAGGATCCGCTCGATGCCCTCACTGAGCTGTCCCTTCAGCAGCAGGCAGTAGCCGATGTTCTCCTCGAGGATCGCGATCGAGAACAGGCTCTCCGGCGCGTTGGACCGTCGCAGCCCCAGCGCGGTGTGGTACGCGGTCAGGGCCTCGTCGAGGTAGCTCTGGTTGAGCAGGATGTTCCCGATCAGGTTGTGGCAGCCGGCGATCAGATCCGCGGCTTCCAGGGCCTGCGCGCGGTCCATGGCCCGTCGGGCGTACGACATCGCGCGGTCGTGGCGCCCGCGCTGGCGCAGGCTCGAGGCGAGGTTGTACGCGGCGGTGAAGCCGACCCGCAGATCGCCGGTGCGCAGCAGGATCTCGCGCAGCCCCTCCTCGCCGAGCTTCCGCTCGCCGAGCTGGACCCGGACCATCGACAGGTTCAGATGCGCCCGGTCGATCCGTTCGGGGTCGTCGGCCAGGACCGCCACGTCGTGGGCCCGCCGATAGAACGTCAGAGCCCGCCGGAAGTCACCGACCAGCGTGGCTTGCTGGCCAATCCTCGACAGCTCCTCGAACTGCCGCGAGGGCTCGTCGGCAGCGGCGGGCGCCGGTTCGAGGTGCGGTGTCGATTCGGGTGGTGTCACTCCGGGTTCTCGCGGCGCCGCAGCGCCTTGTAGCGGACGAAGTCGAGGATCTCGGTCCTCGATGACTCGTCCAGGCGATGGAACAGCCGGAGCAGCTCCCGATCCTGGTCGGTAGGCTTGGGGGGTGGGAATTCGTCCCGGAAGAACTCGCCGATGTCCATGCCGAACACGCCGAGAATCTTGATCAGGGTGTCCAGCGAGACCTTGTATTCGCCGTTCTCCATCCGGCACAGATCGGATTGCTGGACGCCGATCCGCTGTGCCAGCTCGGACTGGGTCAACCGCCGTTCCTTGCGGAACTGACGGATCTTGCCCCCGATGAAGAAGCCCTGCCTGCGGCGCGCGGCTCTGGCCATTCCGGGCCTCCTTGCTAAAACAGAATTCCCCGAAAACCCTTTGTTGGTGCGGCTTCTAGCGCCAGATCGGTCTTGACACGACCCCGGCTACCGCATAGACTCTCAGGCGTCGGGGAAGCAAGACTCCGCACTCCAGTTCGAGTATCGCAGCGACGCGCACTGCGTCGGTTCTTCGGGGGGCAAGGCGATTATCCGAACACCAAGTTGTCGGGGTTCGAATCGGCCGTGGATGCCGTCGACCCCCCTCGCGACGACCGGCCCATCCAACCAATCCAGCGTTAAATTCCTTCAAAGCCTACCACTAAAACGTACGTTGAAGGCGAAAAAGTGTCAAGGAATCTCTGACCACGGAAACGGGACGGTTTCCGGGGGGGCGAACGGATGAACCCCGGTCCCAACGAGCGCGGCTCCGTCCTCTCCAGGTACTTCTCCGAGATCAGGGAATACCCCCTGCTGTCCAAGGAAGACGAGCTGCGGCTGGCCCGTAACGTGCGCCGCGGCTGCGAGGACTCGCTGAACGAGCTGATCGAGTCCAACCTGAGCTTCGTGGTCAAGGTGGCCAGCGAGTACCGCAACCTGGGCCTGCCCTTCGAGGATCTGCTCAACGAGGGGAACATCGGGCTGATCGAGGCGGCGCGGCGCTACGACGCCGGCAAGGGAACGAAGTTCATCACCTATGCGATCTGGTGGATCCGCAAATCCATCCTCAAGGCGCTCAGCGAGCACTCCAACCTGGTCCGCGTGCCCAACTACCAGATGAAGAAGGTGCGCGAGATCCGGGACGCCGAGAACTCGCTCCGGCGCAAGCTCGGCCGTCGGCCCAAGCGCGAGGAGATCAGCAAGCGCCTGTCGCGCAGCCTGACCAAGATCGAGCAGGTGCTCCAGTTCAACATGCGCGAGATGAGCCTGGACGACAAGGTCGGGCGCGAGCGCGACACCCCGATCTCCGACTATCTCGTCGACGACAGCCACAACAGCCCCGAGGACGACCTGATCAAGCGCGAGGCGAACTGCCTCGTCACCGAGGCGATGACCCAGCTCACCGAGCAGGAGAAGACCGTGATCACGCTGCGCTTCGGCATCGCCGGCGGGTCCCCGCTGACGCTGAAGGAGATCGGCGAGCGGATGGGCATCAGCCGCGAGCGCGTGCGGCAGATCGAGTCGCAGGCCAAGAACCGTCTGCGCAAGCTGTTCGCCCGGCGCCGGATGGTCAAGGCACCGCTCAAGCGGCCCTTCCCGTTCCGCGGCGTGGGCAAGGGCGTCCGCCTGCAGCACACCTGACCGGTCGAGCGGCTCCGCCGCTCCCGCACCGACCCCGCCCGGCTCTGCTAGACTCCGGCTGCTCCCGGCTTCGCCGGCCCGAGGCAGCGCCAGGAGGAACCCGTTGGACCAGCACCGTTCGGACGGCCACCTCGACGCCCGCGCCCGCGAGCTGGGGTTGCTCCAGGAGCTCGGCCGCCGGACCGCCGGCGCCGAAACGCCCGAAGCGCTGCTGCACGTTGCCGCCGAGCTGTTCCAGCGCGAGCTGGACCTGGAGCTGCTGGTCGCCGCCCTGGACGAGGCCGGCAGCGACGGGGAGCTGCTGGCGTTTTTGGCCCGGCCCGTCGCGGACGCGACGCTCGAGGCCATCGCCGCGTCGCTGACGGGTCAGCCTCCCTCGCGAGCGGGTCGCCGGCTCCGGTCGCGGCGGCTGGAGGATTACGACGAACGGCGCGGCGAGCGGAGCCGCCTGGCGCCCGACGACGTCGTGTCGCTGGCGCTGTCCCGCGCCGGGCGGCCGGCGGGCCGGCTGGGCGTGGTGTTGCCCGGTCCGCCGGACGAGGCGCGGTTCCGGCTGCTCAACGGCGCCGCCAACCAGCTCTCGTTGCACCTCGAGCGCATCCTGACCGGCCGCGAGCGGGAGCAGGACCGCTTCCGGGCGATCCTCGACTCGATGCCGCAGACCGTGTTGCTGACCGACCCGGAGCTGAACGTCGTGCAGGGCAACCGCGCCGCCGAGGCGGCCCGGGCGAGGCTGGGGCTGCCCGCGCGGGGCGGGCGGCTGGACCGGATCGGCGATCTGGAGGGGCGCGACCTCGTCGAGCGTCTCGGGTCCGACGGCCCCGCCGCGGGGGAGCTGCGTCTCGCCGACGACAGTATCTGGACCGTCACCGTCACGGCCGTGACCGGGACCGGGGGCGGCGGGCTGGTCTGGGTCTTGACCGACGTCACCGAGAGCCGGCGGCTCCAGCAGCAGCTCGCGCAGTCGGAGAAGATGTCCAGCATCGGTCAGATGATCTCGGGCATCGCGCACGAGCTGAACAATCCGCTGGCCTCGATCCTCGGCTACTCCCAGCTGCTGCGCGCCAAGGCCGGCGAGGGCAAGCTCGCCGAGCGGCTGGACGTGCTGCACACCGAGGCGACGCGCTGCCAGAAGATCGTGCGCAACCTGCTCTCGTTCGCCCGGCGCCACGAGCCCGAGCGCAAGCCGCTGTCGCTCAACGAGGTGGTGCAGTCGGTGATCGGCCTGGTGCGCTACCAGCTGAAGGTCGACGACATCCGCGTCACGACCGACCTCGATCGCGAGCTCCCGCTGATCGAGGGGGACGCCCATCAGCTCCAGCAGGTGCTGGTGAACCTGTTCACCAACGCGCAGCACGCGATCCGCGGGGCCGGGGGCGGCGGAACGATCGAGGTCGGCACGCGGCTGTCCGAAAACGGCCGCGCGGTGCTGGAAGTCCGCGACGACGGCCCCGGGATTCCCGAGCCGCTGCGCGACAGGATCTTCGACCCGTTCTTCAGCACCAAGGAGGTCGGGCAAGGCACCGGCCTCGGCCTGTCGCTGGTCTACGGCATCGTCGAGAGCCACGGCGGGACGATCTCGGTCGAGAGCGAGCCCGGTCGCGGGACGCGCTTCCGCGTCGAGCTGCCGACCGGTACCCGCGGAGCGGAGGACCGCCCGGCCGCGACCGCCGAGGCTGCCCCGGTGACGCCGCCCGGGTACATCCTGGTCGTCGACGACGAGGCACCGCTGGCGACCCTGATCTGCGAGGCGCTCGCGGCCGACGGGCATCGCGTTCGCCCGGTCGCCAACGGCCGGGAGGCGCTGGACTGCCTGGAGCGGGAGCGGTTCGACCTGATCGTCTCGGACATCAAGATGCCGGTGATGGACGGACGGCGGCTGGTCGAGGAGATCGAGGCCCGCCAGCCGTCGATGCGCGACCGCTTGCTGCTCACCACCGGCGATACGGTCAGCCTGGAGTCCGAGCGCTTCGCGCGCGGGTCCGGACTGCCGGTGCTGCACAAGCCGTTCGATCTCGACGATCTGCGCCGCAAGGTGCGCACGCGGCTGTCCCGCGGCAAACGTCCGGGCCGCGAGGGTTCCGTCTAGCCGTGCGCCATCTGATCGTCGGCACCGCCGGCCACATCGACCACGGCAAGAGCGCGCTCGTCAAGGCCCTGACCGGCGTCGATCCCGACCGGTTGAAGGACGAGCAGGCCCGCGGCATCACGATCGAGCTGGGGTTCGCGGATCTGGAGCTGGGCCCCGACCGCGCGGTGGCGTTCGTGGACGTTCCCGGTCACGAGCGCTTCGTCCGGCACATGGTCGCCGGCGCGACGGGCATCGACGCCGTGCTGCTGGTGATCTCGGCCGACGAGGGCGTGAAGCCCCAGACCCGGGAGCACCTCGAGATCTGCAACCTGCTGGAGATCCGGCACGGGGTGGTCGCGCTGTCGAAGCGCGACCTGGTGGACGACGAGCTGGTCGAGGTCGCGTCGCTCGAGGTGCGCGAGTTCCTGGAGGGCAGCTTCCTGGAGCACGCCGCCGTGGTTGCGGTCTCCGCGCGCGACGGCGGCGGGATGGAGGAGCTGGTCGAGCAGCTCGGCGCGCTGTTCGACCGCGTCGCGCAGCGCACGTCGGCCGGAGTGCCGCGGCTGCCGGTCGACCGCTCGTTCGTGCTGCGCGGCTTCGGGACCGTGGTGACCGGAAGCCTCGCCTCCGGCTTGCTGGAGGAGGGCCAGGAGGTGGAGGTGCTGCCCCGCGGGGCGCGCGGGCGGGTCCGCGGGCTGCAGGTGCACCACCGCCCCGTGCCCCGGGCGACGGCCGGGCAACGCACCGCGGTCAACCTCCAGGGCCTGGGCTGCGACGACGTCCCGCGCGGCTCGACGGTGACGGTCCCGGGGGCGCTGGCCACGACCCGGCGCGTCTGGGCGCGGCTCAAGCTGTTGCCCGGCGCGCCGGAGCGCCTGCTCCGCGGAGGACCGGTGCAGTTCCACCAGGGGACCACCGAGCGGGCGGCCCGCCTGCGGGTCCTGGAGGCGCTCGCCGGCCGCGAGCTGCGCGGCGAGATCTTTCTCGCCCAGCCGGCGGTGCTGCTTCCCGGCGACCGGTTCATCCTGCGCCGCCCGGCGCCGGTCAACACCGTCGGCGGCGGAGTGATCCTCGACGTGAGCCCGCCCCACGGCCGGCGACACCTGGCGCAGCTGGCCGCGCTGGAGTCGGCCGGCCCGGCCGAGGCGCTGCTGCTGCGGCTGGCGCGTGCGGGGATCTCCGGCGCCGCGCCGGAGCGGCTGGCGCGCGAGCTGGGAATCCGCGGCGGCGAGCTGGCGAAGCTGCTCGAGGAAGGCGAGCGGGACGGGAGCGTCGTCGGCGCCGCGGGGCGCCTGTTCACCGGCGAGGCGTGGAGCGATCTCGAACGGCGGACGCTGGTGACGCTCGCGGATTTTCACGAGCAGGAAGCGCTCCGGCAGGGCATGTCGCGCGAGGAGCTGCGCGCCAAGGTCGGCGAGTCCGTGCCGCAGGAAGTCTGGCGGCTGCTGCTCGACGGGCTGGAGCGGCGTGGCGAGATCCGTCTGGCCGGCGACTCGGTGTCCCGTGCCGGGCACGAGGTCGTGCTGGACGGAGCGGAACGCGCGCTGGCGGAACGGATCGAGCGGCGCTTCCGCGAGGCGCGGCTCGACCCGCCGGAGCTGGCCGAGGTGCTGTCCGGTGAACCGGCCGGACGCGGCAAGCGGATCGTCGACTTGCTGATCGCCGAGGGGCGGCTGGTCAAGATCCGGGGCGGCCGCCTGTTCCACGCCGAGCCGCTGGCGTGGCTGATCGACCGGCTGCGCCAGTACGCCCGGACCTCGCCGACGATCGACGTCGCGGCGTTCAAGGAGCTGGCCGGGGTGACCCGGAAGAACGCCATCCCGTTGCTCGAGCACCTCGACGAGCGGCGGCTGACCCGGCGGGTCGGCAACCTCCGGGAGCTTTCGGGCGTCCGGGACGGGGAATAGGCTAAACTGGAATCGAAGGGAGGCCTCGATGGTTCCGCTGGCCTTATTCGGCACGTTCGGGCCCGGTGAGCTGCTGCTGATCCTGGCGATCCTGGTCCTGCTGTTCGGGGCCAAGAAGATCCCGGACCTGGCCCGCGGGCTCGGCGAGGGGATCCGCAACTTCCGCACCGGCCTGCGCGAGGAGAAGAAGCCCGAGCAGGAAGAGCGGCGCGAGGTGCCGGAAGGCACCGAGAAGTAGTGCCCCCGTCCGGCCCGGCGGCACGGCTGCTGCGGCGCCAGAAGCGCGCGGCGGAACGGCTTCGCCGGGAGGTGCTCGATCTCGACGGCTCGCTTCGCCACCCCTACTTCCGCGAGCTGCGCGCGCTTCGCGACTATCGATGCACCCTGGGCTCCGGCGATCTGGTGGCAGCCTGCGCGGGGGCCGATCTCGTCTACGTGGGCGACTACCACGCCGTGCCGGCCTGCCAGCGTTTCGCGGCGGAGCTGTTGCGCGGCATCGCCTCGCGCGTGCCGCGTCTCGCGCTGGGCGTGGAGTTCGTCTACACGCGCCAGCAACGGATCCTCGACCGCCGCCAGGCCGGCGCGCTCGACGACCGCGATTTCCTGCGACGCATCCACTACCGCGAGGAGTGGGGTTACCCGTGGGACGGCTTCCGGGCGTTGCTCGACGCGGCCCGCGAGTGCGAGGTGCCGGTCCACGCGCTGGACTCGCCGCCCCGCGGCGGCTACGACGGCACCGCGCGCCGCGACGCGCACGCAGCACGGCGCATCGTGCGCATCCTGGAGGACGACCCCGCGCGGCGCCTGATGGTCCTGTTCGGCGAGTCCCACGTCACGCGCTCGCATCTGCCGCGCAAGGTCGAGACGCGCCTGAAGCGCGCCGGCCTCGAGCGGAGCGGCGTCACCGTGTTCCAGAATCCCGACCGGATCTACTGGCTGCTGGTCGAGCGGGGCGAGCGCCCCGACACTCCGGTCCGGATCGACGCCGCGACCTACGCGGTCTCGCACACCGGTCCGCTGGAGAAGTACGAGGCGTATCGCCAGGTGCTCGATCGCTGGCAGGATGACGTGCCCGCGGACGAGGAGGTCGATCTCACGCCCGCCGTGCACCACCTGATCCGCGTGTTGCTGGGCTGGCTGGGGGTCCGTCCCGGGCGGCGCCGCGTGCGCCACCGCGCCGGATGGGTCGACGACCTGTCCGACACCTTCCCGGAGGTCTACGGCGGCGTGGAGGCCCGGGAGCTGCTGGGCCCGATCCTGGAGGAGCACGGGCGCACCACCGAGGAGATCCGGGAGGCCCGGCAGACGCTCGCCCGCCAGAGCGCGCTCTACGACTCGCGGGCCAACGTGCTGTTTCTCCAGCGCTACCTTCCGGGGCGCGCCGCCGGCGAGGCCGCGCGCTACCTGCGCGCCGCGCTGACCGGCCGGCTGTTCATCGCCGCCCCCGATTTCCGGGCGGATCCCGCCGTGCGGGCCTACGGGGCCGCGTACACCGCCGCCTTGGTTCAGCTGGGCTCGCGGCTGATCGATCCGGTGCCCGACGCGGTGCCCGACGAGACGACCGCCGCCGGGGCCGCTGCCGGCGTGGCTCCGGCCGGGATGCCCGGAGCCGCGCACCCCGCGGAGGACGACTGGCTGGAGGCACACCGGAGGTTCGAGCGCTCGCGGGGCGTCCAGCCCGGCCCCGAGCTGCTGGAGCCGCTGCGCGATTCGCGACCGCTGCGCCGGGCGCTCGCCCGCGACCTGGGCGGGCGCCTGGGTCGCGTGCTGTTCGAGCGCGTGCGCGAGGGCTCACTCGATCAGCGACAGCTGCGGAGCCTGTTCACGCGGCCGCTCGATCCGGTCAAGGCACCCCGCAACATCATCCGGTTGCTGCGGGGACCGACGGTCGGACAAAAAAGAACCGCGCCCGGAGGCGCGGTTCATGAGGGCTGACCGCCCGGATTTTGGGGGAGAGGCTCACCCGACTGGGAGGAGTGAGGCCAATCTTCCTGACGGTCGGCTGCAAACAAAGTCGTAGTCCACGCCGGTCCTCATTCGCCGTGTCCCAGCACGGCGTCGCCCCACAGGATGCCGTCGCTCCACAGGATGCCGTCGCTCCACAGGATGCCGTCGCTCCACAGGATGCCGTCGCTCCACAGGATGCCGTCGCTCCACAGGATGCCGTCGCTCCACAGGATGCCGTCGCCCCACAGGATGCCGTCACCC
>JBFKMV010000043.1:0-29283 GCA_041629655.1 Candidatus Polarisedimenticolaceae bacterium
ACCGTGATCGTCGAGCGCGACCGGGTCGGGGGCTCGTGCATCAACTACGGCTGCACCCCGACCAAGACGATGGTGGCCAGCGCCCGCGTGGCCCACCTGGCGCGGTCCGCGACACGCTGGGGCGTGCACACGGGAGAGACCCGCGTCGAGCTGGGCGAGGTCGTGCGCCGCAAGCAGCAGGTCGTCGAGAGCTTCCGCGACGGTAGCCGCCGCGGGCTGGAGCGGACGGAGCACGTGGAGCTCGTGATGGGCCAGGCCTCGTTCGCCTCCGCGGACGTGGTCGAGGTCGCGCTGTCCGGCGGCGGCACACGACGCTTCCGCGCGCCGCGCATCTTCGTCAACACCGGCACGCGGCCGGCGCGGCCGCCCATCGACGGTCTCGACGACGTCCCGGCCTACGACAACACCACGATCATGGATCTCGAGCAGCTTCCCCGGCACCTGCTGGTGCTGGGCGGTGGCTACGTGGGGCTGGAGTTCGGACAGATGTTCCGGAGATTCGGCAGCCGCGTGACGCTGGTGCACCGCGGCCAACGGCTGCTCGAGCGCGAGGACGACGACGTCTCGGAGGCGATCCTGGAGATCCTGCGCGAGGACGGGCTGGAGCTGCTGCTCGAGACGTCGGCGCGCAAGGTCGAGCGGGCCGGCAAGGACGGATTGAGGCTGGCCGTCGAGGGCCCCGAGGGGTCACGGACCCTCGAGGCGACCCACCTCTTGCTGGCCACCGGCCGTACCCCGGGGACGGACGGGCTGAACCTCGCCGCCGCCGGCGTACGGACCGACGACCGCGGTTACATCCGGGTCGACGAGCGGCTGCGCACGGGGGTCGACGGGATCTGGGCGCTCGGCGACGTCAAGGGCGGGCCGGCCTTCACGCACATCTCGTACGACGACTTCCGCATCATCCGCACCAACCTGCTGGAGCGCGGCGACGCCACGACCCGCGACCGGCTGGTGCCCTACACGCTGTTCACCGACCCGCAACTCGGCCGCGTCGGCTTGAACGAGCGCCAGGCCGCCGCCGCGGGCCGCCCCGTCCGCGTGGCCCGGCTGTCGATGGACAACGTCGCCCGCGCGATCGAGGCCGGAGAGACGCGCGGCTTCATGAAGGCGCTGGTCGAGCCGGACTCGGGACGGATCCTGGGTTGCTCGATCCTGGGCCTGGAGGGCGGCGAGGTCGCGGCGGTCGTCCAGACGGCGATGATGGGCGGCCTGCCCTACACCGCGCTCGCGGAGGCGGTGTTCGCCCACCCCACGCTGGCCGAGTCGCTGAACAACCTGTTCTCGACGCTCGATGACTGATCCCCTGGCCGGGGAGCTGGCCTGCCTGTCGGCGGCCGCGCTGTGGGCCGTGTCGGTGACGTTGTTCCGCGGCCCGATCGCGGAACACGGCGCGCGGACGGTCAACCTGGCCAAGTGCGTGCTGGCCGCGCTGCTGCAGCTGGTGACCGTCGCGGCGCTGGGCCTGCTCCGCCCGTTGGCGGACGCGACTTCCGGCGACCTGGCGCTGGTGGCGGTGTCCGGGGTGGTCGGCCTGACGCTCGGGGACACGGCGCTGTTCGGAGCGGTCGCGCGCATCGGCGTCCACCGCACCTTGCTGCTGCAAACGCTGGCGCCGGTGTTCGCGGCGGCGATCGCGGCGGCGTGGCAGGGCGAGCTGCCGACGCCCCGGCAAGCCGCGGGTGCCGCCGTGATCCTGCTCGGCGTGGCACTGGTCGTCGCGCCGCGGCGGGACGGGGCGGCGCACAGCGGCGTCGTCGCCGCGCTGAAGCCGCTGGCCGGACCGGTCACGGCCGGCTGGGCCTCCGCCGGGGTGCTGCTCGGCGTCGGCGCGGCGTTCGGCCAGGGCTCGGGAATCGTGCTGGCGAAGGCCGGGATGGAGAGCGTGCCCGTGCTGGCGGCCAGCTTCCTGCGGCTCGCCGCAGCCGCGCTGGGCCTGGTGGCGATCGGCGTGGCGAGTGGCCGCCTGGGCCGCGCCGCGCGGCTCGCCCGCTCCCCCGCTGCGCTGAAAAGGGTCGTCCCGGCGACCTTTCTCGGTACCTACCTGGCGCTGTTCCTGATGATGGCCGGCGTCGCGCTGGCCCCCGCGGCGGTCGCCGCGGTGTTGCTGTCGATGTCGCCGGTGTTCAGCCTGGTGATCGAGGCCGTTCAGGACCGCCGGGCCGTGACACCGCGGGCCGTCGCGGGAACCCTGCTGGCGATGGTCGGGGTCGCGATCCTCACCAGCGCCTGAGCGCCGGCCTTCTCGTGCCGGGCCCGGAAGCCCCGGTAGCGACGCAGCACGCGGTTCGCGTATCGCGCGGGGACGCGACCTCCCCGCGCGCGGATCTCGCGGACCTTGCGCGGGCCACGGTTGTAGGCCGTCAGCGCGAGCTCCCACGAGCCGAACTTGCGTTTCAGCTCGGCGAGGTAGGCGGCGCCGATGGGAATGTTCGTCGCCGGATCGTGGAGCGCGCGGTCGTTACGGAGCTTGATGCCGTGACGGTCCGCGACCTCGCGCGCGGTCGACGGCCGGACCTGCATCAGACCCAGCGCGCCACGTTGCCCGCGGGCTCGCGGACGGTAGTGGCTCTCCTGCTCGATCACCGCGAGCAGCAGCAGTGCGTCCACGCCGTGGGCCGACTCGGCGTGCAGCAACGAGCGCGTCATCCGCGCGCGCACCGCCTGATCGAGATGACGCGCGCGGTCCTGCAACACGTCTTCGATCACGCGGCGCTTCGCCGGGTCGTGGGCCGGGAAGCAACCCAGCACGACCAGCGCCAGCAGGGGCGGCAGCAGCGCTCGGGACGGGGGGCATCGCATCGACGGCGAGTATGCCCCAGGAGCGGCCGCCGGGGAAGCGCCTCAGCGGACCTCGACCACCTGAACCGGCCGGCCGCCCACCCGCACGGCGACCCGCGTCGCCAGCGGCACGTTCAGGAACACCTCGACGACGTGCACGTGCTCCCCGGAGGTCGGCAGCCGCGCCGACAGCACGGGCAGGCTACGGTCGGTGGACAACACCGGCGCGCGACGATCCACCAGCTTGCCGTCGATGAACAACCAGGCCGGCAGGAGCCCGCGGGCCACGATGCGGAGCTCGCGACCGCGGTGCTGGGCCAGCCACTCGCGGCGGCCGAGAATCCTGGGCAGGCGTAACCCGAGCGTCCAGCCGCCGACGGTCCGCGCAGCCTCGCCCGAGGGGTCGCGAGAGTAGGGCATCCGTGTCGTTCCCGTGCGTGCTAGGATCGCCGATCGGCACGACCGGCGATTCCACATTACAACATGAACCATCCGGTACCCCGAATGCAACCCAAAAAACGACCGGCGACGAGTTTTCGGGCGCGCCGGCCGCGCCCCGGCGCGGCCGCGGCGGAGGCGCAGCCTTGACCCGGACCTGGACGACGGGCCTGATCTGGATCGGTCTGGCGCTGTTGCTCGTGGTCGCCAACGGCTTCTTCGTCGCCGCCGAGTTCGCGCTGGTCAAGATCCGCGGGGCCCGGATGGCGCAGCTGGTCCGCGTGGATACCGTCGCCGGGCTGGTGCTTTACGCGCTGGGCAAGGTGCCCGCGGTGGGAGACCGGGTCGAGCTGGACGGGGTGGCCGCCGAGGCTCTCGAGGTCAAGCAGAACCGCGCCATGCAGCTGCGCCCGGTCAAGACCACCGGCTCGGCGGCCTGATCCGGGCCGGGATCAGCGCGCCAATTCGGCCAATTCCCCGCGCGTGGCGCGGAGCTTGGCCAGTTGGGTCTCGGCCGAGCCGGCCCGGCGGCGCATCTCCTCGACCGTCTCGGCCGGCGCGCGCTCGACGAAGCCCGGGTTGTCGAGCTTGGCCCGCGCCTGGCGCAGGCTGCCCTCGAGCTTGCCGATCTCCTTGTCCAGCCGCGCGATCTCCTCGCGCAGGTCGAGGTACTTGCCCAGGTCGATGTACAGCTCGAACGCGTCGTCGTACTGGGCCGCCATGCCCGGCGAGCGCTGCTCGACGAACTCGACGGCGTCGAGGCGGGCCAGAAAGCACACCGCCTGGTGGAGCTGTTCCAGCATCGGCCGCGCGGCGTCGTGCAGCGGCTTGACCTGCACCGTGATCTTGAGATTGTCCTTGATGTTGCTGGTGGCGCGGAGCTGCCGCACCGCGACCACGAAGCGCTGGACGATCGCGAAGCGTTCCTCCACCTCCGGCTGCGCGGGGCGGCGTGGCGCGGGAAACGCCTCACGCACCAACAGCTCCGCGGCGGGCTGGCGGTCGAGCCACAGTCCCAGCCCATCCATCACCGGGCGCAGGCGGGCCCACAGCTCCTCGGTCACGAACGGGATCACCGGATGCAACAGCCGCAGCGTGTCGGCCAGCGCCGAGCCCATCACCCGCAACGCGCCGCGGCGCACGGCGTGATCGTCGCTGGTGAAGCGCGTCTTCGACAGCTCGAGCGCCCACGAGCAGAAGTCGTTCCACACGAAGTGGTACAGCTGCTGTCCCATCGCGCCGAAATCGAAACCGTCGAGGTGGCGGCGGCAGTCGCGGATCGTCGAGTCGAGCCGGGCCAGCAGCCAGCGGTCCTTGTCGCCGGGCTCGGCCGGAGCGACACCGGCCGCGTCCTGGCGAGCGGCTTCCTGCTCCAGCGCCTGGATCACCCGGCCGGCCCCGTTCCACAGCTTGGTGACGAAGTTGCGCCCCTCGGTGAACCGGTCGAGCGACAGGCGCACGCGCTCGCCCTCGTTGATCGAGTAGATCAGGGTCCAGCGCATCGCGTCGGCGCCCACCGCGTCGAAGCCGTCGGGGAAACGCTTTTCGATCTGCTTGAGCAGCGCCTTGGTGTTCGACGGCCGCGCCTCGAGCACCGGCTGCTGGAGCTGCTCGACCGTCGCGCCCTCGATCAGCGTCAGCGGGTCGATCCCGTTGCCCTTGGACTTGGACATCGTGATCCCGCGCTCGTCGGTGATCGTGGAGTGCACGTAGACGTCGGCGTACGGCAGCCGCCCGTCGAACTGCAGCCCCGCGAAGTTCATCCGCGCGACCCAGAAGAAGATGATGTCCTTGGCCGTGGAGAGCACCTGGGTCGGGTAGTAGCGCTCGTAGTCGGCCGTGCGCTCCGGCCAGCCGAGCGTGCTCATCGGCCAGAGCCACGACGAGAACCAGGTGTCGAGGACGTCCTGCTCCTGGATCCAGCGCTCGGGCTCGGCCCGCACACGCTCCGGAACGTCGCGGTCGACCAGGATCTCCCCGGTCTCGCGGTGGTACCAGGCCGGGATGCGGTGGCCCCACCAGATCTGGCGGCTGATGCACCAGTCGCGGATGTTGGCTAGCCAGTGCAGGTAGATCTTCTCGAAGCGCGACGGGTGCAGGCGCACCCCCGGCTCGCCCTCGCGGACCCAGCCGCCGTCGCGCTTGACGTAGCCGCTGGCGGAAAGCGCCTGCTCCGCGAGCGGCCCCATGCGCACGAACCACTGGTCGGAGAGGCGGAACTCGATCGGGACCTTGCTGCGGTAGCTGCGGCCGATCGCCATCGTGTGGTCGCGCACCGCCTCCAGCAACCCCTGCTCCTCGAGTTCCCGGAGCGCCAGCTTGCGGCAGGCGTAGCGGTCGAGACCGCGGTACTGCTCGGGCACGACGTCGCTCATCGTCGCGTCCTCGTGCATCACGTCGACCGGCTCCAGGCCGTGGCGCTCGCCGACCTCGAAGTCGTTGGGGTCGTGGGCCGGGGTGATCTTCACGCAGCCGGTACCCAGCTCGGGATCGGCGTGCTCGTCGGCGATCACGGGGATGATCCGGCCCTGGAGCGGCAGCCGCACATTCCTGCCGACGTACTTCCGGTAGCGCTCGTCGTCCGGATTGACCGCCACGGCGACGTCGCCGAACAGCGTCTCCGGCCGCGTCGTGCTGACGACGAGGTACTCGCGCGGATCGTCCTCGAACGGGTAGCGGATGTCGTACATCTTGCCGCGCTCGTCGTCCTTCTCCACCTCGTCGTCTGACAGCGCGGTGCGGTCGACCGGGCACCAGTTGACGATCCGCTTGCCGCGGTAGACCAGCCCGGCCTCGTACAGCCGAACGAACGCCTCGCGGACGGCGCGCGACAGGCCCTCGTCCATGGTGAACCGCGTGCGGTCCCAGTCGCAGCTGCAGCCCATCTTCTTGAGCTGGCTCAGGATCTGGTCGCCGAACTGCTCGCGCCACTGCCAGATCCGCTCCACCGTGGCCTCGCGGCCGAGCTGCCGGTAGTCGATCCCCTCGGCGTCGAGCTGCTTCTTGACCACCGTCTGGGTCGCGATCCCGGCGTGGTCCGTGCCGGGCACCCACAACGCGTCGTGCCCGTCCATGCGCTTGTAGCGGATCAAGACGTCCTGGATCGTGTTGTTGAGCGCGTGCCCCATGTGCAGCCGCCCGGTGATGTTGGGCGGCGGAATCACGATCGTGAACGGCCGGGCGTCGGCGCGGGCGGGGTCGACCACCCCACCCTCGGGGTCGCGCGCGGCGCGGAACGCCCCGGCGTCGATCCAGCGCGCATAGATCCGCGGCTCGGCCTCGCGGAAATCGAAGCGCTTGGGAAACTCGCGGGTCGTCGTGGCCACCGGGGTGCTCCTCGCTCCCGACCCGCCGGTCGGCGGCGCCGGGTCCCCGGAATGTAGACCGACGACGTTGCGCTCCGCAACCTGCGGCGGCGCGACTAGTGCAGCAGCCGGCGCAGCGCCGCGGCCAGCCGCTCGTACTGCGCGCGCTCGTTGTAGAGCTGGGCCGCGACGCGGATCACGCGCCGCGGCGCCCGGGGCCAGCACATCACCGGGACCTCGATGCGGTGACGGCGGAGCAGTATCCGTTGGAGCGGATCCTCGCCCTCGGGAGGATCCTCGCCGGCGGCGCCGTCGGGCAGCGGGACCGCCGTCAGCGAGCCGACCATGCTCTCGGGGCAGGGCGGATCGATTCCGAGCGCCTCGCTCAGCAGCGAGCGGGCTTGTAGCGCCAGCGCGCGGTTGCGGCGGCGAACCCCCTCCCAGCCCCCGGGGACGAGCGAGGCCATGAACTCCAGCGCCACGGGCACCGACAGGAACGCCGTCGGATCGTCGGTGCCGGTCCAGTCGAACTCGTCGTGAAAGCGCGAGCGACCCGGCCGCCGCGTGTTGGCGCCGTGGCTGATCGTCAGCGGCCGCACCGCCTCGCGCCGGTCGGCGCGCACCCACAGAAACGCCGCGCCCTTCGGAGCGCAGAGCCACTTGTGGCAGTTGCCCGTGTAGTAGGCCGCGCCGAGACGTTCCAGGTCGAGCGGCAGCATGCCCGGCGCGTGCGCTCCGTCGACCAGCGCGTCGATGCCCCGCCCGGCCAGCGCGGTCACGATCTCGTCGAGCGGCAGCACCATCCCGGTCGGGCTGGTGACGTGGTCGATCAGCACGAGGCGCGTGCGGTCGGTGGCCGCAGCGAGGATCCGCCGGCGGATCTCGTCGGGGTCGGCCCCCGGGAAGCGCAGCTGCACCACGACGACCCGGGCCCCGCCGCGCCCGGCCACGAAGTCGAGCGCGTTGCGACAGGCGTTGTAGGCGTGGTCCGTGACCAACAGCTCGTCCCCGGCGGCGAATTCGAGCGAGCGCAGGACGGTGTTGACCCCGGTGGTGGCGTTGGGTACGGCGACGAGGCCGTCGGCATCGGCGTGCAGGAACGCCGCCAGCCGCGCCCGCGCCGCATCCAGCAGCTCGGGCAGGCGCCGCACCATGAACTCCACCGGCTGGCGCTCCAACTCCTCGCGCAGCCGCCGCTGCTCGTCGAGGACGGGTCGCGGGCAGGCCCCGAACGAGCCGTGGTTGAGGAAGTCGAGACCGGGCTCGAGCGTCCAGTGCTCCGCCAGCGGGTTCATCGAGTTCAGGGTACACCCACTACCGTCGCGAGGAGCGAGCGGGGGATTGCCTAGCGGGCGTCCCTCCCCTTATGATTCGGGACAAGTGAGGTGAGACGCGATGGCGACCGGACGATGTCGCCGGCTCGCAGGGTTGTTGCTTGTTCTCGTCGCGGCCTTTTTTCCACCGGCCCTCGCGGACGAGTGGCAGCGCCCCGCGAAACTGGACCAGGCGATACATGAGATACGGAGTCTGCTCGACGGTCAACAGCAAGAGCAGGCCAAGCAGTCCGCGCGACGTCTGGTCGAGGAGACCGCGAGCACCTACGGCACCGAATCGCGCGAACACGCCGAGGCCCTGGACGCGCTAGTGGACGCCCTGTTCCGCGGCGGTGAGTTTCGGGCGGCGGAGACGACGCGCGTGGCCGAGGACGTCGCGGCGTTGCGGGAGAGCCTCCAGGGGCCGCGCCATCCCGACCTCGCCCGCAGCCTGCTGATGTTGGCCCAGATCCGTTACTTCGACCAACGTTCCGACGAGGCGCTCGAGCTGTTCGAGCGGTCGCTCGAGATCCGGCGGGAAGCCTTCGGCCCGATGCACGTCGAAGTGGCCCAGAGTCTCCACTTCATCGGCATGCTCAGCGACGAGCGGGGCGAACCGGGACGGGCCCGCGAGTATCTCGACCGAGCGCTGGCGATCCGGGAGACGCTGCTCGGCCCCGCCCACCGCGACGTCGGTGAGAGCTTCAACTACCTCGCGAGCCATCACTATCGCCAGGGCGATTTCGAGACGGCGCTGTCGCATTACACCCGCGCCGCGGAGATCTTCGAGCGTGCCGAGGGCGCGAGCAGCCCCCGCGTCGCCAAGGCCGTCTACAACCAGGGTCTGATCCAGCAGATCCTCGGCCGCTACCGGGAAGCGCGCGCGTCGTTCGAGCGCTCGCTCGACGTGCACATCGATCGGGTCGGAGCCGATCACGCGCGGGTCCACCGGATCCGGGGCGCCCTCGCCTCGCTGTTGCACGCGATGGGCGACTACGCCGGCGCACGCGCGCAGTACGAGGCCGTGCTCGAGGGAACAGCGAGGACCTCCGGTGCGGATTCCGTCGAGTACGCCGTCGCCCTGGGGAACCTGGCCTCGCTGCTGCGGTCGAGCGGCAGTCTCGACGAGGCGCGGAAGCTTCACGAGCGGGCGCTGGCGATCGTGCAGACTCCGGGCAGCTCGCGCCCCGACCTCGCCGTCGGCAACCTCGCCTCGCTGGCGTGGCTGAGCCGGGCCGCGGGGGATCGGTCCTCGGCGCGAAAGCACTACACGAAGGCGCTGGAGCTGCAGCGTTCCCTTTCCGACGAAGAACATCCCCGCGTGGCGGAGGCGCTAACCGGGTTGGCCGAGTGCCAGCCGCTGCCAGAAGGACGCGAGACCGCGGAGCGGCAGTTCGCCGAGGCCGTCGGGATCTACGAGCGAACGCTGGGGGAGGACCACCCAGCCCTGGTCCGGCCGATCATGAGCCAGGGCGAGCTGGCGCTGTCGGTCGGCGAGCCGTCGGTGGCGCGAGGGTTCTTCGCACGGGCGCTCCGGATTGCGGAACGGGTGGACGGAGCGGAGGGTCCGGAGCGGGCGGCGATCCTGGAGGCCGACTCGCACGCCCAGGCCCGGCTGCGCCAGTTCGACGGAGCGCTCGACACCGCTCTTCGGGCCGCCGCGATCGCCAGCGATCACGTCAAGCTGACCGCTCGTGGTCTGGCCGAGCGCGAGGCGCTCACCTACGCCGCGCACATGAAGAACAGCCTCGATCTGGCGCTGTCCCTCGCGCTGGCGAATCCGCGCTTCGCCGCCGCGGACGTTTCCCGGCTCTTCGATGCGCAGATCCACTCCCGCGCCCTGGTGCTGGACCAGACGGCCGCGCGCAACCGCACGAGGGCGACTCGCGGAGACCCGGAGCTCGATCGCCTGTGGGAGCGGCTGCGCGCCGAGGAGCAGGTGCTGGCCAATCTGTTGGTGCGCGGCCCGGAAGACCTGCCCCTGGACCGCTACACGGGCATCCTCTCCGAGGCGCGAAAGCGCAGGGACCGGGCCGAGCTGGAGCTGGCCGCCCGCAGCTCGGAGTTCAGTCGGCGGCTAGCGACGGAGCGGCTGGGTCTCGAGGATGTCCGGGCGCACTTGCCTTCCGGCAGCGTGCTCGTGGCCTTCACGGCGTTCGACCGCAGTCCGGCCCCTGCGGCCGACGACGAACGCGCCGCTGCGACGTCGCGAACCGCCACGCCGCACTACGCAGCGTTCATCGTTCGAAGCGACCGCCAGGACCCGGTACTGGTCGATCTCGGGAAGGCGGCCGTGGTGGATGCCTGCGTGGGCTCGTGGCACCGGCAGGCCTCGACGGGGGTGCTCGAGGACGGCGAGTCGCGTGTCGATGCGCTGACCGACTACCGACGCGCCGGCGCCGCCCTGCGCCGGCGGATCTGGGACCCGCTTGCCGAGCACTTGAAAGGCGCGAACCGGATCTTCTTCGTGCCCGACGGGAGCATCAACCTCGTCAACTTCGCCGCGCTGCCGGTCGACCGGGACCGCTACCTGATCGAGACGGCGCCAGCGATGCACCTGCTGTCCGCGGAGCGGGACCTGATTTCCTCAGGCCCTCCGGAGCAGGGCACGGGACTGCTCGTCCTCGGGTCGCCCGACTACTGGGCTACCGGACCGTTCGCCGCCCTTGCGGAAACGAAGTCCGCTCCCTCGCCCGCACCGCTCGTTGCGACCCGCCAGCCCGCCGGTCCGTGTCGCGACCGGATCCCGGACCGTTTCGCGCCGCTGCCCGCGACGCGGCTCGAAATCGACGAGGTCGCCGCGCTGTGGTCAGAGGACGATGCGGCCTCCGCGCGGTCGGTTCTCCGGCTGACGGGAGCCGAAGCGACCGAGACGGCCTTCAAGCGCTCGGCCTCGGGACGGCGGGTCCTGCACCTGGCGACGCACGGGTTCTTCCTGGACGGCCGGTGCGGTGAACGAGGAGCGACCGCCGACCTGAGAGGTATCGGAGGGCTCGCCCCGCGTGACGACGCGGGAACCTCGCCGACTCGAAGCCCGTTGCACCTGTCCGGCCTGGTGCTTGCCGGCGCCAACCGCCGCGACGAGGCGGCGCCCGATGAGGACGACGGGATCCTGACTGCCGGCGAGATTGCGACGCTCGACTTGTCGGGCACGGAGTGGGCCGTGCTCTCCGCCTGCGAGACCGGGATCGGAGAGATCCGCGCCGGCGAGGGCGTGTTCGGACTGCGACGCGCGTTCCGGGTCGCCGGCGCCGGCACCGTGATCATGAGCCTGTGGTCGGTGGAAGACGCCACGACTCGCGCGTGGATGGAACGTCTGTATCGCGGACGCCTGGCAGGACTGGAAACCTCCGAGGCCGTCCGGCGGGCCTCGCTGGAGATGCTGCGGGCGCTGCGGACGGCGGGTCTCGGCCCGCATCCCTTCTTCTGGGCGGCGTTCGTGGCGTCGGGGAACTGGAAATAGAATGTGTCGACCGAATTCCGAGACTCGACCGAGTGGTCACAAAGGAGGAAGCGATGCCCAAGAGACTCGTCATCGAAGCGGTGTTCGACGAAGAGGGTCGGTGCCAGTCCGCAAGGGTGCTTGACAACTTTCCCCCGCTGCCGGGACCGGACCCCATGGAACCGGCATGGTGCCCGCCCGTCTTCGTGAGGGGCAAGCAGGGCGATGACATCGAGGTCAAGCGCGCGTCGGACGACGATGCGGATCAGGGCGGTTGAGCACTTCACGGCGAGACGATGAGCGAGCGGACTTTCTCGCCAACCGCTCGCTCCAGCTGATCCTGATGCCCACGGAGCAGTGCAACCTGCGTTGCACGTATTGCTTCGAGGACTTCCGGCAGGCCCGCATGCCGCCCGTGGTCGTCCACGGCGTCAAGCGCCTGCTCGACCGGCGCGCCGCCGAGTTGCTACACCTCGCCACGGACTGGTTCGGCGGCGAGCCATTGCTGGCCTTCGACGTCGTCGAGGAGGTGCAGCTCCACGCGAGGCGTCTCGCCGCGCAGTTCCCGCGGATGCAGACGCGCAGTTACATGACGACCAACGGCTACTTGTTGACGCCGGAACGGCTGCGCCGACTGCTCGATCTCGGGGTCCGGCGGTTCCAGATCGCGCTCGACGGTCCGCAGGAAGTCCACGACCGGAAACGCGTCCGCGCCGGCGGACAGCCGACCTTCGGGCGAATCTGGGACAACTTGCTGGCGGCGAGCGCAAGCGACGGGAAGTTCGAAATCACCGTCCGGCTGCAGATCGACCGCGACAACCGTGGATCGATCGCCGGTTTCATCGAACGGCTCCACGCAGCGTTCGGCGCCGACCGGCGGTTCCGCGTGGCGCCGGTCCCGCTGGTCGATCTGGACCCCTCCAGAAACGGCGGGGCATCCTTCCTGGCTGGGGACGAAGCGCAGCGGATCCTCGAGGCGGCAAAGGGCCGGGCGCGCTCGCTGAAGCTGAGGGTCGACCGCCCACCCGAGCCGGGGCCGCGGATCTGCCATGCCGCGAGGCCGGACTCCTTCATCGTCCGTGCCGACGGCACCCTGGCCAAGTGCACGGTCGCGTTGAGCCGGCCCGAGAACCGCGTGGGCCGGCTCCGCGAGGACGGCCGCGTGGAGCTGGATGCGCCCGCGGTGTCGTGGTGGATGCGGGGACTGTGGTCCCGCGACGAGCAGGAGCTGGCCTGTCCGATGCAGGGGCTCGAGCCGGCCGCGGCGCAAGCCGATCGACCCGGGCTGTAACCGATCCCGCGTTCACGGCGTCCAAGTCCCGCCACTGGATGCCGGGCGTTCCCGGGTCCTGGTCGGTGACGCCGCCGGCGAGCGGCGCCCGCGGAAGCTGGCTCAACTCGGACCGGTGCAGCGGTCGCGCGGGGTGCGGGTGACCGGCTGGCTGGCGGTGATGATCTTCCTGGCCGTGATCGGCTCGCTATGCGACGTCTCGGCACTGGCACAGATCGGCCGGCTCGGCGGCCGCCTGATCGTGTTTGTCAGCGTGCTCGTCGCGGTGCACGGCCTGGTGGTCTTCGGGCTGGCCGGATTGCTGCGTGTCGACTGGGACATGGCCGCGGTCGCTTCCCAGGCCAACATCGGCGGCAGCACCAGCGTCCTGGCCCTGGCGCGAAGCCTGGGCCGGTCCGACCTCGTGCTACCCGCGATCCTGGTCGGGGCGCTGGGCAACGGCCTCGGCACCTACCTCGGCTTTCTCACCGCCTCGTGGCTGCGCTGAAGGCACGTTGCGCTTCGACCGAGAGGAGCCGGACCGATGAGCGCGGGGCCGGGCGGCCAGTGGGGCGTGCATGAAGGAAGGGCTGCGGAGGCGCCTCCGCAGCCCTCGGGATGTCCGATGGTCCGGTCTCGGTCAGGCCATCAACGTGATCGAGTCGATCTTGGCATGCTCGCTGACGACCTCGACCTGCTTGCCGACGAGCTTCGACACCTCGGCCTTGTTGCCTTCGGCATCCTTGACCGCCGTGCTCTTCGTCATCGTGAGCTTGACTTCTTTCCCGTCCTCGCCCACCACGACGACCATGTTGTTGTCCGCGTCGACGGACTTCAGCGTGCCCTGCAGGGTGTCCTTGGCACCACATCCGGCATAGGCAGCCCCTGCGGCGAGCGCGAGGACGACGAGCACGGCCAGCATCCGGGTCACTACTCTCATGGCCTTCCTCCTTCTTCTGGTTGCATCGACCTGAAAGTGCGGAGCGTTCCCCCATAGTAGACACCGGAGACCGCCGTCGGGCAAGTTCGCGCCGCCGCGCGAGCGGCGACCACGGCGCTCCGCGGTTGTTTTTTCAGCTTTTTTACGTCGCGCCTTCGACGAGGCGGCACACTGGCGCGCTATGGCACGTGCAGCTCGTCGACTCTTTCTGGGCGCGACCCTGGTGCTGTCGACCCCTGCCCTCGCCGGTGTCGTCGTGCCCAGCGAGTCTTGCGGCGGCCTGTTCGTCGTGGCGCTGACGGTGGGCGACGGCGACACGGCCCCGCTGCACTTTCTGCTCGACACCGGAGCGTCGCGGACCTTCATCGACCCGGCGGCGGTGCAGACCCTGACCGGACGGTCCGTCGCGGCCGGAACGGTCGCAATGGAGGACGTCCGGCTGGGGTCCTTCGCTCTCGGCTCGATCGAGGCGCGCGCGCTGCCGACGGCGGAGCTGGGTCGGGCGATCGGGCGGCGTCTCGACGGGATCCTCGGATTCTCTGCCTTCCGGGACGTGCTGCTGACGCTCGACTACGGCCGCGAGGAGGTGCGACTCTCCCGCGGCCGTCTGCCTGCCGTCGATCGGCAGACCGTGTTTCGCGACACCGGCGCGCGCCGTCCGCAGCTCAAGGTCTCCGTGGCCGGCCGGCGCGTCGAACTGTTGATCGACTCCGGCGCTCACGCGGGTTTCCTGCTCAACCCGAAGGACCGGCTGCGTTGGGTCGTCTCGCCGCGTCCGATCAAGGCGGTCTGGACCTACTACGGGTCGCGGATCGATCTCGGGGGCCGCGCGCAGGGAGTCGTGCAGCTCGGGCCGCTCCGCTTCGAAGATCCGCTGGTGCTGCTCGGTGACCGGGAACGGCTCGCCGGCCGAAAGGTCATGCGCCATTTCGTCTGGACGTTCGACCAGCGGTCGAAGCGCATCCGCCTGCGCCCCGCGACCACCGGGCCCGTCCGGATGGAGTCGATGATCGGATGGGGAGTCGGGATCCGCTCGCGGCGCGACGGCGACGAGATTCTCCGGGTGTTCCCCGGCACACCGGCCGAGGCCGCGGGCTTGCGTCGCGGCGATCGGATCGTGGCGGTCGACGGGAAACCTCCTCGAGATTGGGGTTGCACGGGTTTCGCGTCCGGCGATCCCGAACGACACACGGTGACCGTGCTGCGCGGCGGGGTCGGAATCGATCTCGAGCTCGCGGGGGGTGTGCTCATCCCGTAGCCGAGACCCGCCGCGGGTGGAACCGCTCGGTCGAGCGCCACCTTGACGGGTGCCCGCTTCGCCGGGGCCATCCTCGCGAGTGCCGATCTCAGGGAAACCCGGGGACTGAAACCGGCTCAGCTCAGCGCAGCCTGCGGCGATGAGAAGACGAGCCTGCCCGAAGGTCACCGCTGACTGACCCGGCTGAACCGAGTCGGAGCCTACTCGAGCCCTTTCTTGCCGGCCTCTTGAAGCAGACGCAGCGCCCGCCAGCTCGCGACACTGATCAGCGCGAAGCCGCTGGCCTTGAACGCGATCACCGCCGGCATCGGGAAGGCGGACGGATCGCCCTCGGCGTAGCCGTGGATCGAGCCCCACAGGCTGAGCCCGAACAGGAACCACGCCCCGCCGCAGACGAACAGCCACCACCGCCGCGCCGCCGGGGCCCGGCGTGCGAGCCCGACGACCACGATCAGCGCGCTGAGGCCGATCAGCCAGTCGTCGAGTGCCCGCGGGCTGAGCAGCTCGCCCCAGCGACGCCAGGTCTCCAAGGCCAGCAGGCCCGGCACTAAAACCGCGGTCGCGACGATCTCGTAGCGGTAGGGGTTGCCGTTCATGCTCTCGGCGCTCATTGTACGGCGCGCGTGACCCGTTCCGTCCGACGCCGCGCCCGCCCCCACGTTGGAACCTGCTCAGGCCTCGGATAGCCTGCAGAAAGCGCGATACGTGAACAGGAGGTACGCGCCGGTCGTCGCGCCCAGGTAGGCGACGAGCACCAGGGGCATCGCCGGCAGCCTTTCGTGGTGTGGGCCCTCGGCCAGGGAGTTCATGAGCGCCACGTAGAAATAGAACGGGCCGATCCACGCGAAGGTGAAAGAGAAGAAGTTGGCGATTCGTCTCCAGTCGACGCGCAAGGAGCGATTGCCGAAGCGCCGCCAGAACTCCACGGGCCCGGCGGCGTTCCGGGGGAACAGTAACGAACGCTGCGCGAGGTAGAACGCGAACAGCTCGAACGCGAGGATCGAGAGCAGGATCTTCCCGCTCAGCCCGTACAGCTTGGCCGGACCGGCACCCCACAGCTCGACCACGACACGCCATAGCGGATTGGCCTCCAGGCCGAGGTCCGGGCTGATTCGAAGCGTAACCCAGTAGTCGAGGAGATGAGCGAGCAACGAGGCGCCGCCCACCGCCGCGGCCGGGAGCAAAAACGGTCGAAGCTCGTAGCGCCTGAGCGGAAAGACCAGGGCAACGACACCGCCGAGCACCGTGACCCAAGCGACGATGGCGATGGGCGTCCCGTACGGGAGCACGACCTCGTACGCCCAGTCGAGCAACCGGTGGAAAAGAGCGTTCGTGGCTTTCCCCTTCTACGTCGTCCAGCGGATCGTCTCGGCGAAGACCAGCCGGCCCGCAGCGAGCGACGAGACGACAGGATCTACACCCCGGATCGGCGGGCCCAGGCTCGCCTTCCCGGTGAGCGGGTAAGCGGCACAAGCTGCGAACGGTGTCCGGCAACTCTATACCCGCAAACCTGAGCCGGACTGCTCGACAACGGATCAGGAGGTAGATTACACCGATTCCATCGGATGGAGTGGAGCTCGGGGCACCAGCTGCGGCCAAACCGCACTCGTGGCTCCCTTTGACTACGGCCAGGCAATTCAATCGACGTTTCTCCAGATCAGCATCCCGCCATGGGCGATGAGCGCCCGTCAGGCGGCGGTGCGGGCTGCGGGCCGGCGCAGCACCAGCAGTAGCGCACCGGGCAGCGCCACGATCCACGCGACGGCGTGGTAGAGCAGCGCTACCGCCACGGCCCGGTTCGCATCCACCGCGGCCAGGCTGAGCGTGAGGACGCGCCCCAGCTCTCCCAGCCCCCACACCTGCAGCACCAGCGCCAGCTTGCGCACCAGCTCGCTCACCGCGATGACCGGCACCAGCACCGAAGCCGGCGCGTCGATGCCGACCGAGCGCGCGCAGAGGAACACCACGAGCACCTGCAGCGCCTGCTCGATCAGGGTGAGCAGGAAGTGTGCGGCCAGCGCGCCGGGGCGCGACCGGTAGCCACGGTAGGCGGCGTGCAGGCGGCCCAGCAGCCGACTCGTCCCCATGCGCCGCGACAGGCCCGAGACGGGCCGGAACAGGGTGCGCACCACCTGTTCGGAGAGCGACAGCAGGATCAGCACCAGCACCACCGCGCCGAGACCGGCCAGCGACCAGACCATCGATCCCCGGCCTCGCGCGATCAGTGCCGGGGCGAGCGCGGCGGCCCCGGCCAGCGCCAGGGCGACCGCGCCGACGACGGCGACGGCCTTCTCCATGACCATCGAGGCCACCACCCGGTCCCGGCTCTCGGGCCGGCTCGCCGCCACGCCGCGCACGATGTCGCCCCCGAGGCTCATCGGCACGACGCGGTTGACGAACGAGGCCTGGAGGTAAGCGCTGATCACCGAGGCCAGGGGCAGGTGGACTCCGGTCGCTGCCAGGAGCTGGGACCACTTCACCGCCATCAGCAGCCGGTCCGCCAGCGCGACGCCGAGCAGCACGAGCAGCGGCCCGAGCCGCACCGCGCCGAGCGCCTCGAGCAGGCGGCGCGGCTCCAGGAAGAACCAGGCCAGCACCGCGAGCAGCGCCAGGACCAGCAGGTGGGCCAACCGGCGCCGGGCGGAAGGCGTCAAAGCAAGCCCTCCTGGCGGTACCAGGCGATGGTGCGGCTCAGGCCTGCTTCCAGCGAGACCCGCGGCCGGTAGCCGAGCTGGCGTCTGGCCTTCTCGATCGAGTAGGCCCGGTCGACGTGAAAGAAGCCCAGACGACGCGGGTAGAGCGGCGGCTCGACGCGCAGCAGCCGACACACCTTCTCGCAGACGTGCGCCGCCACCTTCAGGGGCGCCAGCGGCAGGCGGAGCCTCGGCTCTGGCGCGTCCAGTGCGCGCGCCACCGTACGGATGTACTCCCGCACCGACAGGTGGCTTGCGCCCGCGATGTGGTAGGCCTCGCCGGCCGCCTGCTCCGAGTTCCGGGCCAGCTCCAGTCCGTCGAGGAAGTCGTCGATGTAGGTCGGATGGAACGCCGCGGTGCAGGGCCCAACGTAGAAGGCGCGGCGGCGATGAACGAGGCGGATCATCTTGAGGAACTTCATGTCGTGCGGTCCGTACACACCGGCGGGACGGATCACCACGCCCCGACCGCGGAGCGGCCCGTGGAACGCCTCCAGGGCCTTCTGCTCGCCCTCCAGCTTGGTCTGCTGGTAGTGGTTGGTGAAGCCGTAAGGATGGGTCTCGTCCGCGGGAATCCGGACGAGGTTGCCGTAGACGCCGGTGGTGCTGACGTGCAGGATGCGCTCGACACCGGCGGCGCGGGCCGCGGCCAGGACGTTCTGGGTGCCGGTGACGTTGACGTCGTGAAACTCGCGCAGCGGCCGTCCTTCCTTGCGGTAGGCCCCGGCCAGGTGGATCACCACCTCGTGGCCGGCGATCGCCCGCTCCACGCCGGCCGCGTCGCGGACATCGACGGGATGAAACTCGATCCCTTCCCGTACCAGAGCCTGCCCGCGCCGGCTGGCCGGGGCGAGGCCGCTCACGGGATGACCCTGATCGCGCAAACGTCGGGCCGCGGCGCGGCCGAGGAATCCCGTCACCCCGGTGATGAAGATCCGCGTCACGTGGCCGGCGAGCTTACCACCCGGTCCGATCCCGCTCCAACCGGAGGGGAACGGATGGCCTCGTCGTACAGGCCGAGTCTCGAATACGCCTTCCCCGGCACCCGCTACGCGTTCTGACGCAACCCACGACCACGCTCACAGCTGACCGAGCTGCTTCAACACGTCGCGCATGATCCGGATGCGCTCCTGGAACAGCTCGCGGAATTCCCGGGGCGACGGAGGACGTCGGTTCCAGTCGTGGGGTGCACGCCGATCATCCAGGACGCGGCCAGGCGCGTCCGGTGGCTCGCTCCAGCTCGAAGACGAAATCGGCGGCGGGTTCGATGCCCAGCGCCAGCGCGCGCAGCGCGTGCTCCCAGGCGCGCTCGACCTCTCCGCTGCGGAAGTGGATCACGGCCAGATTGTGGTGCGCGACGCCGTTCGGGGGTCCGATCTCCAGCACACGGAGGTACGCGTCGCGGGCCGCGTCGAGCTGTTCCGACGCCAGCAGAGCGTGTGCGAGGATCAGGTGGGCGTTGGCGGAGCCGGGATCCAGCTCGATCGCGCGCCGGCAGTGCCCGATGGCGCGGGCGGCATCGCCCATCATCAGCCGGGCATGGCCGAGCTCGCCGTGGGCCGCGGCAAGCCCGGGATGCTGGTCGAGCGCCCGCTCGAACTCGCGCGCGGCGTCCTCCCAGCGCTCCGCGCGCAGCAGCACCCGTCCCAGGATCACACGCGCGGCCGCGAGCGATGGCCGCAGCTCCAGGGCGCGACGCGCCAACGGCTCGGCGGCCTCCGGCTCGCCCGCGTCGAGGTGGAGCTGCGCCAGGTTCAGCAGCGGGTCGGCGTACGCCGGGTCGAGCTCGATCGCCCGCCGAAACGCCCGAAGCGCCCCCGCCCGATCGCCGCCTGCTTCGCGCAGCATGCCGAGCGTGTTGTGGGCGTTGGCCGATGCGGGGTCCCGGTCGAGCACGTACGCGACGGCGGCGTGCGCGGCCTCGAAGTCCCCGGCTGCGAGGTGCGCGTAGCCGAGGTTGGCCCGCGCCCCGAGGTCTGCCGGATCGAGCGCGACGGCACGCTCGAGCAGCGCGATCGCCTCGCGGGCCCGTCCGCGCTCCGCCTGGACCTCGCCGAGGTTGGCCAGCGCGGGCTGGAAGTCGGGCGCCAGCCCGAGCGCCCGCTCGTAGGCCACCACGGCGGCGCCGGTGTCCCCCTGGTGGCTGAGAGCGATGCCCCGGTTGTAGTGCACGCGGTGGTCGTTCGGCCGGGCGGTCAGGATGCGCTCGTAGAGCCGGAGCGCGTCACCGTAGCGCCGGGAACGGCGCAGCGCGATGGCCAGCGGCACGGCGGCGTCGAGGTCCGGTGGGCGCCCGCCGGCCAGCGGCTCGAGGGCCTCGATCGCCCCGGCGTAGCGTCCCGCCTCGATGTCGATCCGCGCCGCCAGGATGCGCGCCCTCGCGGCACCGGCCCGCTCGGTCTGGAGCGCTCGCAGGTAGAGGACGCGCGCGGCTTCCCGGCGCTCCTCGACGAGCGGAAACGTCGTCGCCGCGAAGCGGCGGTCACAGTGCAGCGCGATCAGCTCGGCATTGAGCGAATCGATCTCACGGCCCGAGACGCGCGCGTGCATCAGGCTACGCTGGTCACCGACGTGGATGGCTCCGAACAGATGCCCCAGCTCGTGGGCCAGCAACGGGTGGATCTCGCGTAACGACCCGCCGGCGATCAGCGCGATGTAGCCCTCCTCGTAGGCCGTGCTGCCGGAGGCCCGAGGCGATCGCGCCACCACGAGGCCGCGCCGGTTCGCAGGTGGCGGCGGAACGAGCCCGACGACGATGTCGGCATCGCCTCGCCCGATGGTCTGCAGCAGCTCGAGCAGCAGCCCATCGGCGGAGTCTCGTGCCGTCGCGGTCGTCCAGGGCACGAGCTGCGCGATCTCGAGGTCGCGGCCGAGATGAGGCGCGAGCAGGCCGCCCGCACGGGACACGGCGTCGGCAAGATCCGTCGAGGTCACCCTGGTCGGCCGGAGCGGCGGGGCCAGGGCGACCCGTAGACGCACCGGTTCGCCTGGACAGGTCTGCGGGTCCGGAGCCGCTGCGACCGGCGGGAAGGCGACCAGACAGACCCCGAACAGGGCGCAGAAGAGGTGCCGCTTGGCAGGCGCCCGCGGGTCGGTCGTGGCTCGGAAAAACACCACACTCCATCATGCCCGCGGCGGGCTCCGGCGCCAAGACCGGTGGCTGGAGTGGCGAAGCACCGAGTTCGCAGCTTGTTCGCCTGGGCCGCTTCGCTCACGGCCGCGGAACAGGCTCCTCGAGCGCCGGGGCCGGATCGGTCGCACCCGCCTGGCCGCGTCTCATCTCGTAGGCATCGCGCAGCGCGTAGACGTGATCGCGCCACACACGCTCGTCTCGCGGGACGTTCCTCACCGGCTTGCGGATCATGCGGCGGCACAACAGCATCTGGCGTCGGGTGCTGCTGGTTTTCGAGTACAGCTTGAGCGCGAACTTCGAGAAGTCTCGAACCATGAAATCGAAGATCCGGTCGACGACGACGTCGTCAATCCGGTAGATCTTCGCGTTTTCGAGGATCAACTGCCCGTAAACCACCAGCGTGAACAACTCGCCGAGAATCAACAGGAAGTCGAAGTCCTCCAGTTGCTCCTTCGTCGGTCTTCCGACCAGCAGCAGTCCCTTGAGCATGCGGACCTGTCGCGAGAAGACCCGTACGTTCGGCAGGTCGAAGGCGCCGTAAACCGGCCGGTAATCGTGGAACCGGATCTTGCTCAGGCCACGCGTAGGTCCCTGTGCGAAGAGGAAGGCGTCGTGTCGCGCCTCGTCGATGCGACCGATCTCGGGGTACTCCTTGGCGCGGAAGAAGTAGTTCTTCATGAACTTGATGATCAGCGCCATGTTCACGTGAACGGTCCCCTCGAGCTTGGGCAGGGCCCGGATGTCCCGTGCGGCCATCTCGAAGTAGCTGTCCTTCTCGAAACCCTTCGCCGCGATCACGTCCCACAGGTGGTCGATGACTTCCTCTCCCTGGGTCGTCACCTTCATCTTGACCATCGGGTTGTACAGCAGGTAGCGGCGGTCGTCGGGCGATGCCGCGCGCATGTAGTCGGCCGCACGCAACGCGAAGAGCTTCATCGACAACAGGCGGAAGTAGGCGTCGGTGAACAGTTGTCGGATATGGACGAAGTCGGTGACGTAGTGATCGAACAGCCGGCGCTTCGACGCGTGGTTGATCGCCTCGTAGAACGCGTGCGTGCAGATCCCGATCGAGGCCCAGCCCAGGTTGAACTTGCCGACGTTGACCGTGTTCAGCGACGCGTCCCACGCCTCCCGGCCCTGGGACATGATATCCGCTTCCGTGACCGGATAGTCGCGTAGCGCGAACTCCGCCACATAGTTCTGGGAATTGCAGACGTTCTTGATCAGATCGAAATCGTCGTGCCTCGGGTCGGCGGCGAAGAACACGTAGTCGTCGGAGTCCGCCATCTTGCCGAACACCGACACTATCGCCGCTTCGTTCGCGTTCCCGATGTAGTACTTGCTCCCGTTCGCCACGTAGCGGCCCCGACCCAGGTCCTTCAGGCTCATTTCGCTCGCGTAGATGTCGGCCCCGTGCTCCTTTTCCGAGAGGCCGAAGGCGAACACGCCTCCGGCATCGAGCAGCTCGCCGGCCCGCTTCCTGACCGCCTGGTTGTTCGTCATCCACAGCGGCCCGAGGCCCAGGATCGTCACCTGCCAGGTGTACCAGTACGCCAGCCCGTAGAAGCTCAGGATCTCGTTGAACTCGCAGTTGCGCCAGGTGTCCCAGCGCGCATCCGGGTTGTCGATCGCGTGATCCGGCGGCGTCAGCAACGTCGCGAATATCCGCTCGCGTTTCACGAATTCGAGAAAATCGGCGTACCACACGCGCTCGTGGTCGTCGTGCTTGATCCGGTCGAGCCCCTTGCTCTCGAAGAACTCCACGGTCTTGCGCATGATCTCGCGCGAGCGCTCGTCAGGGTAGAAGCGGTCGAGCTTGTTCGGGTTGAGCAACATCTCTCGGCTCCCGTTACGGCTTTTTTCCCTCGATCAGCCTAACACCACAGCGGTTGGCTTTTCAGCGGAACTCGCGATCGGACGGCTCGGAGCCCCAGTGCGGGCTCGCGCGCGACTCGGCGACCCGAAGTGGTGGATCGAGAACCTGGAGTGGCACGGGCCGAGCAGCGCCTACGCGTTCTGACGCAACCCACGACCACGCTCACAGGTAACCGAGGTCCTTCAACACTTCGCGCATGATCCGGATGCGCTCCCGGAACAGCTCGCGGAATTCCCGCGCCTCGATCTGGAGCGCGTAGAAGGCGACGTCCTCGCCGCGCTCCACGTACCCCACGAGCCAGCCCAGATAGCCGATGTCCTCCTGCGGGCAGGCCCCGGTCTTTCCGCGCCAGACCCAGCCGTCGCCGCGTTCGAGCACGATCGCGTCCTTGACCGTGCGCGTGGCCGCCTCGTCGAACCCCAGCTCGCCGGCGCGAAAGCGGCGCAGGAACGCCACCTGCTCGTCGGCCGAGATGCGCAGGCTGCTCGAGAGCCAGAACCGGTCCACTCCCCCGCTGGTGTCCATGTTCCCGTAGCCGATGCGGGAGACCTCGCGGGACATGCGTTCCGCGCCGACGCGGCGCGCCAGCTCCTGGTAGTACCACACGACGGAATTGCGGATCGCGCTGGTGAGATCGTGATCGCGAGACCACGACTTCGGCCATCCCTCCTGCCGGGGGTCGCGCTCGGGGTTCCAGGCGATCGTCGAGCGCTCCGGCGTCACGGCGCCGGCCTGGAGCGCGATCAACGAGTTCGGGATCTTGAAGGTCGAGCAGGGAGAGTACCGCCGCGCAGCGCGCTCGGGGTTGACCCGCAGGTGCTCCCCCGTCCTCGTCTCGTAGATCACGAGCGTGCCCGGGCGACCCTCGAGGTGCCGCGCCGGGTCCGCCGCGGGGACGACGGAGGACGTGAGCAGGAAAGCGGCCACCGACATCGTCGTGACCCGTCTCGTCGTTCGTTGCTTCATCGGAATCCCTCGATACAGGGCCCATGCAGCTCGGCCCGGTCCGGTGTGCGGCGAAGTGGCATAAGCTGCGAACTACGTCCCGTGGACTTTAGATACGCTAAAGCCGGAGGATCAATCGAGAAACCGGGGGTAGTTTACACCGGCCCTACCGGATCGGACGGGAGCTGCACACACGGCGAGGTTGCAGCTTCGGGCGTTTGTGCTTTACTGGGTGTCCTGGCTCATTGCCAAGCCAAACGAGGCCTTGACCTCGGATCCAGGTAGGGAGGTCCGCCGCAACATGACGCCTCCGCGTTTTGACACGGAAAGCCCGACCAGGATCGCGGTCGTGGGTGCCGGCGTGTCCGGGCTGGTCTGCGCCCGGACCCTGGCGGATCACGGGAGCGAGGTCGTGGTGTTCGACAAGGGACGCCGGCCCGGCGGGCGGCTCGCCACGCGCACGGCCGAGACCTGGAGCTACGATCACGGCGCCCCGTTCTTCACGGTGCGCAACCCGCGTTTCGGCGAGCAGGTCCGGCGCTGGATCGAGAACGGCGTCGTCGCCGAGTGGCGCGGCCGCATCGTCACCATCGAGGGCGGAGCGCGCAGGCCGACCTCGAGTTCGCCGCAGCGCTACGTCGGCGTGCCGCAGATGAACTCCCTCGCCGCTCACCTGGCGTTGGGCTGCGACGTCCGGAACGGCATCCGCGTGCAGGACCTGAAGCGGGTGCAAGACCATTGGTACCTGGCGCACGAGGCCGCGGAGGAGGGTCCTTACGACTTCGTCGTGGTGACCGTGCCGGCCCCCCAGGCGCTGCCGCTGCTGGAGTCCGCTCCCGAGCTGCGCCGCCAGGTCGCCGAGGTGCACATGCAGCCGTGCTGGGCCGTGCTGCTGGCCTTCGCCTCACCGCTCGACGTGGATTTCGACGGGGCGTTCATGAACGAGGGAGCGCTGTCGTGGATCGCCCGCGACGGCAGCAAGCCCGGTCGCAGCTCGGAAACCTGGGTGCTGCAAGCCTCCGCCGGGTGGACCCGCGAGCATCTCGAGGACGAACGGGAGCAGGTAGCGGCGACGCTGACCGGGGCCTTCGCCGAGGTCGTCGGCCACGAACTGCCGGAGCCGATCGACCGACAGGCCCACCGCTGGCGCTACGCCGCGCCCGCCCGGCCGCTCCCGTCCCGCTGCCTGTTCGACCGATCGCTCGGCATCGTGGTCTGCGGCGACTCGTGTGGAGGGGGCGGCGTCGAGGGCGCGTTCCTCAGCGGCAGCGCTGCCGCGGACTGCGTGCTCGCTTGGGTCGCCGACTGAACCGGTCAAGCCTTCGGCGTGCTGCACGCCGTCGCAGATCCGCATGAACAGCTCGAGCCGCAATGCGGGAGCGCCCGCTCCGGCGCCACGGATCTGCCTACCCCTGGTTTGCCGGCTCGTGGAGCTCGCCGTTCCGATAGACGAAGCGCGCGCCCGGGGCGGCGGCCACGCCCACCGTGGTCGGCAGGCCGAGCTTGAAGACCTCGTCGGCGAAGGCGGCATAGTGGTACTCGCGGCCGGTGCCGTGCATCGGGAAGGTCACCCGGGGCTCGAGGGTCTCGAGGCTGTAGATATCACCCTGGTTGAGAGCCCCGGCCCGCCCGCGGGGGCCGAAAGCGGAGATGAAGGCGATGTCGATCGTCTCGGCGGCAGCGGCCATGCGGTCGATGTTCGCCCGGAACGTCTCGTTGGGGGGCTCGCTCCAGGTCCCGTGGTCGCCGGAGTGGTAAACGGTCAGGCCGCCCGAGTGCACCAGGAAGAACCCCTCGGGAATGCCGTCGAATTCGTGGTGCAGCGCAAACACCCGAGCGCCGGACACGTCGGTCCACTCGCCGTCCGCGGGAACGACCACCTCTCCGGAGTCGGGCTCGTCCCAGCCCATCACGACGACCAGGTCCTCCACCGACTCGCGCAGGTGCAACACGTCGCGCCTGAAATGGTCGCCGTGCGCGTGCGAGACGAATAGCACGACTTTCCGATCGGCCAGCAGATCCCGTGACAGTGTGCCGTCATCGAGCGCGCCATCCTCGATCGGGCCGGTGTAGTCGAAGATCAACGTGTGTTCCGGCGTGCGCACCAGCCACCCGGCGTGGTCCAGGTACCGGACTTCCGCCTCCGCGAATCCGGGCGGGTCGATCGACGAACCGTCGCAGGCCACGACGAGGCAGGCAAGGGCCGTCACGCCTAGCCGCGTCCAGAACCGCATCGGTGAGGCTTGGCCGGCCATGCTAGGCGCGCTCCACGACGACGGCCGTTCCGTAGCAGAGCACCTCGTTGACCCCCGACATCACCTCGGTGGCGTCGTAGCGAACGCCCACCACGGCGTTCGCCCCGGTTTCTTCGGCGTGCGCGAGCATCAGGGCGAAGGCTTCGCCGCGAGTCTTCTCGCACAGCTCCGTGAACAGCGTGATGTTGCCCCCGAACAGCGTCTGGATGGACGCGCCGAACGTGCCGAACACCGACCTCGACCGGACGGTGATCCCCCGGACGACCCCCAGGGTGGTCTTGATGCGGAACCCTTCGAGATGGAACGCGGTCGTGGTCATCGATTGCTGCATGTTCCCCTACCTCCGCGGCGATACCTGGAGTCTAGTCCATTCCGCACCCGTGCGACGGCTTGCGAGCCGAGCTCTTCGCCGGCTCCTTCAACAGGTCGAGTGACACCGGCCGCCGACCGCGTCGGTCTTTCGCAGTTCGTCGGAGACGCTCGTTGGCGCCCTTGATGCGCGTGTCGGGTTGCTACTCTGAAGCATGACGGAGGTGAGTGTAGAGCTCGAGACCGCTCAGCCCCACAAGGAGCGTTACGAGAGCCCAAAGAGCGAGCCACCCCAAAGCGGTGAGGCTCAGCGAACCCGTGAGCAGCCAGATCGCAAGGACCCCGGCCCCGCACAGATTGATCGCCATCGCCCCTCCGAGACCCAGGCCGACCATTCGCAGGGGAGGCCGACAACGCTCGACGAGTAGCGCCACCCCGATCCCGACCAGAACGCCGCCGAGAACGGAGGCGAAGAACGTACCCTCGGTCGGCAGCCCGAGCGCTCGGGTCAAGAAGTTCGGGTACCAGTTCTTTGCTCATCCTCTCGTCGGTCTCTTGTCCGTCCAGCGTTCGGTCGAGGCTGCGGGCGGCTGAGTCGGACAAGCTGCGAACGACGTCCGGCAACTCCATCTCCCGGTGGGGATCCGGAACCCGCGCCGCGACGGGCCTAGCTCTTCTTGGCCGTCTCCACGTAGACGCTGCTCCAGCAGCGCTCGACCTGCTTGCTGGAGCACTTGGGGCACCGCACGACGTGCTTCGTCTCGTGGCGGGCCACCGTTTCGACGATCTCGAATCGCTTCCTGCAATCCTGGCAGATGTACTCGTAGACCGGCATGATCGGATCTCCCTTGGCCGGTTGCGACGGACGAGCGAGGCAACCCGGCCCGTGCGGTACCGGGCGCTCCCGCGCCCTCAATATAGCGGGGATCGGCAGGCCGGGCGCACGAGTTGCCGGTGGTAATCAGGACCGTCTCGATCCGCTGGGGGCGCGTCGAGCCGGCGCCGCGGCCAGGCCGGGCAGAGTTCTAGCCGCAAGCGGGCGCCAGCACCTGCGACCGGCACGCAGTCGCGGCCTGCGGCCGCGGGGCCCCCGAGACGCCGTTTCCGTAGGACCCTTCCTCGGTCCCGTCGGTCGGGACGACCAGGAAGTAACGGTCGCCGGCGCCGGCGTCGAGCGTCGCGGTGGTTTCGCCCGCGGTGCTGCACGACACCGGCGCGTGATCGTACGCGGGCAGCGCGCTCAGGCTGCCCTCGTAGACCTGGTAGTCGCTGTCGCCGTAGGAGCAGGAAGGATTCCAGCGCAGCGTGATCGAGGGCGTGGGCCCCGTCCCCTTGTCCACGACCCGGAGGCCGGAAACGGCACCGCCGGGGTCGAGCGCCGTGTCGGGCCCGAACGTGTCGGTGCTCGCGTCGTCCAGCTCGCACGTCGTCGTGCCGATGCCCGGGCCCGGGCAACTGTTCGGGGTGCGCGTCGTCGTCCCGGCGACCGCTTCGGAGGCCACGTCCTCGATCGCGCCCCCCGGGTTGAAGTCGAGGAACCGCCCGGCGCGGCTCACCACGGTGGTGAAGCGGTACGGCGCGCCCGGGCCGAAGTCGGGACAGCCGCATCCGCCCGGCGTCGGGTCGGCGCCGCAACCGTCCTCCGGGGTCCAGGCCGTGCAGCCGAAGGCGTCCCAGGTGATGGCGGTCTCGGCCGCCGGCGGGCGAGGTCGCTCCGGCGCGCCGGGCGAGTCGCCGAACTCGAACGTCCCGAGCGGCGTCCACTCGCCCGTCCAGCGGCTGAGCTGTGCGGGGCCATCGATGCCGACGAGCGAACGATAGAAGTCGTACGTCACCAGGTAGTCGGCCCGGGTCAACGGGGTCGAATGCAGGCCGACGTCGGCGAGCGACGTCGTGCCGAGGTTCAGGCAGGTCTGGCTGGTGTCGCAGACGTCGGTCGGATCGTCGGGGTCGCAGCCGGAGCCGCAGATCCGGACCCGGCATTCCTCGCCGGGCGCGCAGGTCCCCTCGTCGCAGCACGGCGGGTCTTCGAAGGAGTTGGTGCAGAAGTGACAGTCGGGGTCCTCCGTGCAGGCGCGGTCGCTCGAGACGCTGCACACGCCGGGGGCGACCATCGCCTCGAGAGGATCGACCAGCTCATGGGTGCCTCCCGGCTGGAAGTCGAGGGCGATCTGGAAGTTGGGGACCGCGGTCGCATGGAGCGGCGGGTGCCATCCGACCAGCACGTAGAGGGCGAACGTGTCCTGGGCCAAAGCGACGACGAGCAGATCGTTCACCGCGCCGTCGGTTCTCGCGTCGTACCACACGAGCTCTTCCTGGGAGCCGCTGCACACGTACCCCGTCCGGCAGTCTCCATCGTCCATGCAGGCCATGGTCTCGACCGGGTCGTCGCAGCGACCGCACCCCAGCCGGAGGGCGCCGTCCGCGCTGTGCGGGCTCGCGTCGACGGCGTGGCACCAATCGTCTATGTCGCCGTCCATCTCGCGGTCGGCGGCGAGCGATGGGCCCGCCACGAGCAACGCGACGAGCGCCGGCAGAGCCGGAAGGAGCCTCGACGCCCTGCGAGTCATGATCGACCTCCGCGGGTGAGCCGAACAAGCTGCGAACTGCGCCCGGTGAGGGCACGTTCGTCAACCTGGATCCGGGGTCGGCGGGGAATCCGGGAGTAGAATACACCGATTCTGTCGGCCGGTGCGGGCTCAGCGTCCAATGCGCGCGCTACAATCGAGTCGATGGTGACGCGCGACAAGGCCGCGACGTTCCGGTTCTACTACGCGGAAAAAGCGGCCAGATCGGTCCCCTGGAACCACCATCGAGGAACCCGGCTCAGGTTTCTGGGCCGCCACTGCTGGGCGGCCGCGCTTCGGCGACGCAGCCGTCGAGACGGGACCGAGACCATAGCCGTGCAGCGCACGCTCCCGGCGGGAGCGTCCGGTAGGTCCTGGACGAGTCAAAGGAACAGGTCGTGCAAGACCGATTCTTGAGCTGTGGCCGGTGCCGAAAGCCCGTCGCCTTTGAAACGGACAGCGTAAGGCCAGTGAATGCGAAGCGGAATCGGCGGCTCCACGGGTGAGCCCCGTGAGCTGCGTGACGGTCGTCGCCCTTCTCTTGATCACGCCGTTCGTGTTCATGGTGCTTTTTCACAACATCCGCGTCTTTGCAGTTCTAGCCGTAGCAGGGGCCACCTGGGCGATCTGGTCGGTGCGCGGATGGTCCCGAGGGACAAGGCTGGCTTTGATGCTGGTTGTCGGGGCGCTTGTCGCGCTGATGATGTTCTTCTCTGTTCGATGAGAGCCGAAGCGGGTAAGAGATATAGGCTGCCAAC
>JBFKMV010000044.1:0-29238 GCA_041629655.1 Candidatus Polarisedimenticolaceae bacterium
GAAACGTCCTCTCGAGGGGACATCGCGGGTGTTCGCAGGCGAGCGGTTTTCCGGAGAAAGCAACGGAACAAAGGCTGTTTTGCCGTGGCACCGGCCTTGCGATGAGACGGGGCGGGACTCGGAATCCCGAAAGGAGTCACGCCATGAAGACCCTGCGTTACCTGCTGATCACGACGATCGCCCTGTTCGGCGTGGCCACGGTCGCCTCGGCCGACCACCGCGACAGGGACGAGCGCTTCGATCGCGGCGAGCGCCTGCAGGCCGTCGCGCACCAGCTCGAGAACCGCGCCGGGCGGCTGTACGATCTGGCCGCCCGCCAGGCGCACCATCTCGATCGGGCGGAAGCCCGCGCCCTCGACGCGCTGTACGAGTTCAAGCGCGAGGCGCGACACTTCCACCGCCAGGTCGAACGCTATGCGATCGACCCGTACCACGTGAAGAGCGACTTCCGCGAGCTGCGCCGGGCCTACCATCGCGCGATCGGCTCGCTGGACCTGCTGCACGCGCGCGGCCAGGTTCGTCGTGAGGCCGACCGGGTCAGCGACGTGATGTACGACCTGCAGGTCGAGATGGCCCGGTTCGACGTCGCGACGCGGCGGGGACAGCGAGCCTACCGCGACCGCCCGTGGTGGTCGGTCCGCTGGGCCTGGTCCACACGCCGCTAGAACGAGTCCGACCCGGTGCGGAGTCTCCTCCCTGCACCTTGACCGATAGATCGCCGCCGTGGCCTCCGGGTCGCGGCGGCGTTTTGTTTCAGCTGTCGGCGTCCCCGGCATCGTCCGCGCGGGCCGCCTTCCGCCGCTCCTCGTAGCGCTCGTGAAACTCGGCGGCGAGCTTCGCGGTATCGCCCAGCACGATCTCCGGAAACGTCAGCGTCCAGTTGAACCAGTCCTGCGGCTCCTCGTCCGGGCGCAGCCGCGCGCGCAGGGTCAGGCTGGCGCGGTCGTGTTCGAACAGTCCGCGCGTCTCGTAGCCGTGCTTCCGGAACTCGCCCGTGGCGCGCACGACCAGCTCCTTCCAGCGCGCCTCGTAGACCTGTGCGATGTGACGTCCGAAGTGCGGCCGCCGCCCGTCCACGTCGTCGAAGCCGTACTCTTCCGCCAGGTCCCAGGAGGTGTACGCGCCGCCGGCCTTCTTCCACACCTCGGGATCCGCTGCCAGCGCCGCCACCGCACGACCGACGAAGCAGGGCGTCTCGGATTCGACGAAGTGCGGGTCCTGCTTGACGGCGTCTTCCCACCGCTCCTCGGAAACACCGAAGTGGTCGAGCATCGCTTCCGAGCGGAGGAAGCCCGGAGAGACCGCGAGCGCGGTCACGCCGCTGTCGCGCAGCTCCTGCGCCATGGCGAAGGCCAGCCGGATCACCGAGACCTTGACCAGGTCGTAGAACAGGTTGCCGCGGTAGCTGCGGTTGATCTCCTCGTCGCCGTCGGTGACCTCGACGATCAGTCCCGAGCCGCGCTCCAGCATCAGCGGCGTCCCGTGGCGCGCCGTGATGATGTGCGAGTCGATCGCCTGGCGCAGCAGGGCCAACCCCTTGTCCAGGTCGAGCTCCCAGAACGGCCGGCCCCACTCGGTCAGCGGGTCGCCGCCCCACACGTCGTTGACCAGGACGTCGAGGCGGTGCCGCTCCTGCTCGATGCGCCGGAACAGCGCCGCCACCTGCTGCTCGTCGGTGTGGTCGACGCGCACCGCGATCCCCGTACCGCCGGCGGCCGTGACCAGTGCGGCGGTCTCGTGGATCGTCTCCGGACGGTCGGCGCCCATCGCCGGCTGACCGGGCACGCTGCGCCCCGTGCAGTACACCGTGGCGCCGGCCTCGCCGAGCATCCGCGCGATCCCCCGTCCGGCGCCACGCGTCGCGCCGGCCACGACGGCCACCTGTCCGGCCAGCGGTCTCATGGATCCAGGGTACCGCGGACCGCCTCGGCGGCCGCCTGCTGCAACACCTCCCAGCAGCGCCGGACGTGGCGCTCGGTGGCGCGCAGGTTGCCCAGGGCGACGCGCAGCGTGTAGCGGTCCTTGAGCCGGGTGTGCGAGAGGTAGATCTCGCCCGTGGCGTTGACGCGGTCGAGGATCGCCTCGTTCAGCGCGTCGAGCCGCGCGGGATCGGCGCCCGCGGGACGGTGGCGGAAGCACACCACGGAGAACGGGGTCGGGGCCAGCCGCTCCCAGTCGGGATGCTCGTCGACCCAGCCGGCGAACCGCGCGGCGAGCCGGCAGTGCTCGCGGATCCGCGCGGCCAGGCCCTCGACGCCGAAGTAGCGGATCATGAACCACAGCTTGAGCGCGCGGAACCGCCGGCCGAGCTGGATCCCGTACTCGTAGTAGTTCTTCAGCCCGCCGGGCTCGGGAGTGCGCAGGTACTCCGGCACGAGGTTGAACGCGTCGCGGAACACCTCGGGCCGCCGGAACAGCAGCAACGAGGCGTCGAACGGGGTGAACAGCCACTTGTGCGGGTTGACCACGATCGAGTCGGCGCGCTCCCAGCCGGCGAAGCGGCCGCGCTGCTCGGGCACGATCGCTGCGGAGCCCGCGTAGGCGGCGTCGACGTGGAACCACAGTCCGTGCTCCTCGCACGCCGCGGCGATCCCGTCGGCCGGGTCGACGCTGGTCGACGAGGTGGTGCCGAGCGTGCCGACGACGCAGAACGGCAGCCAGCCCTCGCGGCGGTCCTCTTCGATCGCCGCCCGCAACAGGTCGACGCGCATGCGGTGCTCGTCGTCCGCCGGGATCCGGCGCACCCCCGCGCGACCGACCCCGACGACGATCGCCGCCTTCTCGATCGAGACGTGCGCCTCGGAGGACAGGTACAGGCGCAACCGGCCGACCCCGGCCCGGCCGGCCAGTCCCTCGTCGCGCGCCTCCAGCCCCGGCACCGCGTGCCGCGCCGCGACCAGCGAGAGCAGCGACGACACCGACGCCGTGTCGGTGAACATCCCGTCGAAGTCGGCGGGCAACCCGAGCATCTGCCGCAGCCAGCCCACCACCACGTGCTCCAGCTCGGTCGAGGCCGGCGCGTTGCGCCAGAACATCACGTTGGAGTTGAGGGCGCTGGCCAGCCACTCGCCCAGCAGCCCCGGCCCGCAGGCGACGCTGGAGAAGTAGGCCATGAAGCCGGGGTGCTGCCAGTGGGTGATGTTGGGCTCGATCAGCCGCAGGTAGTCCTCCAGCACGGCGTCCAGCGGCTCCGCCGCGGCCGGCGGCGCCGCGGGCAACCGGCGCAGCACGTCACCGGGCTTGACGTCCGGCAGCACGCGGTACGATTCGAGCCGCTCGAAGTACGCGGTGACCCGCTCGACGACCCGCTCCGCCGCGGCGCGGAACTCGGCCGGATCCATGTCGCCCAGCCCGCGCTGGGCGGCGGTGATCTCGGGAGCGTCGCTCACGAGCGTGGCCGCTTCTCGTATTTCGGCTCGTACAGCTCGACCTCGAAGTCGCCCGGCATCTTGAAGTGCGTCGCCAGCGCGTACCCGCGGTCGGTGATCCCGTCGGTGAACTTCACCCCGCGCTCTTTCAGCTCCTGCACCGTCTGCTCGATGTCGTCGCAGTAAAACGACAGGTAGGGCGTTCCCGACGGCGAGCCGTCCTTTCCGTCGGTCGGATGACAGCCCATGTCGGCCTCCGGCAGGTCGAAGATCAGCCAGCCTTCCCCGACGTCGGTGTACGGAAACCCCAGCTTGTCGCGGATGAACGCGCGCAGCTCCTCCGGCTCGGAGGAGTAGAACATCGTGTGCACTCCCCGGATCATCGGCAGCCTCCTCTGCTGGATGGCGGCAGTATAGAGCCATCGCAGCGCCGTGATGTGACCCCCGGGCGGATCTGTGGTCTATTGGGGTGTGGGTTCACGAGGAACCCGCTGCGTCGAGGACCGCCTCGACCGCTCCACTCCAATCCCAAGATGAGGTAGATCATGGATTTCTTGAAGCAACTGATCGGCGAGAAGAGCTCCGAGCTGGTGGCCGGCCTGGTCGAGAAGACGGGCTTCACGGCCGAGCAGGCGGAGAAGTTCGTTCCCGCGGCGACCGGCTCGGTGGTCGAGGCGGCGCAGAAGGTCGAGAACCTCGATCCGTCGAACCTCGGCCACGCCACCCAGTCGATCATGGACAAGATCGACATCTCCGCCCTGGCGCAGCAGGTCGGGATCGACAAGCAGCTGGCGCAGAGCGGTCTGACGGCGTTGCTGCCGAACCTGCTGCAGTCGCTCCAAGAGAAGGCCGGCGCGCTCGGCGGCCTGGCTTCGATGTTCGGCAAGGGCGGCGACATGCTCGGCGGCATCGGCAAGATGTTCGGCAAGTAGCCGCGATCGTGGATGACCGGGCGCCGGCCCTCAGCGGGTCGGCGCCCAGACCGTGAACGTCTCCTCGTCCACCACCACCAGGTCGCCGTCCTCCAGCGCCTCCAGCTCCGCGGCGGCGAGCATCGCGAACGGCACGCCGCGGGCCCGCAGCCGCCGGCACTGCTGCGAGTCCGGGTCCTGCTCCGGGACCAACAGCGCGCCGCTGTTCCAGAACAACGCGTCGACCACGCGCGGCTCGGTCAGGCAGGCCACCGTCGAGACCTCCGTCCGCTCGGCGCGGTCCCCCATGTCGGCCAGCCCGGCCCGCGCGACCACACCGAGGAACGGAGCGTGGGTCGGGTGGAGCGCGGGCACCGCCGGACGTCGCGGGTGCCAGAACAGCGGGTACGGCAGGTCGAGACCCGGCCAGTCGTGCTCCAGGTCCTGCCGGGCCAGCTTCACGCGATCGCGCACGTAGGGGTCGGGATCGGTCTCCAGTCCCTTGAGCAGGCCCAGCAGCCGGCGGGTCGGCGCGTCGATCGGCGTCCCGTCGGCCGCGGCCTGCTCGAGCGCCGAGAGGTAGAACACCGGGCCCGAGCGGGCCGAGCCGAGCACGATCCCGCCCGAGGCGGCGACCCGCGAGGTGCGTCCGCGCTCGCTCAGGGTCTTGATCAGCAGCTCTCCCACCGCGGTGCCGCGCAGCTTTCCGGCGGCGCGGGCCAGCAACGCCTCGACCGCGCGCTCCTCGTTGGACAGACCCGGTTGCGCGTCGAGCCGCGCCGCCACGCGCAGCAGCGCGCTGAGGTCGACGCGCGCGGGATCGGTATCGGCGACCTTGGCGTAGGCCCGGGCGATCACGAACGGGATCTCGGGCGCGTCGCGGCCGAGCAGGTACTGCACGACCACCCGGTAGCCGTTGCTGCGCAGCAGCGAGGCCACCAGGCACTCGGCCAGCAGCATCTTGAAGTTGTAGGCCGCGTCGGAACCGGTCTTGTGGAGGCGGATCAGGTGCTCGGTGGCGCGGTGGAACCCGGCCAGCGCCAGTCCCTCCTGGGCCGCGTCATCGATGTCGTGGCGGGACAGCGCCGCGTGGACCGCGTCGCGCTCGGCGGTCGGTCCCGCCGCGAAGCCGCCCTCGTCCGCCGCCTCGAAAGCGGCGACCGCGGCGTCCACCTGCCGCGCGACGTCGGCGGGTGACTCTCCGCCAGCCGGCCGGACCTGCTGCAGCAACGCCCGCAGTCCGGCCTCGAACTTGTCCGCGGCGCGAAAGTCGATCCGCCCGGCGCCCGCGTCGCGCAGCGCCTCCAGCCCCGGCGGCAGCGTGCAGTCTCGCAGCAGCATCAGCACCACCTGCCCGGCCGCGCGCCGCGACAGGAAGTGCTCGACCTCCAGGCCGACGTAACGCGAGGCGACGCTCTCCGGGCTCAGCACGAGCCCGAGCAGCCGCGAGCGGTCGAGCGCTGTGGTCAGCTCGGCGTCGCTGCCCAGCCGGCCCGGGTCGAGCACCTGCTCGTCCAGCCAGGGCCGCAGCAGGCGCCCGTGCCAGCGCTCCGCGGCCAGCCGGTCGGCCAGCGCGTGGACCCACGCCTTGTCGGCGTGGCTGTGCGACAGGAACAGGTCGTAGCTGTAGCGCGTGGCGGCCATCTCCGGCCGGACCAGGATACCGCCTCAGGGACAGCTGCGGCCGGAGCGCTCGGCGCCGGAGGAGCGCTGGCCCAGCGTTCGCACGACGCGTAGCGCTGCAGCGCGAGGACCACGTGGAACAAGCCCGGCGGGCAGCCTAAACGGTGCACGCATGGTTGGATCCCCCAGGTCCGGTTGGGGAGGCTTCGCGGTCGCGCGCGGCCGCTGCGGCGGATGACCCCCGGCAAGGTCGACTCCGAAACGGCCTGGACGGCTTTCGGTGCCTCGATAGTTGCCCTGAATCCACCCCGGGGGAAGGCCGCGAAGCAAGGGTGCGTCGGAAAAACGCCGCTGCGCCGGGCCGCTCAGCCCCGCCGCAGCGCCACCGCCACCGGCAGCCGCGCCGCGCGAATCGCCGGGAACAAACCGCCGACGAGCCCCATCAGCGCGGCGTAGACGATGCCGCCGCCCAGCAGCTCCGGCGTGACGCGCAGCGTGAACGCGACCTGGCTGAAGGTCTGCCAGTTCATCGTCGCCGTCTCGTAGCCGTGCACGGCGGCCCAGGCCAGGCCGCCGCCGATCAGCCCGCCCAGCACGGCCAGCAGCATCGCCTCCGCGAGCACCGAGACCACCACCGGCGCGGCGCGGAAACCGAGCGCGCGCAGTGTCGCGATCTCGTGTCGGCGCGCGGCGACCGCAGTGTACATGGTGTTGAGCGCGCCGAACGTGGCTCCGACCGCCATCAGCATCGCGATCAGGTTCCCGAGGATCTGGATCAGCTGGCGCAGCACGCGCGACTGGGCGACGTAGTACTCGCGCTCGCGCAGCACGTCCACCTCCAGCCGCGGATCGGAGGTCAGCGCGTCCTTGAACGTGGCGAACGTCTCGGGAGATTCCAGCTTGACGTGCACCGACTGGAAGGTGTTGCCGCGGCGGTAGGCGGGCTGGAGCACCCGGGAGTCGGCCCAGATCTCCGATTCGTAGACGCTGCCGCGGTCCGCGAACACGCCGACCACCTCCCAGGTGTTCTCGCCCCAGCGCAGGCGGTTGCCCACGTCGAGGCCGGCGAACTGGCCCGCGGCCGCCCTGCCGACGATCACCTCGTTGCGGCCCTCGACGAAGCGCCGGCCCGCGATGATCTCGAAGTGCGGGCGCACCGCGAATCCGGCCTGCTCCACGCCGCGCAGCGGGACGTTGGCGTCGGTGCCGGTCGTGCGCTTGGCCACGTCGACGATCACGAACAGCTCCGCCGAGGCGACCGGGCCGCGCTCGTCCCGCGCGACCCCCGGCGCCTCCTTGACGATGCGGGTCGATTCCAGGTCGAGGCCGCTCGACATCTCGCTGTCGCTGCCGCCACGCATCACCAGCGCGTTGCCGTCGGAGCCGCCGCTCTCCATCACCAGCCGGAACCCTTCGGCGATCGACAACACCGCCACGAACACGGCCACGACGCCGGCGAAACCGAACACGGCGACGGCCGACGAGCCGTAACGCTGGCCGAGGCTGCGCAGGTTGAGCAGCGTGACGGCGACGATCTGTTCGATCCACCGCACGGCTCAGGTCCTCCGCAGCGCGTCCACGATTCGCAACCGCATCGCCGTCAAAGCCGGAATCGCTCCGCTGGCCAGTCCCAGCAGCGCGGCGAAGGCGAACCCCAGCACGAGCGCCAGCTGGGGCACGTAGAACACGGGCAGGAACGCCTCGACCAGCGGCTCCAGCGCCGGCGTCATCAGCGCGATCAGACCCAACCCGATCGCGCCGCCGAGCACCGACAACAGCAACGACTCGGCCAGCACCAGGCCCAGCACGCCGAGGTCCGAGAATCCCAGCGTCTTGAGCACGCCGATCTCGCTGACCCGCTCGCGGACCGCCTGGGCCATGGTGTTGCCGGCGATCAGCAGGATCACGAAGAACACGATCACCGAGATCGCGGTCAGGATGCGCCCGGTGTCGCCGATCTGCTTGGCGAACCCCTGCATGAAGGCGCGCTCGGTGGTGGTCTTGGTCTCGGCGGGCGAGTTGGCGAAGCGCTCGTCGATGGCGTTGGCGACCTCGTCGGCGCGCTCCGGGTCCTCCACGCGCACGATGTACCAGCCGACCTGGCCGATGTCGCCGACGCGCTCCATCAGGTAGTCGTGGTGGAAGAACAGCTGCGTCGTGTCGACGTCCGGCGTGGCCCCGTCGTAGATCGCCACCAGATCGAACTCGTAGAAGTCCGGTCCGCCGTCGCGGGGCCTCCAGAACGTGGGCCGGATCGGGATCCGGTCCCCGAGCTTCCAGTCGAAGCGCTCGGCGAGCTTGCGGCCGACCAGCGCGCCGGTCCGGGTATTCAGGAAGGCGCGCCGCTGCTCCTCGGGGATCACGTACTCGGGGTACATGTCCATGAACAACTCGGGCTCGACCGCCATCTGCGGAAAGAAGTTCTTGGGGTCCTGGTAGATCCCGCCGAACCACGAGGCGTGGGTGGCCGCCGCGACGCCCGGCGTCTGCCGGATCTGGAGCAGGTAGCGTTCGGGCAGCAGCTGGATCAGCGAGACCTTGTGGATCGTGAGCAGGCGGTCCTGCCCGGCGATCTCGATTCCGGCCTCGAAGGCGGTCTTGACCGCCATCAGCAGTCCGAACAGGAAGAACGCGACGACGACCGAGAGGAACGTGAACGCGGTGCGGACCTTCTTGCGGGTCAGGTTCCGGAGCAGCAGGTGCAGGTATTTCACGCCGGCGCCCCCGCGGCCGCCCCGTCCTGCTCGACGAGCACGCCCTTGTCCAGGTGCAACGTCCGGCTGGCCCGCTCCGCGGCGCGCGGATCGTGGGTGACCATGATCACGGTCTTGCCGTGCTGCCGGTTGAGGGCGACGATCAGGTCGAGGATCTCGTCGGCGGTGTGACGGTCGAGGTCGCCGGTCGGCTCGTCGCACAGCAGCAGCGTCGGGTCGTTGACGATCGCGCGGGCGATCCCGACGCGCTGCTCCTGCCCCCCGGAAAGCTGCCGTGGATAGTGGCTCGCCCGGTCGGCGAGACCGACCAGCTCCAGCGCGGTGAGCGCGCGTTTGCGCCGTTCGGCCCGCGACAGCCGCGTCAGCAACAGCGGCAGCTCGACGTTGCGTTCGGCCGTCAGCACCGGCAGCAGGTTGTAGAACTGGAAGATGAAGCCGACGTGACGCGAGCGCCAGCGCGCCAGCCGCGCGCCCGAGGCGCGGCCGATCTCCTCGCCGGCCACGACGACCCGGCCCGAAGTCGGCCGGTCCAGACCGCCGATCAGGTTGAGCAGCGTGGTCTTGCCCGAGCCCGAGGGGCCCATCAACGCCAGGAAGTCGCCCTGCGGCACGTCGAGATTCAACCCGGCCAGCACGTCGATCTGCTCGGCGCCGCGCCGGTAGACCTTGTGCGCGTCGCGAACCTGAACCACGGGTTGCGTCATCGTCACCCCTCTACTCCCCGTCCCGGCAGCTCACTCGCGGACGCGCACCGGCGAGCCGTCGACGAGCTGCGGCGGCGGCTCCAGCACCACGCGCTCGCCCGCGCGCACGCCGGACAACACCTCGCGCCGGCCGTTCCGTGCGGCGCCCAGCGACACCGCGCGCCGCTCGACGGTACCGTCAGCTCGCAGCACGAACAACACGTCGCGCCCCTCGTCGCTGCGCAGCGCCGCCGCGGGAACGAGCAAGCGCTCCCGGTCGGCGGAGTCATCCGCGGCCTCCGGGACCGCCTCGGCCTCGCGAAACGACACCTTGACGCCCATGTCGGGCAGGATCCGCGGGTCGCCCAGCTCGTCGAAGCCGATCCGGACGCGGACCGTGGCCTTCTGGCGGTCCGCCGTGGGAATCGTCGTGATCACGTGGGCCGGGATCGGCCACTCCGGGTAGGCGTCGAGCGTGGCCACCACGCGCTGCCCCGGCCGGACCCGGTTGATGTAGGCCTCGTTGACATCGACCTCGATCTCCAGCGAGTCCATGTCGACGATCGTGCTGACGCCGGTACGGGTGAAGCCGCCGCCCGCGGAGACCGGCGAGATCATCTCGCCCGGCTGCGCGTCCTTGGTCACCGCCACGCCGGCGAACGGCGCGCGGATCAGCGTGTCTTCCAACTCCTGGCGGCGCAACGCCACCTCGCGCTCGGCGACCACCACCTCGTCGCGCGCGGCGACCAGGCGCGCCTCCAGCGAGTCGTGTTCGGCGACGGCCGCGTCGAGACGGGCCTCGCTGTCCACGCCAGCTTGCACGAGGTCGCGCACGCGCCGCAGGTTGGTGCGCGCCTCGTCCCGCCGCACCTCGATCTCGCGCAGCCCGCTCCTTGCCGCGGCCAGCCGCGCCTCGGCCAGGGACATGGTGCGCCGCGGCAGCGAGTCGTCGAGCCGCGCCAGCACCTGCCCCTCGCGCACCTCCATCCCCTCCTCGACCAGCACCTCGACGATCTTGCCGGTGGTCTTGGCCGAGACCGTGGCCCGGCGCCGCGCGGTCACGTAGCCCGACGCGTCGAGCACGGAGACCCCCGAGGCGCCCGAGGCCCGCTCGGCCGTCACCACGGCGGCGGCGACCTCGATCCCCCGCTCGCGCCCCAGGAACCACCACCACGCCAGCGCCACAAGCACCAGCGCCACAAGCGACAGACCGACCCGGCGCGGCCACGGGCTGGCCGCGTCCTCGGCGCTGCGGTCGAGGCGTAGCTCGGACAGGCGGTCCTGCGGTGCGGTCATGCGTCCTCGATTCCGCGATCCGGCCGCCGGGGTACCGTCGGCGCGGCCGGCCCGGTGTCCGTTTCTGGGGAATGGAGATCCTGACAGCCGGGCGCGCTTCGATCAAGCCCGGGAGCGACTCAGGGCCTCTTGCCCGGTTGGCTGCGACCCGCAGGACGTCGCCAATGTGAGGCGTCACATCGTCGCCGGACAGCGCGCGCCGCCCGGACGACGAGCCGGTCACCTCGGCCCTCACCTCCCCGCGTCGACGTCCCCGATCCAGCCGATCAGCCCGGCGAAGTACGCCTGCTGGTCGTCGTACATCGCCAGGTGGCTCCCGTTCTCGCACAGCAGGACGCGCCCGTTGGGCAGCTTCCGCGCCATCGCCTCCATGTGGCCGGGGTCCATGGTGTCGTGCCGCGCGCCGATCACCAGCGTCGGCACGCGGATCGACGCCAGGTCCTCGAAACGGTCCCACTGCGCGAGCTTGCCGCTCGCTCCCATCTCGCTCGGACCCTGCATCGGGATGTAGATCGACTTGTTGAGCCGGGCGAAGGCGCGCAGCAGCGGATCGGGCCACTGCTCGAACGGCATGCGCAGGACGTGGTGTACGTAGAAGTGCGGGATCAGCAGCTCTTCGTATCGCGGGTCGTCGTACTTCTTCTCCGCCTCGAGTGCGAGGATCTCGGCGAGCGCGGTTTGATCCATCGCCGGCATCAGCACCGTGCGGGCGTACTCGTTGTACGCGGGGATGCTGGACATCATGTTCGAAACCACGAGACCCTTGAGGTGCTGCGGGTACGCCAGCGCGTATTCGATGGCGAGCAGGCCGCCCCAGGAATGGCCGAGCAGGTAGAAGCTCGTGGCGTCGAGGCCGAGCGCGCGGCGCACCTGCTCGACCTCCTCGACGAAGCGTGGCGTCTCCCACAGGCCCGGGTCGTCCGGCTGGTCGCTGAACGCTGAGCCGAGCTGGTCGTAGTAGTAGTACTCGATCCCGGCGCCGGGGAAGTAGCTGTCGAAGGCCTCGAAGTACTCGTGCGTCGCGCCCGGTCCGCCGTGCAGCAGCAGCACCCGGATGCGGGGGTTGTTGCCGACCCGCTTGGTCCAGACCCGGAACGTCCCCTGGGGCGTCCGATCGGAATCAGCTTCTTTCCGCCGCTCAGCACGTCGTCGCGGCCGGAGTTGTCGAAGTAGGTCGACGGTTTCATGGCGGCGGTACCCGAGGCAGGATTGGAGCAACAGCATAGTGCACCGGTTGCGGAAGGAAAACCGCCAGGGGCGTTGTGTCCCTTGACAAGACACAGCGACTGGTCGAGGTGTGACCCGGCTTCAGCCCACGGTTGACGAGACTCGCGACTGGTCATAAAATATGACCACTCAGGGACTCACCCTGCCCGGAGGTGTCCGATGCGAAGGATCGGCGCGGCCAGCTTCAAGGCGCAGTGCCTGGCGATCCTGGATGACCTGGGGCCCGAAGGGATCCTGATCACCAAGCACGGCAAGCCGGTGGCCCGGCTGATCCCGGTCGGTCAGGAGGGCGAACAACTGATCGGTTGCCTGCGCGACAAGATCGACATCCGGGGCGACATCGAATCCACCGGCGTGGCGTGGGACGTTGCTGAACCTTGACACCCATGTCCTGGTCTACGCGCTGAGCGGGCGGCTGCGCGCGCGGGAGAAGCGGCTGCTGACCGCGGCGAGGTGGTCGATCTCCGCGATCGTGCTGTGGGAGCTGGCGAAGCTCGTTCAGCTGGGACGCTTGCGCCTCGACCTGGACGACCGCGAGGTCACGCGCACGCTGGCCAAGCTGCACCTGTGGCCGATCGACCTCGCCGTGGCGCGCCGCTCGACGCAGCTCGACTTCCAGGGCGATCCGGCCGACGAGCTGATCGCGGCCACAAGCGTCGTGCACGACGTTCCGCTGCTGACCCGCGACCGCCGAATCCGGCGGTCGAAGCTGGTGCCCTTGGCGTAACCGCCCGCTCAGAGCAAGAACATCCCCAGCACCACCGCCCCCAGCGCCAGCCGGTACCACGCGAACGGCTTGAAGTCGTGCGTCGAGACGAAGCGCAACAGCCAGCGCACCGAGGCCCAGGCGACCAGGAACGAGACCACGAAGGCGATCCCGAGCCACAGCGCGTCCCCGGCGATCAGGTGCTCCCGGTTCTTGAGCAGGTCGTAGAACGTGGCGGCGAACATCACCGGGACGGCGAGAAAGAACGAGAACTCGGTGGCGGAGCGGCGGTCGAGGCCGACCACCAGTCCGCCCAGGATCGTCGCCGCCGAGCGGGAGAAGCCGGGCCACAGCGCCAGGCACTGCGCGAAGCCGATCGCCAGGGCCTGGCGCCACGAGACGCCGTCGACCGAGGCGGTCCGCACGCGGAGCGGGCGCGACTCGACGCCCAGGATCGCCAGCGCACCGACGATCAGGGCCAGCGCCACGGTCAGGCGCGAGAACAGGTGCTCCGAGATGAAGTCGTGGATCAGCAGGCCGATCACGGCCGCCGGCAGGAACGCGATCAGCAGGTTGAGCGCGAAGCCGCGGGCTGCGGCGGTGCGCGGGAGATCCACGACGACGCCCCACAGTCTCTTCCGGTACTCCCAGACCACGGACAGGATCGCCCCGAGCTGGATGAAGATCACGTAGACCTCCATCCGCTTGCCGCCGAGACCGAGCAGGTCCGAGGTGATGATCAGGTGGCCGGTGGACGAGACCGGCAGGAACTCGGTCAGCCCCTCGACCACTCCGAGGATTACGGCGACGAACGCCATCGACCACTCGGGCAGGTTGGCGGCGAGGACCGCTCCGGCCGGGGCGAGCGGGAGCATGGCGGCGAGCGCGTGGGGCCCGGTCATGCGGCGGGCGGCGGCGGCGGTTTCGCGTTGTCGCCCTTGCGCTTCGCCATCAGCGCCGGCACGAGGGTCAGCGAGGTGAACAGGCAGGTCAGCGATCCGCAGACCGCCACCGTGCCGAAGCTCCGCAGCGCCGGGTAGTTGCCGAAGGCCAGCGTGCCGAAGCCGGCGATGTTGGTCAGCGCCGCCAGCACCACGGCCTTGCCCGTCTCCAGCAGGCCGCTGTCGATCCGCCCGCCGCTCCAGCTCATGCGATGGACAAGGTGGATGCTGTAGTCGATCCCGACGCCGAGGATCATCGTCGCCACGAACGCATTGGCGTAGTTGAGCTGCATCCCCATCAGCTTGACCAGCCCCAGCATCATCACGACGCCGCTGATCAGCTGCGCCAGCGCGATCAGCGTCAGCCTGAGGCTGCGGAAGTCGAGCACCAGCAGCACGAACACGATCGCCAGTCCGAGCATCACGCCGTAGCGCGCGTCCCGCGGGAAGATCTCGCGCAGCTCGCGGCCGATGACGTTGGTGCCGGTGACGACGATCCGCTCGTCGCCCTGCGTCAGGGCCGCGATCAGGCCCGGCGGCGGGCGGCGCTTCCAGCGCACGTCGGTCGGGAACAGGTAGGTCACGATCCGCACGCCCTGGTCGTCCTTCTTGACGTAGCGGTCGAGCAGCCGCCCCAGCCCCTTCTCCTGCAGGTCGTCCAGCGTCAACGGGCGCTGCGGCGTCAGGAACTGCTCCATCCGCGCCAGGTAATCGTCGAAGGCCTCGATGCGGAAGCCGTTCGCCTCCAGCGCGCGCACGAACGTGCGGCGGATGCGCTGCGGGTCGAACGGGCCCTGTTTTCCCTCGTCCAGCGCGCGCATCACGCGCCGCTGGTCCGCTTCCGCCGGCAGGTACGTCAGCACCGAGTCGTGCGAGCCGATCACATCGGTGTCGATGTAATGCTGCAGACGCTGTTCGATCTGGCCGGCCAGCTCGATCGCCTCCTCCGTGCTCTTGCCGTAGACCACCGCCATCATGTACGAGAGCTGGGCCCCGAACTTCTCGCCGATCTTCTCCTGCACGCGATAGGCGTCGGAACGGTTGCTGCGCAGGCTGCGCACCGAGTCGTCGAACTCGAGCTGGTTCGCCATGTACCCCAGGCCGGCGGTCAGCGCGGCCACCACCGCGATCACCAGCCAGCGGTGCCGCGCCGAGAACGGGATCAGGTACTCCAGGCCGAACGACTGCAGGTGCAGCTTGCGCACCGAGTCGACCTTGCGCCGCCGCACGCCCTCGTTCCACGTGATCATCGCCGGCAACAGGAACAGGATCGCCACCGCGCAGAGCAGGATGCCCGTCCCGATCAGGAACCCCAGGTCCCACAGTCCGCGAAAGCGGCTGATGCACATCGCGTAGAACGTGCCGGCCGAGGTGATCGCGCCCGTGAACACGCCCAGGCCGGTCTCGCCGACCATCGCCTCGGTGGCCTGGACCAGGTTCTTCCCGGCCCGGCGCTCCTCGACGTAGCGCGCGTACATCACGATCGTGAAGTCCGTGCCCAGCCCCATCAGCAACGCCGTGAACGCCGAGGACGAGGCGTTGATCTTGCCCAGCACGAAGAACAGCACGACGAACGTCAACGCCTGCCCGACCGCCAGCGGCACGCTGGAGTACAGCAGCGCGGCGAAGCGCCGGTAGCACAGCCAGTACAGCGCCGAGACGGCGAACAGCGAAAAGAACAGGTTGAACTTGATGTCCTGCTTGATCAGCGCCGACTCGTCCAGCGCGATCGCGTAGTTGCCCGTGTAGTGCACCGTGACGCCGAGCGTGCCCTCGTCGTATTCGGTCAGCTCCTGTTGCAGCTCGGCGCGGGTCTCCTCGGCCGACCGCCGCACGAACGCCATCAACCGCTCATCGAAATCGAGGTCCTGCGAGTGTCCGGTCGGCTTGACCAGCATCAGCAGGTTCTGGCCGTCCCGCGACAGGTAGTAGCCGTCCGACAGGTCGACCTTGAACGCTCCGCGATTGCCCGCCAGGCGGTTGACGAAGAACGGCATCAGGCCGAGCGGGTCACTGACCATCACCCCTTCGGTCAGGCTGGAGGTGGGCGAGGCCAGCGACTGCCGGTTCTCGCGGATCTGCTGGCGGATCGCCGGGTCGCTCAGCTTTTCCGCCAGCTCGGGCAATCGCTCCGGCGCCAGGAACAACAGCGCGTTCTCGTAGAACAGCTCGAGGAACCGCTCGTCGGGGCGGAAGCGGTACTCGACGATCTCGATCAGCTCGGTGTCCTGCTCCAACCGCTCGACGAACAGGTCGGCGAAATCCTCCAGCTCGTCGGGTCCCTCGTCCTCGCCCGCCTCGAGCAGCACGATCAGGTAGTCCACCGAGCCGAAGTCCCGCAGCGCCTCCTTGAACGCGGTGACGTTACGGTTCCCCTCGGGGAACAGCTCCAGGACGTCGGACTCCAGCTTCAGCCGCGAGCCCAGGAAGATCGCCGCCACCACCGCCAGCGCGGCCATCAGGAACACCAGCTTGTAGTGATTCCGGCTGAACCGCTCGATCCTGAGCAGCAGGCGTTGCTTGCCCCCGACCCGTTTCTCCGGGGGCGCTGGCGAGCTCATGCGTTAACGGCTCCGGCCTGGTCAGGCGTTGGCGGCCCGCTCGATCGGGCGTGCGCCCGGATTATTTCGCCCCGGCGCGGGGGCGTCAAGGATCGTGAAAGCAGCTCCGCCCGGTGGTTTCTCGAACGGCGGACGCTGCGGCAGCATGCTATTCTGAGCCCGAGCCGGTCAACCCGGGACGAGGTTCATATGGACACGACGAAAACGACTTCCGCGGAACACCTGATTCATCTCGAGGACGAGTACGGCGCGCACAACTATCACCCGTTGGATGTGGTGATCCACCGCGCCGAGGGCGTCTGGGTCTGGGACGTCGAGGGCAACAAGTACCTCGACTTCCTCGCCGCCTACTCGGCCGTGAACCAGGGACACGCGCACCCGCGGATCCGCGCCGCGCTGGTCGAGCAGGCCGGCCGGGTCACGCTCACCTCGCGCGCGTTCCGCAACGACCGGCTCGGCCCGCTGTACAAACAGGTCTCCGACCTGACCGGCTACCGCCGGATGCTGCCGATGAACACCGGCGCCGAGGCGGTCGAGACCGCGATCAAGGCCGCCCGCAAGTGGGGCTACAAGGTCAAGGGCGTGCCCGAGGGGCAGGCCGAGATCCTGGTGTTCGAGGGCAATTTCCACGGCCGCACGACCACGATCGTCGGCTTCTCCAGCGACGACCAGACCCGTGACGGCTTCGGTCCGTTCACGCCGGGGTTCACGATGCTGCCCTACGGGGATCTCGCGGCCGTCGAGCGGGCGATGAACCCGAACGTCGTCGCCGTGCTGATCGAGCCGGTGCAGGGTGAGGCCGGGATCATCATCCCGCCCCAGGGCTACCTCAAGGGCATCGAGAAGCTGTGCAAGCAGCACCGCGCGCTGTTGATCTGCGACGAGATCCAGTCGGGGCTCGGACGGACGGGCCGGCTGTTCGCGAGCGAGTTCGAGAACGTGCGTCCCGACATCATCACGATCGGCAAGGCGCTGGCCGGAGGCTACTACCCGGTCTCGGCGATCGTGGCCGACGACGAGGTGATGGGCGTGTTCCACCCCGGCGATCACGGCTCGACGTTCGGCGGCAACCCGCTGGCCTGCGCGGTCGCGCAAGAGGCGCTCAGCGTGCTGGTCGGGGACAAGCTGATCGAGAACTCCGAGCGCCTCGGCGCCTACTTCCTCGAGCGGCTGCGCGGCATCGAGAGCCCGCACATCAAGGAGGTCCGCGGCATCGGGCTGTGGATCGGGCTGGAGCTCCGGCCCGAGGCCGGCGGCGCGCGCCGCTTCTGCGAGGCGCTCCAGCGGCACGGGCTCTTGTGCAAGGAGACGCACGTCACCACGATCCGCTTCGCCCCGCCGCTCGTGATCACGCGCGACGAGCTGGACTGGGCGCTGGAACGGATCGAAGCCGTGTTCCGCGAGCTGGCGTAGCGGCGTCATGAACGAAGCCCGGACTCCCCGCACGGTCGAGACCGAGGGAGTGCGGCTGCACCTGGCGCATCCGGACGAGCTCCCGGTGGAGTGGGTCGGCCAGCACGAGACGCTCAAGCAGCTCCTCGCCGCGTGGAGCGTGATCGACCCGCGCGACCTCCCGATGAACCCGCGGCTGCTGGGCAAGCCCGGCGTGGGCAAGACCACGCTGGCCTACGCCGGCGGTCGCGCGCTGGGACGCGACGTGTACATCTTCCAGGCCACGATGGACACCCGTCCCGAGGACCTGTTGATCACCCCGGTGGTGGACAAGCAGGGGGCGATCCGCTACGTCGCCTCCTCGCTGGTCACGGCGATGATCGTCGGCGGCGTCGCGATCCTCGACGAGGGCAACCGGATGTCGGAAAAGTCGTGGGCCTCGTTGGCGCCGCTGCTGGACAACCGTCGCTACATCGAGTCGATCGTGGCCGGCGTCAAGGTCAAGGCCCACGCCGACTTCAGGATCGTGGCCACGATGAACGACGACGCCTCGACCTACGAGCTGCCCGAGTACATCCACTCGCGGCTCCAGCCGCAGATCCACCTCGACTTTCCCGACCGCGAGGAGGAAAAGCAGATCCTCTCGGCGAACCTGCCGTTCTCGGACGAGGCGATCCTGGACTACGTGGCCGACTTTCTGCAGTCCGCGCACGCCGCGGACGAGGCCTACACCGTCCGTGACGGGATCAACATCGCCCGCTACGCACTGAAGGTGCTGGCGGACCGGCCCGACGGCGAGCCGCCCGGCGACGGTCTGAAGCAGGTGCTGCGCTCGGCGGTGGTGCACGTGCTCAGCGAGGACGCGCTGCGGCACCTCGAGTAGCCCGTGGCGGCGCGATCCGAGCCCGGGCTGTTCCCGATCGCACGCGACGGGGTGCACGTGCTCCCCGTGCTGCACGAGTGCCTGGAGCTGGCCGACCTGGTGCGGCTGGCCTTCGAGCGCCTGGACCCGGACGCCGTGGTGGTCGAGATCCCCTCGTCGCTGGAGCGGGTGTGGCTCCGGGCGGTCGACCGGCTGCCCGCCGTCTCGGTGGTGCTGTACGACAACGCGCGCGGGCAGACGATCTACCTGCCGGTCCAGCCCGCGGACCCGCTGGTCGAGGCGGCGCGGAGCGCGCGCGAGCGCGGCCTGCCGCTGGCCTGCGCCGATCTCGACGTGGACGGCTACTCGGACTACCGCGACCCGGTTCCCGACCCCTACGCGGTACTGCGGCTGGGGCTCGCCGCGGTGTACGGCGCGTTCCGTGCCGTGCCCCGCAAGGCCGACCCGCTGGACGCGCGACGCGAAGCCGCGCTGGCCTACCACGCGCGCCGGTTGCGCTCGGAGGGCCGGCAGCGCGTGCTGTTGCTGTGCGGGATGCACCATGCCGGGGGCGTCGGGCGCGCGCTGGAACGCGAGCAGGCGATCCCGCTGACCCGGCCGGCGCGGAAGAACGTCCGGCTGGTCCACCTGCATCCCGACTCGCTGGGCGAGGTGCTGCAGGAGATTCCGTTCCACGTCGCCGCCTACGAAACGCGCCGGCGGCGTTTTCCCCCCGAGCCGTCCGCGGGCGGATCCGCCGCGCCCGGACGCGACTACGGCCCGTTCCGTGTGCTGAGCGGCGGCCGCGGGGACGCGCCGGACCGGGTGGCCGACGCGGTGTCCCGAGCCGCGCGTCGCGCGGGTTGGGCCGGCTGGGACGAGCACTTCTCCGGCGGCGAGCCGGGACCGGGGGCGTCCGGCGGCGAGGCGGGGTTGCCCGGTCCGCTCGACCGGCTGCGTTTGCACTGGTCGTTGCTCCAGGAGTCGGAGCGCGCGCTGGTGGCTGCGGCACCCGACGAACGGGTCGAGCCGTGGCAACGACACAACCTGGCCCGCTTCAGCCGCAACCTGGCCCGCGCCTCGGGCAAGCTGGTCTGCGATCTCTACGACCTGCTGGTGGCGGCGCGGGGCTGCGTGTCGGAGAACTTCGCCTGGGAGACCCACCGCCTGGCGACGGCTTACCCGTTCCAGCCCGAGGCGGTCGCCGGGATCCCGACGGCGAGGATCCGGGCCGACCAGATGTTCGACGGCGTACGCCGGATCCGGCTGTTCCACCGCACGCCGCGCCGCAAGCGCGGCGGCTGGGACCGACTGCTGCGTCGCAAGCGGCTCGACGAGCGCTGGCCGGGGGAGTGGCTTCAGGGCTTCGACGGCGACGCGATCTGCTCCTACCCGCCGGAGGACGTGATCGTCGAGAACTTCGGCCGCTACCTGCAACGGCGCAGCAAGCGGGTGCTGTCCGAGGAGAAGGCGCGCTCGGTGCCTTTCACCACCTCGGTGCTGGACGGGATCGACGTGCGCGAGACGATCCGGCACCTGCACGACCGGCAGATCTGGGTCCGCGAGCTGGGGCGCGTGCCGGGAGGCATCGGCTCGGTGGTGGTGATCTTCGACGAGGACGACGAGCCGCCGGAGCGGTTTCCCTACTGCCAGACGTGGCTCGGGGAGCACGACCAGGAATCGGACATGGCATTCTATGCCACCGACCCGACCCAGGGGGTCGTCGGCCCCGGGATCTGCCGCGTCAGCTACGGCGGGTTCTTGCTCTCCTCGCCGCCCCGCCGGATGATCGACGCCTGGACCGACCCCGACTACCGCTTCGCCGAGCGCAAGTCCGAGACGCTGTTGCTGGCCGCGCTGGACTACTCCGAGGAACGGGTGGTGGTTCACGTCGCGGCCCGGCCGCCGCGCTCGATGCTCCAGCAGCTCGCCGCGCGGCTCGGCCGGCGGATCCTGTTCGTCCCGATCGGCACGTTGTCGCCGGGCACGTTGCGACGTATAAGGGTGATGCACATCCTGAGCGGGTACGACAAGCGCGAGATCGCCAAGGACTACGTCTGGTAGCGATTTCTGGTACACTGGAAGCGCTTGCCACCTCGCTAGACGCCTTGTTTGCCGATCCGAACGCCGGACCCGCGGTGCGGGAGCGCACCGGCGAAGCGGAGCAACCCATGAGCAGGAAGTACCGCCAACAGGGCTACCAGGACTCCGACCGCGACCGCGATCGGGAACGTGGACCGCGTGTGCGTCCTCCGGCCCCCGCGCGCAGCACGCTCACGCCCGAGGAGCGCGCGCAGCGGCGCGGCCTGCGGCACGCGCTCGACCGCGAGGCCAACGAGGTGGTGCGCTGCCACGTCTGCGGGCGCAGCATCGAAGACTTCGGCGTGATCGCCGCCGACTCGGTCTGCCCGCACTGCAACGCCGAGCTCCACTGTTGCCGGGCCTGCCAGCACTTCGACAGCGGCGCGCGCTGGCAGTGCAAGGCCGAGATCGAGCAGCCCGTCGCCGACAAGGCCAAGCGCAACACCTGCGGCAAGTTCGCCCCGCGGATGGTGCTCGACGCGACCGGCCGTCGCGCCCCGCGGCGCGGCACGGGCCGGTCCAACGATCCCAAGGCCGCGTTCGAGAACCTGTTCAAGCGTTGAACACCGTGCGGTTCCCGCTCCAGCTGTTGCTGCCCTGCGCGTTGCTGCTCGCCGCCGGCGCCGGTGCCGGCGCCGCGGAGGCCGATGCTCCGACCCGGCCGGAGGAAGCGCCGGGTTCCCGGACGATGCTGGCGGACGGGGCCTACCCGATCGAGGTCTCGATCTCGTTCAGCGCGGCGTTGTTCCACTGGCTGGATTCGTTGACCGGGCTCGAGGACGCCGGCATGAGCGCGGGCAAGACGGTCCAGGCACACCGCGCCGAATACGACCGGCGCTTCGGCCGACCCCGCGGCACCGAGGCGGCGATGCTGCGGCGCTTCGGCGAGATCCGGCGCGGGTTCGTGCGGCGCCACCTGGGAGGCGCGACGCTGGCGGGCGATCCCGAGGCCGGCCCCAACTCGCTGCTGGTGGCGTTCCTCGAGGAGCCGGACCTCAAGCGGGCCTTGCGACGCGCGGCCAAGCTGCTCGGTCCCGACGAGCACGCCGAGCTGCGCGCGATCCTGGAGCACTTCGCCCCCAGGTACGAGCGGATCTGGAACGACGGCCGGATCCCGCGGCGCTTCCTCGAGCGCATCAAGCAGGACGGCCAGCTCGACCGGCTGGTCGAGCTCTTGGTGTGGATCGCGGAGTTCTTCGGCGTCGACCCGCAGGCCGGGCCGGTCCCGCACGTGGTGCTGACCCCGGTCCAGTCCGGCTACGGGACGCACGCCCAGGCCAACGGGCGACACCTGCTGATCGAGCTGCGCTGGCTCGACGACCTGTCGACCACCGCCAGCGTGATCGTGCACGAGAACGTACACCTGTTGATGCATCGCATCGAGGACGAGCGGATGCAGCAGCTCGAACGGCGCATCCGCGAACTGGACGCGATGGAGGCCGGCGGCCTGCTGCGCGAGGCCCTGCCGACCGCGCTGGGCCAGGGGATCGCCGACCGGCGCTTCCGCGGCTCCGGCGACGCGGATCGCCCGTGGTACCACATCCGCGCCGTCGACCGTTACGCCAAGCAGATCTTTCCCCTGATCGATCGCGCGATCGCCGGTGACGGCACGTTCGACCAGCGCCTGCTGGAGCAGCTGCTGGCGCTTCACCGGCCCTGACCGGCGGCCCTACTCCCCGATCACCTTGACCAGCACGCGCTTGGCGCGGCGCCCGTCGAACTCGCCGTAGAAGATCTGCTCCCAGGGACCGAAGTCGAGCTGGCCCGCGGTCACGGCGACGACCACCTCGCGGCCCATGATCTGGCGCTTGTGGTGCGCGTCCCCGTTGTCCTCCCCGGTGCGGTTGTGCCGGTAACGCGACGGCTCGTGCGGGGCGAGCTGCTCGAGCCAGTCCTTGTAGTCCTGGTGCAGCCCCGACTCGTCGTCGTTGATGAACACGCTGGCGGTGATGTGCATCGCGTTGACCAGGCACAGCCCCTCGCGGATCCCGCTCTCGGCCACGACCTGCTCGACGTCGCGCGTGATGTTGACGAAGTCCATCCGCGCGGGCACGTTGAACGTCAGGTGACGCGTCTTGGATTTCACGGTTCGCTTCCCTCCCTCACTGCGGTCGCGCGACCGGAGCCCGTCCAGGATACAGCCGCCTCGACTATAATCCGCCCGTGACTCGCGACGAGACCTGCAACGGGACAGGCCAGCGGTGAGTCGCCGCGTGGCGATCGGCGCCGGCCTGGCGCTGCTGACCGTGACTGCGCTGTGGCCCGTGCTGGGCAACGGGTTCACCAATTTCGACGACGACCTGTACGTCACGCAGAACCCGGAGCTGCGGAACGGTCTCGGCGCCGAGGGTTTCCGCTGGGCCTGGACCACCGGCCACGCGGCGAACTGGCACCCGCTGACCTGGCTGTCGCACCTGCTGGATTACGAGCTCTACGGCCTGGACCCGTGGGGGCACCACCTGACCAGCCTGCTGTGGCACGTGGCCAACACGATCCTGCTGTTCCTGCTGCTGGAGGCGCTCACCGGCGCGACGTGGCGGGGCGCGGTCGTGGCGGCGCTGTTCGCGGTGCATCCGCTGCACGTCGAGTCGGTGGCCTGGGTCGCCGAGCGCAAGGACGTGCTGAGCACGTTCTTCTGGCTTCTGACCCTCGCGGCCTACGTGGCCTGGGCACGCAGACCGAGCCCTGCGCGCTACGGCGCGGTGTTGCTGGCGCTGGCCCTGGGCCTGGCCGCCAAGCCGATGCTGGTGACCGTGCCGTTCGTGCTGCTGCTGCTCGACTACTGGCCGCTCGGCCGCGGGGGCGAGCGCTCGCCCGGCCGGCTGGTGGTCGAGAAGCTGCCGTTGTTCGCGCTGGCCGCGGCCTCGTCGGTGATCACGGTGATCGTCCAGCACGCGGGCGAGGCCACGCGCTCGATCGCGCAGGTCCCGCTGGGCGAGCGGCTGGCCAACGCGGTGCTGGCCTACGTGGGCTACCTGCAGCACACGCTGTGGCCGAGCGGGCTGGCGGTGTTCTACCCGCATCGCGGGGCCACGGCCCCGGCGGGTCTGGTGCTGGGTGCCGCGGCGCTGCTGGCGCTCGTGTCGGCCGCCGTGCTTGCCGCACGGAACAACCGGCCGTACCTCGTGACCGGCTGGTTGTGGTACCTCGGCACGCTGGTCCCGGTGATCGGCCTGTTGCAGGTCGGCGAGCAGGGGATGGCCGACCGTTACACCTACGTCCCGTTGATCGGCGTGCTGCTCGCCGCGGTGTGGGGCATCGCCGACCTCGCCGGTCCGGGAACGGGCCGGGCACGGCTACGGCCCTGGCTGGCCGGGGCGGCCGCGATCGCCATCCTGGCCTGCGCGACGTTGTCGCGCGCGCAGGCGGGACACTGGAAGGACTCGGTGACGTTGTTCCGTCACGCGTTGGCGGTCACCTCGGACAACGCCACCGCGCACCTCAACCTGGCCCTGGCGCTGTCCGAGCGCGGCGAGCACGCCGAGGCGGCGGAGCAATTGCAGGCCGCGCTACGGCTCCGGCCGCGCTGGGCCAAGGCCCACAACAACCTCGGCGTGGCGCTGAGCGCGCTGGGGCGCGAGGACGAGGCGCACGAGCATTATCGCGCGGCGCTGTCGATCGACCCGCTCTACGCCGACGCACACTACAACCTCGGGCTGTCGCTGGCCGAGCGCGGGGCCGCGGAGCAGGCGCTGTCGCACTTCCGGCGGGCGCTGGAGTCGGACCCCGGCAAGGTCGAGGCGCACTACAACGCCGGGACGTTGCTGGCGGGGCTGCGGCGCTTCGACGAGGCCGCCGGGTATTTCCGCCGGACGGTGGAACTGGACCCGGTTCACGCGATGGCGCACTACAACCTCGGCGCCGTGCTGCTGCTCCAGGGCCGCTATGCCGAAGCCCAGCGCGAGATGGAGCTGGCCGCGCGACACGGCTTCTCCCCGCCGGAGCCGATGCTCGAGCAGCTGCGGGAGAAGCTCGCCGGCTCCGACGCCGGGCCGGGCGAGCGATGACGATGAGCCGGGACCCGTTCGAGAACCGCCCGTGGCTGGCGTGGGTGCTGGTGCTGCTGGTCGTGCTGTTCGCGGGCGCCGTGCGCTGGCGCTTGCTGGACGTGCCGCTGGAACGGGACGAGGGTGAGTACGCCTACGCCGGGCAACTGATCCTGGACGGCCTGGCCCCGTACGCCGGCGTCTACAACATGAAGCTGCCGGGCACCTACGCGGCCTACGCCGCGCTGCAGGCGGTGTTCGGGCAGAGCGTGACGGCGATCCGCCTGGGGGTGCTGCTGGTCCACGCCGGTACGGTGGTGCTGCTGTTCCTGCTGACGCGGCGGCTGTTCGGTCCGTTCGCGGGCCTGATGGCCGCCGTCGCCTTCGCCACGCTCACGCTCGGAGTGCGGGTGCAGGGCGTGTACGCCAACGCCGAGCAGTTCGTGCTGCCGCTGGCGCTGGCGGGCCTGCTGCTGGTGCTGCGCGCCGTCGAGTCGAGACGGCTGCCCGCGCTGCTGGGCGGCGGCCTGGCGCTGGGCGGAGCGGTGTTGATGAAGCAGCACGCCGCGGCGTTCGTGGTCGCGGCGTTGGCCTACCTCGTGTTCCGGACGGCGAGACCGCGACGGGTCCGGCTGGCGGCGTTCGCCGCCGCGGTGGCGCTGCCGTACCTCGCGACCGGCGTCTGGATGTGGGGCGGCGGGGTGTTCGAGCGGTTCTGGTTCTGGACCGTCCGTTACGCCGTGCTGTACGCGCAGCAGCTGCCGCTGAGCAACGCGCCCACGCAGCTCGCGGCCAACGCCGGGCCGGTCGTCGGGGCGGCGCCCGGCCTGTGGCTGCTGGCGGCCGCGGGGTTGGTCGCCCTGCCCTGGCTCGTGGAGGACCGTGGCGCGCGGGTGTTCATCGTGGCGTTCGCGCTGTGCTCGTTCCTGGCGACCTGCCCGGGTCTGGTGTTCCGGCCGCACTACTTCCTGCTCACGCTGCCGGCCGCGGCGCTGGCGGCCGCAGTGCTGGCCCGGGGGGTGGCGCAGCGCCTGGCGACCGCCGGGCGGCCGGCGGCCGGTCTCGTCGTGGCCGCGGCGTTGGTGCTGGGCAGCGCCGCGCAGTCGCTGCTCGCGCAGCGGCGACCGCTGTTCGCGATGACGCCGGCCGAGCTGTCGCGCTACAGCTACGCGCTCAACCCGTTTCCGGAGTCGCCGGGGATCGCCGAGATCGTGCGCTCGCACAGCAGGCCGGACGATCGCGTGGCGATCCTGGGCTCCGAGCCGCAGATCCTGTTCTACGCGCAGCGCCGCTCGGCCACCGGCTACATCTACATGTACCCGCTGATGGAGCAGGGAGCGCACGCGCTCTCGATGCAGGAGGAGCTGATCCGCGAGGTGACCGCCGCCGCGCCCGAGGTGCTGGTGTACGTGCACGTCGAGGAGTCGTGGCTGCGGACGCCCGAGTCGCACGCCCGGATCTTCGAGTGGTTCGCACGCTACCGGCGCGACTTCCGCCTCGTCGGCGCAGTGACGATCCGCGCCGGCGGGTCGCGGTTCTTCGCGGACGTCGAGCAGCTCGGCGAGTTCAATCCCACAAGCGGCGACCACGTGACGATCTGGAAGCGCCGGCGGCCCCCGGAGGCAGCGCGGTGAGCGCCGCAACCGCCCGCGGGGAGCGCGCGTTCGTCGCCGCGGTCGTCGCGGTGTTCCTGCTGCTGGGCCTGGTCGGCGTCCTGAACCACGAGATGTGGCGCGACGAGCTGGAGATCTGGCTCGTGGCGCGGGACGCCGACTCGCTGCCGGCGCTGTTCGACAACATGAGCACCGAGGCCCACCCGGCGCTGTGGTACCTGCTGACCTACGCGTTGTCGCGGTTCACCGACGACCCGGCCTCGATGCAGCTGCTGCACCTGCTGCTGGCGGCGGGCGCGGTGTTCGTGTTCGCCGGTTTCGCGCCGTTCGACCGGCTGCACCGCGCGCTGTTCTGTTTCGGCTACTACGCGTTCTACGAGTTCTCGATCATCAGCCGGAACTACGTGCTGGTGCTGTTGCTGAGTCTCGTGTTCTGCGCGCTGTTCCGGCAGTGGCGCCGGCACGCGCTCGCCGTGGCGGCCGTGTTGTTCCTGCTGGCCAACTCGCACCTCTACGGCGCGATCGCGGCCGGCTGCTTCGCCGTCCTGCTGGCGCTGGACCTGCGGGCCGCCGTCCGGCGCGGCGAGCCGGGTCCCGGCCCGCGCGAGGCGCTCGCGGGGGCGGTGATCGCGGCGGGGGTCCTGGTCGGGGTGGGTCACGTCTACTACCAGGCGCGACTGATCGGCCCGACCCACAACTCGTACGTCCCCGGGATGGACCTGCCGTGGCTCGCGGACTGCGTGTCGGCCGTCTACTACGGCTACGTCCCGCTGCCGCGGTTCGGGGACCCGCACTTCTGGAACACCAACCTGCTGTGGGCCATGCCCGAGCCGGCCCGTTCCGTCACCACGGTCACCCTGGCGGCGCTGCTGTACGCGTTGTCGGTGACGATCCTGCGCCGGCGGCCCGCCGTGCTGGCCGTGTTCGCCCTGGGCAGCGCGGCGATGCTGCTGATCACGTTGTTCCAGTGGTACGGCTGGGCGCGGCACCACGGGCAGCTGTACCTGCTGTTCGTGGCCTGCTGGTGGCTGTCGCGCGTGGACGTCGAGCACCGGGAGACGGCGGCGACCGCCGGCCTCGCGTCGCGGGTCCTGACGGTCGTCATGGCGCTGCAGGTCGTGGCGGGCGCCTACGCCTGGGTCACCGACCTGGTGCGGCCGTTCTCCAACGCCTCGCGGGTCGGGGCCTACCTGCGCGAGCCCGGGTTCGCCGACGCGGTGCTGGTGGGGAGTCTCGACTACGCGGCGCAGGGCGTGGCGGCCTACGTCGACCGGGAGATCTACTACCCCCAGAGCCGCAGCTTCGGCACGTTCGTCCGCTGGGGTCCCGAACGGCAGGCCGTGCCCTCGACCCGGGTGCTCGAGGACGCCGTGGCGTTGCTGCGCGAGCGGGGCCGGGACGTCGTGGTGATCCTGAACTTCGAGGTGCAGTCGCCCCGGCAGGGCGAGGTGGTCCCCGTCGCCCCCGACGCGCGGGTCGAGGGCCTGGCCCGCTTCGAGGGCGCGATCGTCCCCGACGAGGACTTCTTCGTCTACCGCTTCTTCGCCCCGCCGCGCTGAAAAAACCTTGGCCCCAGGTGGCTTTTTCGGAATTGTAACCGGCTTTGGCGTTGACTTGTCCACCCCCCGCCGGAACCTTATATTCCGAGCGAGTTGCCCCTCGGCCGGCACGCGGCGCCGCCGGGCTCGGGCCGCGGCTCCGGAGGTGAAGATCGTGGACAAGCGACGAGCAGAGCGCGGCGAGGGCCGCGTCGGAGTGATGATCTCGCTGATCCTGGTGGCGATCGGGATCTTCCTCGGCGTCAAGATCATCCCGGTACGGGTCTCGGCCTACGAGTTCAAGGACCACATCCGCGAGGTGTGCCGCTACGCGGCGACCCACAAGAACGACGACGAGGTCACCCGCCGGATCATCGAGAAGGCGGAAGAGCTCGAGATCCCGCTGAGCAAGAAGAACCTCGAGGTCAAGCGGACCCGCAGCGAGATGATCATCACCGCGAGCTACGAGCAGTCGGTGGACCTCAAGGTCTACACGTACGTGTACAAGTTCCGCACCAAGGAGCGCGCGCCGCTGTTCTGACCGGGCTCGCCGACCGTTCAGTCGTTCTCCGTGACGTGGCGCGCCCGCGCCAGGTCCTCCAGCAACAGCACCACCAGCGCCGTCCAGCTCTGGTGCGAGGCCCCCAGCCCGCGTCCCGTGTCGCCGTGGAAGTACTCGTGGAACGGGACCAGCTCGCGCGACGGGCCGGCGCCGCTGCACGGGCGCGCGCCGCGCTCGTCGGGCAGGAAGATCCGGGCCACGCGGCGCGTCAGCTCCAGCGCCACCTCGGCCAGCGTCATCCGCCGGCCCGACCCGGTCGGGCACTCCACCGTCAGGCGGTCGCAGTAGAAGTGGTGGTACAGCTCCAGTGCCTCGATCAGCAGGAAGTTCATCGGTAGCCAGACCGGTCCGCGCCAGTTGGAGTTGCCGCCGAACATTCCGCTGTCGGACTCGCCCGGCACGTAGGCCACCTGGTGCCGTTCACCGTCCACTTGCACGGTGAACGGCTGCTCGGCGTGGACTCGCGACAGCGAGCGGATCCCGAACGGCGACAGGAACTCCCGCTCGTCCAGCAGGTAGCCCAGGACGCGCTCGAGGCGTTGCCGCGAGGGGATCGCGAGCAGGAAGTGACCGTGCTCGTTGCCCTCGCCCCGCTCCATGTACGCGATGTGCGAGGCCAGGTCCTCGCGGTTGCGCAGGAACCAGTCGAGCCGCTTGCGAAAGCCGGTCAAGGGCTCGATCGCGGTGTTCTCGACGATGCCGGCCGCCAGCAGCGGAACCAGCCCGACCAGCGAGCGCACCCGCAGCGGGAAGCGGCGCCCGTCCAGGTCGAGCTGGTCGTAGTAGAAGCCGTCCTGGTCGTCCCACAGCCCGCTGCCGCCGAGTGCGTTGGTCGCGTCGGCGATGGCCACGAAGTGCTCGAAGAACTTCGAGGCCATGTCCTCGTAGGCCGGGTTGTCGCGGGCCAGCTTGAGCGCCATCTGCAACATCGTGATGCAGTAGAACGCCATCCAGGCGGTGCCGTCGGCCTGCTGCAGCCGCCCTCCGGTGGGCAGCGGCCGGCTGCGGTCGAACACGCCGATGTTGTCGAGACCGAGAAACCCCCCGGCGAACAGGTTCTGGCCGTCGGCGTCCTTGCGGTTGACCCACCAGGTGAAGTTCAGCAGCAGCTTCTGGAACGCGCTCTCCAGGAACACCCGGTCGCGCTGCCCCCGTGCGGCGGTGGTCTTGTAC
>JBFKMV010000045.1:0-28569 GCA_041629655.1 Candidatus Polarisedimenticolaceae bacterium
ACTCGAACCCGCGACCCTCAGCTTGGAAGGCTGATGCTCTACCAGCTGAGCTATTCCCGCCCAACTCCCATCTGTGGAAAATCGACGAACCGCCGCCATCGCACCCGGTTGGTGGAGGGAGAAGGATTCGAACCTTCGTAGGCCGTAGGCCGGCAGATTTACAGTCTGCTCCCTTTAACCACTCGGGCACCCCTCCACGCCGTCGTTGCTGTCTCGTAAATCCGCCGGCTCGAATCCCCGCAGTCCACCCTGGCTGGTTTGCTCACGGTGGAGCTGGCGAAGGGATTTGAACCCCCGACCGGCGGTTTACAAAACCGCTGCTCTACCAACTGAGCTACGCCAGCCTGCTCGACAAACGGCAGATGTTAACAGCGGTTCCCGGATCTTTCAAGATCGCCCTCCGAAAAACCTTGATCTTTCGGTCCTCCCGCCCCGGAGCCCCGGCGCTGCCGGACGGCCTCGAAGAGCAGGATCCCCAGGGCGGTAGCCACGTTCAGCGATTCCACCCCGGGCGCCAGCGGAAGCGCAACACTCGTGTCGCACTCCGCCGCCACTCCCGGCCGGACGCCCCGCTCCTCGCCGCCCGCCACCAGCACGACCCGGCCCCGCAGGTCGGCCCGGTACCAGGGCCGCTCCGCCCGGGGGTCGAGCCCCACGACCCGGAAGCCGGCCTCGCGGAGCGAGCGCAGCCGGGGTCCGGGGCGCGGATCGCGGGCCACCGGGATCCGCTCCAGGGCTCCGGCCGAGGCCCGCGCGACCGCCGGCGTCAGGCCGACGGTGTGGTCGCTGGCCAGCAGAACCCCCTGCGCCCCCGCGCCGGCGGCCGCCCGGAGGGCCGCCCCGAGGTTCCCCGGATCGACCACCCGGTCCAGCAGCACCAGCAGGCCGTCCTCCCGCGAGGCCGCCCGGCGGCACAGCTCGTCGGTGTCCTCGAACGGCACCGCCGAGACCACGGCCGCGATGCCCTGGTGCACCGCCCGCGCCCCGATCTTCCGCGCCAGCACCTCCCGCGGCAGGTGGCTGACCGGCACGCCGGCGGCCCGCGCCTCGCGCAGCAGCCGGCCGATCCGCCCGCCCGAGGCGCCGGCGGCGACGAAGACGCGCTCGATCGAGCGGCTTCTCGCCTTGAGCGCCTCCGCGACCGGATGCACGCCGTACAGGGTCTCGCGGTCCTCCTCGCGACCGCCGCGGTTCCCTCGGCCCAAGGCTCAGCCTCGCCGGAGGTGCTCAGACCTCCATCAGCTCCTTTTCCTTATTCTTGCAGATCTCGTCGATCGCCTCGGTGTGCTTGTCGGTGCGCTTCTGGATCTCGTCCAGGGTCCGGCGCGCCTCGTCCTCCGAGACGTCGCCGCCCTTCTCGAGCTTCTTGACCTGCTCGTTGGCGTCGCGACGCACCTGGCGGATCGCGGTCTTGGCCTCCTCGCCCATCGCGTTGACCTTCTTGACCAGCTGCTTGCGCCGCTCCTCGGTCAAGGCCGGGATCGGGATCCGGATCAGCTTGCCGTCGTTGCTCGGGTTGAGCCCGAGGTCCGAGCTGATGATCGCCTTCTCGATCGCCGGGAGCGTCGAGGGATCGAAAGGCTGCGCGACGATCAGCGTCGGCTCCGGGATTGCCAGCTTGGCGACCTGGTTCAGCGGCGTGGGCGTCCCGTAGTAGTCCACCATCACCCCGTCGAAGATCGCCAGCGAGGCCCGGCCGGTGCGCACCGCGGCCAGCTTGTGTCGCGCGTCATCGACCGAGCGGTCCATCCGCTGGTCCGTGCTGCCCAGGATCTCCTTGACTGTCATGGCTCACTCCGAAACGATCGACCCGACCGGCTCCCCGAGCAGGATGCGGCGGACGTTGCCGGGCGTGGTGATGTTGAAGACGATGATCGGCAGCTTGTTCTCCATGCACAGCGAGATCGCGGTGGGGTCCATGACCCTGAGACCGCGTTCGAGCGCTTCGAGATAGCGCACCCGCTCCAGGAACTCGGCCTGCGGCTGCTCGACCGGGTCGGCCGTGTAGATCCCGTCGACCTTGGTCGCCTTGAGCAGCACCTCGGCCTTGACCTCCATCGCGCGCAGCGCCGCCGCGGTGTCGGTCGAGAAGTACGGGTTGCCGGTTCCGGCGGCGAAGATCACGACCCGGCCCCGCTCGAGGTGCCGCAGCGCCCGGCGCCGGATCAACGGCTCGGCGACCTGGCGGATGTCGAGGCCCGAGAGCACCCGGGTCACCAGCCGCTTCTTCTCCAGGGCGTCCTGCAGCGCCAGCGAGTTGATCAGCGTGGCCAGCATGCCCATGTGGTCCGCGGTCACGCGGTCCATCCCGCGCGCGCGCGCGCCGCGGAAGATGTTGCCGCCACCCACGACCAGCGCCAGCTCGACGCCCAGCTCGTGGACCTCGGCGATCTCGGACGAGAGCCGGTCCAGCACTGCCGGATCGACGCCGTGTTGCTGGCTCCCCATCAGCGCTTCGCCGGAGAGCTTGAGCAGGATGCGCTTGAACCGTACCGCTGGCTGCTCCATCACATGCCTCCGGGGCCGCGCCCGAGGCCGCGCGCGGCTACCCCTGATCCTCGCCCAGCATGTAGCGACAGAACCGCCGGACCTGGATGTTCTCGCCGATGCGCGCGATCGCATCGGTGATCAGCTGTCCGACGGTCACGTCGGGGTTCTTGACGAACGGCTGCTCGAGCAGGCAGTGCTCCTGGTAGAACTTCTCCATCTTGCCCGTCACGATCTTGTCCACGACGTTCTCGGGCTTGCCCGACGCGAGGGCCTGGTCCCGCGCGATCTCCCGCTCCTCGGCGAGGATCGCCTCGGTGACGTCCTCGCGACGGGCGAACCGCGGCGACTGGGCCGCGACGTGCATCGCGATGTCGCGCACCAGCTGCTGGAAGTCCTCGCTGCGCGCGGCGAAGTCGGTCTCGCAGTTGACCTCGACCAGCACGCCGATCTTGCCCCCGGTGTGGATGTAGGCGGCCACCGCGCCCTCGCCCGTCGCCCGTCCGGCCTTCTTCGCGGCGGTCGAGACACCCTTCTTGCGCAGGAACTTCTCGGCCGCGGCCAGGTCGCCCTTGGCCTCGACGAGGGCCTTCTTGCACTCCATCATCCCGACCCCGGTCTTCTCCCGGAGCTGTTTGACCGTTGTTGCACTGATCTGCATCGCGCTACTCCCTGATCACCGGCCGGAGCCGGGCGCCCGCCCGGGCTCGAGGTGCCCGGGCCGGTTCCGCCGGTCGTCCCGACTGGGCATCAAAAAGCCCCGGCGCGGCCTCCCGCGACGGGGCGGAATGGTCTGCTGACGGTGCTGGCGGCGGCGCCTCGGGCAGCACCCCGTGTCACTCGGAGCCGGCGCGATCGTCCGCCGTCGCGGTGACGGGCTCGGCCGCCGGCTCGCTCGTTCCGGCCGCGGCGCGCGGGGCCGGCTCGGGGTGACCGCCCCGGGCCCGAGCCTGGGCCTGGGCCTGGGCCCGCACCCGCTCGCGGCGCGCCTTGCGGGCCCGCACGCGGTCGGCCACCGTCTGGTGTACCGCTCCACCCTCCTGCTGCCCGGCCTCGGCCATCGGCTGCTCGCGCCGCGCCGACGCCCAGACCGCCGCTCCCTCGACGACCGCCTCGGCGAACCGCTGGGAGAACAGCCTGATCGCGCGGATCGCATCGTCGTTGCCGGGGATCGGGTAATCGATCGGGTCCGGATCGCAATTCGTGTCGACGATCGCCACCACCGGGATGCCCAGCTTGTTCGCCTCGGCGACCGCGATGTGCTCGCGCTGCGGATCGACGACGAACATCGCCTGGGGCAGGCGCTCCATGGTCTTGATGCCGGAGAGGCTCTTGTCGAGCTTGGCGCGCTCCTTCTCCAGGCGCGCGGTCTCCTTCTTGGTCAGCTTCTCGGCCTGCTCGTCGCCGGCCAGCTCTTCCAGCTCGCGCAAGCGGCCGATGCTGCGACGGATCGTGGAGAAGTTGGTCAGCGTGCCGCCGAGCCACCGCTGGTCGACGTAGAACATGCTGCACGCGTCCGCGGCCTCGACGATCGCCGCCTGCGCCTGGCGCTTGGTGCCGACGAACAGCACCTTGCCGCCCCGTGCCGAGACGTCCGTGCCGAAGGCCAGCGCCTCGCGGAACTTCCGGATCGTCTTCTGCAGGTCGATGATGTAGATGCCGTTGCGTCCACCGAAGATGTATTCCTTCATCTTCGGGTTCCACCGGCGGGTCTGGTGGCCGAAGTGCACTCCGGCTTCCAGAAGCTCTTTCATGGTGACCGAAACCAAAAACCGCCTCCTGACCTACGTGCTCCGACGCTGTCCGACCGTTGACGTTACCGTTTCGAGAACTGGAACCGCTTCCGTGCGCCAGGCTGGCCGTACTTCTTCCGCTCGACCTTGCGCGCGTCGCGGGTCAGAAAGCCCGCTTCCTTCATCTTGGGGCGGAACTCGGGGTTGTACTCGACGAGCGCGCGCGCCAGCCCGTGACGCAACGCGCCGGCCTGGCCCGTCGGACCGCCGCCCGTGACCGTGGCGTAGATGTCGAGCTTGTCCGCGGTCTCGGTGACCACCAGCGGCTGCTTGATGATCATCTTGGTCATCTCGTTGGGGAAGTAGTCGTCGAAGGACCGCTTGTTGACGGTGATCTTCCCGGTACCCGGGCGGACGAACACGCGGCCGACCGCCGACTTGCGCCGCCCCGTCCCGTAGTACTCGATCGTCTTGTCGCTCAACTCGCCTCTCCCGATCTAGCGGACCACGTGAACGGCGCTGGGGATCTCCCGCACCTTCGGCCGCTGGGCGTCATGCGGGTGCTTGTCGCCCGCGTAGACCTTGAGCTTGCGAAACATCTTACGGCCCAACGGTCCCTTGGGCAGCATGCCCCAGACCGCGAACTCCACCAGGCGCACCGGATGCCGGTCCCGGAGCTTCTCGGCCGTGATCTCCTTGATCCCGCCCGGGTAGCCCGAGTGGCTGCGGTAGCTCTTCTGCTGCCATTTGCGGCCGGTGAGCACGACCTGCTCCGCGTTGACCACCACGACGTGGTCACCGGTGTCCAGGAACGGGGAGAACTGGGGCTTGTGCTTGCCGCGCAGCAGCGTCGCGACCTCGGTCGACAGCCGCCCGAGCGTCTTCCCGGCGGCGTCGACGACCCACCAGTCGCTCGTGATCTCGCCCTTCCGGGGCACGTACGTCCGCATGCCGATAGTCCTCACCCGTCTCCCGAGCGCAGTTGTCCCTCGGGAGAAAGCGCCCTTTTATCACCGGCTTAGAGCGTTGTCAAGGGAGCGCCGCCCCGCTCCCACGGGGCTCACGCGGCATTGCTATATATACAGTGAACCGGGCGCGCGGCCAGTCGGTCCCGCCCCGTGGGCGGAGGTGCGAGGGTGGCAGGCCAATCCCGGGATCCGGCACGCGTGCGGCGGATGTTCGGCTCGATCGCCCGGCGCTACGATTTCCTGAACCACCTGCTCAGCGCCAACCTCGACCGCCGCTGGCGCCGCCGCGCGGCCCGCGCGTTGCCGGCCGAGCCCGGTCTGCGCGTGCTCGACCTGTGCGGCGGGACGGGAGACCTCAGCCTGGAGGTGGCCCGGCAGGGGCGAGAGCCGCTGGTGGTGTGCTGCGACTTCTCCCGGCCGATGCTGGCCCGCGCGGCCGCGAAGTTCCGCCGCCGCGGACGGGACGGAAGCTGCGTGACGCTGGAGGCGGACGGGCTGCGCCTGCCGTTCGCCGACGGCAGCTTCCACGCCGTCACCGTGGCCTTCGGCGTGCGCAACCTGGCCGACCTGGAGCTGGGGTTCCGGGAGATGCTGCGGGTGCTGCAACCGGGCGGGCGGCTGGTGGTCCTGGAGTTCAGTCAACCCACGGCGCCGCTGATGTCGGGACTGTACCGGTTCTACCTGCGCCACGTGCTGCCGCGCATCGGCAACCGCGTCTCGGGGCGGGACGGCCCGTACCGCTACCTGGCGCGGACGATCGCGGGCTTCCCGAGCCCGGACCTGCTGGCCGGCCGGATCCGGGACGCCGGGTTCGCGGCCTGCGGTTGGGACGCGCTGAGCGGCGGGATCGTGTGCGTCCACACCGCGTTCAAGGGCCTCGCGCCGGGGTCGGGTCCTCAGTCGGCGCCGAGCAGCAACAGCAGCACGGCCTTCTGAGCGTGCAGGCGGTTCTCCGCCTGCGGGAAGATCATCGACTGGGTCGAGTCGGCCACCTCGTCGGTCACCTCGTCGCCGCGGTGGGCCGGCAGGCAATGCAGGAACAGCGCATCGGGCCCGGCACGCTCCATCAACCGGGCGTTGACCTGGTAGGGCAAGAACACCCTGCGACGCTCGGCGGCCTCCTCCTCCTGACCCATCGAGGCCCACACGTCGGTGTACACCGCGTCGGCCCCGGCCACCGCGGCGAGGTCCGTGGTGGCCTCGATCCTGGCGCCGGTTTCGCCGCCGGCGACCACACAGGCCTTGACCAGCTCCGCGTCCGGCTCGTAACCGGGAGGCGTGACGACGGTCACGTGGCAGCCCAGGCGGGCGCCCGCCTCCATCAGCGAGTGCGCGACGTTGTTGCCGTCGCCCACGTAGACCATCCGACGGCCCCGCAACTCTCCGCGCGCCTCGGTCAGGGTCAGGAAGTCGGCCAACGCCTGGCACGGGTGGAGACGGTCGGTCAACCCGTTGATCACCGGGATCCGCGCGTAGCGCGCCAGGTCCTTGACCAGCTGGTGGCTGAACGTCCGGCACATCGCGGCGTCGACCCAGCGCTCGAGATTGCGCGCCACGTCCTCGACGCTCTCGCGCGCCCCGATCCGCCCGTCCGACGCGGAGTAGAAGATCGCGTGGCCGCCGAGCTGGGTCATCCCGGTCTCGAAGGTGACCCGGGTCCTGAGCGACGGCTTCTCGAAGTACATGAACAGCGTCCGGCCGGCGAGCGCGGTGGACCGGTCGTCGGGGTGCCGCTTGACCTCGGCGGCGAGCTCGAGCATCCTCCCGACTTCCTCGGCGCCGAAGTCGAGCAGCGACACCAGGTCGCGTCCGGCCAGGCTCCCCCGCTTCACGGTCTCGCCCCCTGCCCCGCGCGGGCCGCCAGCGGTGCCAGCACCTCGGCCAGGTCCGGCTTGCCGCGCTCCCGCAATTCGTAGGTCACCCGGACCATCGGCCGGTCGGAGCTGACCAGACGGCGCAGATCGACCGGCGTTCCGATCAGCACCACGTCGCACGGGGTGGCGCGGATCGTCGCCTCGAGGTCCTGGATCTGCTGCTGGCCGTAGCCCATCGCCGGCAGCACGGCTCCGGTGCCCGGGTACTTGCGATACGTCTCGGCGATGCTGCCCACCGCGTGCGGACGAGGATCGACGATCTCCGCGGCGCCGTGCTGGCGTGCGGCCACGACGCCCGCGCCGTAGCTCATCTCGCCGTGGGTCAGGGTCGGGCCGTCTTCCACGACCAGCACCCGCTTGCCCTTGACCGCTCCGGGGTCGCTGAGCGTCACCGGAGAGTCGGCCTCGATACGCACCGCGCTCGGATTGACCTCGGCGATCGCCCGTCGTACCTGCGCGAGGCCCTCCGCCGGCGCGGTTCCGACCTTGTTGATCAGCACGACGCCGGCCCGGCGCAGGTTGGCCTCCCCGGGCCAGTAGCGTGTCTCGTGCCCGGCGCGATGCGGGTCGACCAGCACGATCTCGACGTCCGGCTCGTAGAACGGAAGGTCGTTGTTGCCGCCGTCCCACAGGATCACGTCGGCCTCGCGCTCGGCCTCGGCGAGGATCGCCGCGTAATCGACGCCGGCGTAGACGACGGTCCCCTGGGCCAGGTGGGGCTCGTACTCCTCGCGCTCCTCGATCGTGCACTCGTGGCGCTCGAGATCCTCGTAGCCCGCGAAGCGCTGCATGGCCTGCCGCGCGAGGTCGCCGTACGGCATCGGGTGCCGCACCGCGACGACCCGGCAACCATGCCCGCGCAGCACCTCGGCCACGCGTCGGGTCGTCTGGCTCTTGCCGCAGCCGGTGCGCACCGCGCAGACCGAGACCACGGGGCGGGTCGAGCGCAGCATCGTCGTGCGCGCTCCCTGCAGCCGCCAGTCGGCCCCGGCGGCCACGGCCCGCGAGGCCAGGTGCATCACGGTCTCGTGCGAGACGTCGGAATAGGCGAAGACCACCTCGTCCACGCCCTGCTCGGCGATCGTGCGCTCGAGCTCCTGCTCGGGGACGATCGGGATCCCGTCGGGGTACCCGGCGCCCGCCAGCTCCGGAGGATAGCGACGGCCGGCGATGTTGGGAATCTGTGTCGCGGTGAACGCGACGACACGGACGTCGTCGCGGCCGCGGAACGTGGTGTTGAAGTTGTGGAAGTCGCGCCCGGCGGCTCCCAGGATCAGGACCTTCTTCGCGCCCATCGGGTCCCTTCGCGTCGGTCTCGTCGCCGGGTGGCCCGGCGGGACCGGATAGATCCCGCCGGATCGTAGGTCGCCAGACCACGGTTGCGATCGCGTCGGGGATCGGCTCGAAAACAGGCCGGCGGACCGCCGGCAAACGGAATCTATCGCACGCCGGGGCGGGGGGCAAACCGGGGCCGGTCGTGAAGGACGGCCTCACGGGGAGCCCCGCCCGGGACCCGCGTCCCACGAGATCGTCATCGTCCTCGGCACGTCCCAGCCGGCCGGGGGCCACCCCCGGAGGATCGACGCGTCCCAGAGAAACGACGGCGCGTCGCCGGCCGCGGCCCCGTCGCCGGCGACGCTGCCGGCCACGACCGCCCCGTAGACCCGGACCCCGCCACGGGCCTCGAAACCTCCCGCCGTGACGAGGATCCCCGCCACCGCCGCGTCGCCGTCGAAGGCGGGGCCGTGGGAGTTCCGCACCGGATCACCCGCGAAACGGCCATCGTCCTGCAGGTTGTCCAGCGCGTCGACGACGAGCGGCCCCGCCAGGTCGCGCGGGTAGGCCAGGTTGACCCAGGCCTCGCCCGGTCCCCGGCGTCCGTCGCCGTTGCCGTCCCGGAACGGCTCGCCCGGGGCCCGGATCCGCACCGGCCGGCCGGCCAGGTCGCGCAAGCGCAGGACGCTCGCGTTGAGAAACACGAAACCCCGCAGGCCGAAGCGCCCACCCTCGACGTCGATGGCCGGGGTCAGGTTGTCGGCCACGCCGTCGCCGTCGGTGTCCGCGGGAGCCCGGCCGTTGGTGGTGTCGAAGAAGAACAGCCCCTCCTCGCCGTCGGTGATCTCGCGAAAGCTCCGGGCCGGGCCGCTCCCGTTCTCGCGGAAGCGATCCGCCGCTTCCCAGACGTAGTAGCGCACCCTGCGCTCGCCGGAGGTGGCGACGGCCTTCCACAGCTCGTAGTCCGGGCCGGCGCACTCGAGCCGCTCCACCAGCTGGAACAGGTTGGAGTGGTCGCCGTCCTGTCCGGGGTGGAGGTGATTGGGCCACTCCCCGTCGCCCGGCGGCGCGCCCGCCCGGGGATCCCAGGTGAACGGGAACGGCTGCCTCCCGGCGGCGGCGCCGAAGGGGGCCGCGGCGGTGAGGTAACGGAACCACGGATCCTCGATGACCTCGCGCCGCAGCTCCAGCTCGCGGAGGTAGGCGCGGAAGGCGACATCGTCGTCGTGGCCCCACAGCAGGTCCGAGCCCGGGGCGGCGGGCGGTACGCGCGGCCAGCTCGAGGCCCAAGCCCGGTGGCCGGCGCCCGCGAGAGCGCTGCCGACGGCGACGACCGTGCCCCAGCGCGCGTCGAGCCGCCCGCGCCAGCGCAGCTCGCCGCAGGAACGCAGCGGGCCCGTGGCGACGCTCGCGTACGGCACGTCGTCGATCACCGTCACCACGGTGGCCCGCGCGGTGTCGCCCCGCGGCCCGCCGACCGCCGCGACGACCCGGATCGTGGCGATCCCCCGCCGGACCTTGGCACCGCCGACGACGACCCACGGCGGGCCGTGAACGTCGATGCGACGGATCCGCGTCTCGACACCGCGCTCGGCCAGCGGCCGCGGCCCGAGCAGCCGCCGCGAGAGGTCGCGCAGGAAGGCTTCCGCGAGAGGTCCCGCCGCCTCGTCGATCCGCATGTCCGGGCCGTCGGGGGTCCCGAGCAACGCATCGCGCAGGCCGTCGCCCCACGGCCGGTCGAACAGATCGTCGCGGCCGTCTCCGTTTCTGTCGACGTCCTGCTTGTAGCGCGGCCACGCCAGGCCGTCCTGGGCATGGGGCGGCGTCGCGGGGTCGCCGTCCTCCTCGATCCGCCGCCGGCTGCGGTCGACGACCTCCGGGGGCGGCGGCCCCTCGCCCGGCGGCGCGTCGGGGTCGTCGAACCACAGCTTGACCACCCGCGCCGCCGCCCCGGCGGCCAGGCGCGCCCCGGCCGCGTGGTGCTCGTTCTCGGCGATGCGCCCCTCGGTCTCGCCGACGAACAGCATCGCGATCCCCAGCAGGCTCAACGCGGCGGCCACCAGCACGGCGAGCACGATCGCGGAGCCTCGCCGCCGGTCCCGCCCGCCCGGATCCGGCGGCGTCATCCCCCGCCCTCCCCGCCGGGCGCGGGCGGCGCGGGCAGTGCGGGGTTGCGCGGAGTGAAGCTGGCGCTCAGCGCGTAGCCCTCCGCCTCGGCACGGCGCCCGCCAGGATCGCCGGGGCGCCGTCCGGGATCGGCGTGGCGCAGGTCGACGCGGAGCTCGACGTCGATGCGGCGGATCGCGGCCCGTCGGGCGGGCCCGGGCGCGTCGTCGAGACCCCCGGCCGGGTCCGCGAGCGCCGCGCCGGCGCGGTCACGATACACGAAGCCCATCGATCGCACGTTGTCGGCGAGCGGCGTCCGCACCGTCCAGCCCGCGCGACCGAAGCGGGCGGGGTCGGGGTGCAGCGTGATCCGGTACAGCGTGTACGGCGGGTCGTCCTGCCCGAGCGCGACGCGCTCGATGCGCACCCGCTCCACGCGTCCGTCGCGCGGCGCCTCGGCGACGTCGGCGTCGAACTCCAGCACGTCGCGGGAGCTGCCGTCCGGCTTGGCCAGCACGTAGGCCACGATCTCGTCGTTGCCCGTGGCGACGTTGGCGAACGCGCCGCCCGCCAGCGCCAGCTCGGGATCGCCGGCGGCCTCGGGATCGTCGCGGTCGAGGTCGCCGCGGAGCACGATCGCCGTCGGGAACGCCGCCTCCACGGGCTCGTCGGGTCGTCCGGCCATGCCGTCGGGGTCCACGCCGAGCCCGGCCCGGCCGATCTCGCTCCCCATCCGCCACAGCGCGGCGCGCGCCGCCTGCTGCATCTCGGCCACGCGGTCGCCGCGCCGGAACGCGCGCTGCGCGCCGTCGAACAGGGCCAGCGCGACGACCCCGGCCAGCGCCAGCGTGGCCAGCCCGACCAGCGCCTCGGCCAGCGTGAAGCCCCGGGCGCTGCGGCGGCTCATCCTCGCACCGTGCACAGCGATAGCCGGCGCCCCCGCTCCCGGTCGCGCCACAGCACGCTGACCTCCACGCGCATGGTGCGCGCGCCGGCCAGGCGGTCGGCCTCGAGCGCGTCGGCGGGCCGGAGCCGGACCTCCGCGTGGCTACCCGGAAGGTCCCGATCGAGGACTCGTCGCCAGCGGGCCAGGGCGGGATCGCGGCGGGTGTCGGCCACGACCTCGGCGGCGGAGCCGTCGTGGCCGAACCTCACGTAGAGCTCGCGGTGACCCCAGCCCGCGAGCTCCTCGTGGATGCCCTGCACGACCGTCGCGGCGCGCGTGCGCTGCCCGCCCTCGTGGAGCCGCCGGGCCCCGACGGCCAGCAGGCCGGCCACCGCGATCAGCATCGAGGCCAGGATCGCGAGCGAGACCGTGAGCTCGACCAGCGTCAGACCGCGCGCCTCCGAAGACCGCATGCCACCTCCGTGGCGTGCGGGATTTGCACGGCACGTGCCACGGCAGGCCGGCCCCGCGGAGGCGCGGGCCGGAATCGGCGTCCCGGAGCGGACGCCACGCCGGGCGGGACGCGTCCGCCCCCGGACGATCAGCCCGGGGGGGCGAACAGCCCGAAGTAGGCCTGGAAGGCCTGGCGGCCGATCAGCAGCGCGGCCATCGCGGCCGGAGCCAGGAAGCAGCCGAAGGGCAGCGTGTCCTGGAGCGAGCGGCCGCGCAGCGGGACCAGCGCCACCCCGACCACGGCCCCGACCAGCGAGGCGGCGAAGATCGTGAACACGACGCCGACCGGGCCGGTGAACGCGCCGACCATCGCCATCATCTTGACGTCGCCCATGCCCATCGCCTCGACCCCCCGCAGCCGCGAGTAGACGGCGCCGAGACCCCACAGGATTCCCGAGCCCAGCGCGGCTCCCGCGAACGCGAGCCACACCCGCCGCCAGTCCCCCTCGCCCAGGAACGGGTTGAACCACGCCACGGCGATGCCGGTCACGAAGCCGGGCAGCGTGATCGCGTCGGGCAATAGCTGCAGGTCGAGGTCGGTGAAGAACAGCACCACCAGCGCCAGCGCGAAGGCGGCGGCCAGCGCGAACGACCAGCCCGGGCCGTAGACGCGCCACAGCACCAGCAAGATCGCGCCGCTCAGCAGCTCGACCAGCGGATAGCGCAGCGAGATCCCCTCCCCGCAGCTCGAGCAACGGCCCCGCAGCGCGAGCCACGAGACCACGGGCAGGTTGTGGTACCAGGCGATCGGCGTCCCGCAGCGCGGGCAGGCGGAGCCGGGGCTGACGATGCTCTTGCCGCGCGGCAGCCGGTAGATGCAGACGTTGAGGAAGCTGCCCAGCACCAGCCCCAGCGCGAACATGAAGCCCGACGTGACGGGCTCGGCGGCTTCCAGCATCAGCGGTCTCCCAGCACGTGGCCGGCGACGCTCGAGACGCGGCCGGTCCGTGGGTCGTAGGCGTAGGGTCGGCCGTCGGGGTCGAGGCGGCGCGTGGCGAGCCCGGCCGCGACCAGCGCGTCCAGCGAGCCGGGCCGACGTCCGTGCCGCTGGCGGTAGCGCTCGACCGCGCTCTCCAGCTCCGCGACGTCGATCCGCACCACGAGCGCCCGGGACTGGCGCTCGGCGATGGCCCGCGTGGCCGCGTCGCTCGCCGGGTCGTCGAGCACCTCGAGCCACAGCGCGAGCGCCTGGCGCGGGTCGCCCGATCGCGCGGCGATGCCGGCGCGGATGCGGCGCACGTGCGGCGGCGCCCCGGCCACCCGCGACGCGCGCTCGAAGTAGGCGTCGGCCTGCGCGGCGCGGCCGGCGCGGTGGCACTCCCAGCCGGCGAGATACGGCAGCACCCACTGCTCCGGGTTGGCCGCGAACCCCTTGTCGAGCAGCCGCAGCCCGGCGTCCAGGTCGTGCGCCTCGACGAGCAGGATCATCGCCCCGAGCCAGTAGGGGTCGATGTAGTGCGGGTCCAGCTCGGTGATCACGCCGTCGAACACGTGCTCGACGTAGCGGTAGCGGTCCTGCCGGTCGTAGTCCGAGTAGTGCTGGATCGCCCAGACGTAGATCCAGTCGGCGAGCAGCGACGCGTGGCCCATGCTGAGCAGCTCGAGCTGCCGGCCGTTGGGCAGGTACAGCAGCGACTGCCCCTCCCGCGCGGCGTGCAGGCGCTCCAGCCGGCCGCGGGCGCCCAGCGCCGTCGTCGCCGCCACCACCAGCACCAGCGTCGCCGTCAATCCGCGGCGCATCAGGCGAAGTCCCGGCGCTCGAAGACGATGCAGGCCAGCACCAGCACCGCCACCGCGTAGCTCACACCGTAGAGCGTCGCGGCGACCAGGTAGCCGTCGGGCAGCGGCAGGCCGTGCACGACCTCCGCGCGGATGTTGAGCCGCTCGAGATCCGGCAGCACGCGGTACAGCACGGCGCACAGCACGCGGCCCGCTCCCGCGGGCAGGCGCTCGCCCAGCAGCTCGAGGCTCCACGAGAGGTGCCCCACGACGTAGACGCTGAACGTCCCCAACGCGGCCAGCATCGGGTTGGTGAAGCTCGAGAACAGGATCGCGAACGCCGTGACCAGCGCGAGCTCGAGATAGGTCAGCCCGAGCGCCGGCAGCAGCGCCAGGGCCGGCTCGCCGCGCAGCCACAACAGCGCGAGCAGCGCCACGGACATCAGCCCCACGTTCATCGCCAGCACCAGCAACAGGCCCAGGTACTTGCCGGCCACGAACTGCCAGCGCCGCACCGGGTTGGCCAGCAGCGTCAGGATCGTGCGGCGCTCGATCTCCTTCCAGACCAGGGATACGCCGACGAACATCGCGGTCAGCACGCCGAACAGCGAGATCGCCGACAGCCCGACGTCCTTGATGATCTTCTCCTCGCTGCCCACGGTGAGCATGGCCAGCAGGCGCGAGACCGCGATCAGCAGGATCGCGAACGCCAGCAGCAGGTACAGGATCCGGTCGCGGATCGCCTCGCGGAACGTGTTGTGGGCGATCGCGGTCACCGCGGAGAGCGCGCCGGGCGAGGCCGGCGCGAGGGTCGGCGCGCCCGGGGTCGCCACGCCCATCAGGCGCTCCTGGCCGGACGGTCGGCGCCCAGCTCGCGCAGGAACAGGTCCTCCAGCGTGTCGCGCCGGGGCCAGATCGACAGCACCTGCAACCCGGCCTGCTGCGCCTGCGACAGCAGCGCCGTCAGCTCGGCCACGTCGGCGACGCGCAGCAGCGTCTGCTCGCCCATCACCGAGACCCGCTCGCCCGGGAGCGCGGACGGCGCCGCCCCCTGGATCGAGACCTCGAACCAGCGCACGTGCCCGGAGACGAGGCCCTGCAGCTCGCCGCTCCAGCGCAGCCGCCCCTGCTGCAGGATCGCCACGCGATCGCACAGCATCTCGGCGTCCGAGAGGATGTGGCTCGAGAACAGGATCGTGCGGCCCTCGCCGGCCAGGGCCAGGATCAGGTCGCGCACGTCGCGGCGGCCGATCGGGTCGAGACCGGACATCGGCTCGTCGAGGATGATCAGCTCGGGCTCGTGCTGGATCGCCTGCGCCAGCCCCAGCCGCTGGACCATGCCCTTGGACAGCTTGCCCAGGCGCGTCCCGCGGCGGTCGCCGAGGCCGACGCGCGTCAGCGTCGCCTCGACGCAGCGGGCCCGGGCGGCGCGCGGGATGCCGCGCAGCCGGGCGTAGAAGTCGAGGAACTCCGCCGCCGTCAGGTAGTCGTAGAAATACGGGTTCTCGGGCAGGAAACCGAGCCGAGCCCGGGCCCGCGGGTCGTCGGGCGAGCGGCCGAGCAGCGACACCGTCCCGCGGTCCGGCCGCAGCAGGCCCAGCAGCATCTTGAGCGTCGTGGTCTTCCCGGCCCCGTTGGGCCCGAGCAGGCCGAACACCTCACCGCGGCGCACCTCGAAGTCGAGACCGTCCACGGCGCGCGTGGAGCCGATCCCGAGGTGACCGCGGAACGACTTGGCGATCCCGGCGACCCGGATCGCGGGCTCGGCCCTGGACGGCTCGTCGCGCATCTTCGGTTCCACTTTACGGGACCGCGAGCCTGGCGCCGAGCCCGCGGGCCGGCGCGGGCCGCTCGGCAATGGGCTCCTCGTACAGCTCCAGCACCTCGCGGGCCACGCGGCGCGCCGAGTAGCGGCGGGAGCGGATACGACCCGCCGTCCCCATGCGGCGCCGCAGCGCGGGCGAGCGGCAGAGCCGCGCCACGCCCGCGGCCAGCCCCGCCACGTCTCCCGGCGCGACCAGGGTCCCGGTGCGTCCGTGCTCCACGGCCTCGCGCGTGCCGTCCACCGCGGTCGCCACCACCGGCAGGCCCGCGGCCATCGCGCGCAGCACCGCCATCGGCAGCCCCTCGAAGCGGCTGGTCAGCGCCAGCACGTCCGCGGCCGCGAGCAGCTCGGGCACGTCGCGTCGCCAGCCGAGCACGCGGAAGCGCCGCTCGTCCAGCCCGCCGTCGCGCGCGACGGCTTCGGCCCGCTCCCGCAGCGGACCGTCGCCGGCGATCCAGAACCGCGCGTTCCGCGACCGGCGCCCGGCCTCGATCGCGACGCGGGCGAAGGTCACCGGGTCCTTCTGCGGCTTGAGGTTGCCGAGCATCAGCACCAGCACGTCGCGCCGGGCCAGCCCCAGCCGGCGGCGGATCGCGCGGCGGTCGCGCCGCCGCAGATGGACCTCGCGCTCGATGCCGTTGACGACGACGCGCCGGTCGGCGTCGCGCCCGATGCCCGCGCGGCGCCCCTGCTCGTCCGTGGCGTGGCTGCACGACAGCAGCAGGAAGCCGGGACGCGCGGCCAGCCGCTCCAGCCCGACGAACAACCGTCGCGCCGATTGCGACTGGCCGTCGTTGAACGACCAGCCGTGGACGTGGTGGATCACCCGCTCCGGTGTTCCCGCCACGGCCGCCGCCAGCCGGCCCACCAGCCCGGCCTTGCTGGAGTGCGTGTGCAGCACGTCGTAGCGTTCGCGCCGCAGCATCCGCACCAACCGCACCGCGCAGGCCGCGTCGCGGAGCGGCCGGACCGCGCGGTGCCAGTCGGTCCAGGCGTGAAGCGCGAGTCCCTCGATCCGCTGCGCCTCGGGCAGCAGCTCGCCCTCGGCCGCCGTCAGCAGGTGCACCTCGTTCCCCCGCTCGAGCAGCAGCCGGCACAGGTCGAGACAGATCTCCTGCGCTCCGCCGAGCTCCAGCTTGGTCACGAACTGCAGGACCTTCATCGCGCCGTCGCGCCCCGGGAGCGGGCGCCGCCCGGTTCGGCGAGCAGCTCCGCGGCCGTCTCCAGGCCGTCCAGCAGGGCGCGCTCCATGTAGGAATACGTCCAGGCGCCGTAGCGCCCGATCAGCTTCACGCCGCAGGCCTCGAGCGCCGGCACGACCTGCGCCATCACCTCCTGCCGCGCGCGATCGAAGATCACGTAGCCGGGATCGATGAAGATCGTGTCGCGCACGAGCACGCGGTCGTCCGGCCGCAGGATACCCTGGCCGCGCAGCCCCTCGACCGCCGCCGCCTCCAGCCGCGCGGCGTCGCGCGGCTCGTCGCGTCCGAGGCCGAACTCGACGTACATCGAGGACTTGCCGGACGGGGCCACGCTGCGCGAGAAGTTGCTCGGGAAGCCGACGCGGTAGAACGGCGCGTCGTCGTCCGGGAAGTAGATCCAGTGCGCGCCGTCGGCGAGGTCCGGGCGGTCGACGCCCAGGTTCACGCAGCCCACCACCGACCAGTCCAGCCGCTGCCCCGCCTCGCGCAGCCCGGCCGGGCCCCCGCGCAGCATCCCCAGCAGGCGCGGCAGCGGCGTCGTGACGACCAGCCGCTCCCAGGCCAGCGTCTCGCCGTCCTTCAGTTCGACCGTGCGCGCGTCGAGGTCCACGCCGACCACCTCGGCGTCGTAGCGCATCCGCGGGGCGACCCGGGCGGCCAGCGCCGCCGGCAGGATGCCGATGCCGCCCTCGCGCGGGTAGCGGAACGTCGAGTTGTAGCCCATGCCGCGGTTGGCGTCGCCCAGCGCGCCGCGGACGATCTGCTCGAGGCTCGGCTTGGGCACGGCCCACGAGACCCAGTCCGCGGTCATCTCGGCCGGCCGGCGCCGGAACAGCTTCGCGTTGTAGGGCAGCATGAACACGTCGCTGATCCCGCGGCCGAACACCGCCAGCGACCAGTCCTCGAACGAGGCCCGCGGGTCCTCGGGCACCGGCACGGCGAGACTCTCGGCGAAGTCGATCAGGCAGCGCGCCACCACGTCCTTGGGCAGGCCGTACAGGTTGGCCTGGAACGGGAACGGCAACGTGACGCCGTGGGAGCGCACCACGGCGCGGCGCTCGACGACCTCGAACGCGCCGGGCAGCCAGTCGTCGATCAGCCGCACGATCCGCTCGTCGCGCAGGTGCAAGAGGTGCCCCGTGTAGTCGAACACGAAGCCCGCGCGCTCGCGGGAGCGGCACAGCCCGCCCGCCTCGGCCGCGCCCTCCAGCACCACCGAGGGCTCGTCGCCGAGGTGCCAGGCGGTGGACATGCCCGCCAGCCCGCCTCCGATGATCACGACCATGGATTCCTCACAGCGTCATGTCGATCCGCTTCAAGAGCAGGCCCGCGATCAGGGCCAGCGTCATCAGCCCGCCCAGGATCCAGGCCGCGGCCGTCAGCGGCAGCAGGCTCATCGTGAGCGCCCCGGCGCCCAGCAGCGCGGTCACCGCGTACGAGGCGACCACGGTCTGGCGCGTGTCGAGCTTCCAGCGCCGCAATCGCAGCGCCACGTGGTCCGGGCTGCCCAGCATCACCGGCAGCCCGCGACGCCAGCGCACGTACATCACGAACAGCATGTCGAACAGCGGCACGCCGAGGATCAGCGCCGGCGCCACCGCGGCCAGCGTGTTGACCCGGGTGTAGGCGTTGTTCATCGCCAGGGCGCCGAGGAGAAAGCCGAGAAACATGCTTCCCGTGTCTCCCATGTAGATCCGCGCCGGCTGGAAATTGTACCTGAGGAAGCCGAGGCACGATCCGGCCAGCGCCACCAGCAGCGTCGCCGCGGTGGTCTGCCCGTCCAGCTCGGCGATCGCGAACAGCACCAGCGCCGCCACCGCGGCAGTGCCCGCCGCGAGACCGTCCATGATGTCGATCAGGTTGAACGCGTTGGTGATCGCCAGCAGCCACAGCGCCGACAGCGGCAGCGCCACCCACCACGGCAGGAACACGAGCTTGATGAACACCCCGGACTTGATCAGCACGATCACGGCCACCAGCTGCCCCAGCAGCTTGGTGCGCGGCCCGAGCTGGCCCAGGTCGTCGACCAGGCCCAGGATGACCAGGATCGAGCCGCCGAGCAGCATCGCCAGCACCACGCCGCCGAACTCGACGGTGAACGCGAGCGCCAGCAGGAACGCGAGGTAGATCGCCAGCCCGCCGAGGTAGGGCACCGGCTCGCGGTGCCGCTTCAGCTCGCCGTCCGGCTCGTCGACGATCCCGAACGACAGCGCCGCGCGACGCATCAGCGGCGTCAGCCACAGGGCCAGGCCCCAGGCCAGCGCGAACGTCAACAGGTAGGTGAGCCAGCGCATCCTCCCCCCGGCGGCCGTTCAGGGGCCTCCCCGGGGAACGTGGTGCCCCGGGCGGGCGGCGTCCAGTCGGCGCAGCTCGCGGGCCCGGCGGAACACGGCCCGCTCGCGCCACAGCCGCGCCAGCACGCCCGGCGAGGTCAGCGCCAGCGCGGCCAGCGTGACCGCGTCCCGGGCCAGGATGAACGGAAGATGGGCCAACAGGCCCGCCACAGTTTCGTTGCGGAGGAGGGTCAGCCAGCGGTTCTTGACGACGTGGAACCGCAGCGCGGGAGGCATGGCCATCAGCGCGGCCCGGCGGGCGAAGCCCCCGGGCTGCACCGCCCCCCGCTGGTGGTAGCCGATCGCGACATGGCGGTAGACGGCGCGCCAGCCCCGCCGCCGGGCCCTCCAGGCCAGGTCGAGGTCCTCGTTGTAGGCGAAGAACGCCTCGTCGAAGTAGTCCGGTCCCGGGTCGGCGATCGACTCCAGCATCGCGCGGCGATACAGCGCCGCCGCGCCGCAGGCGCCGAACACCTCCTCGTCCCGGTCGTACTGGCCGCGATCGGGCTCGCCGTAGCCGCGGTCGCGCGGACGGCGCGAGCGCCCGAGCCGCTGGCCCGCCGAGTCGAGCGTCTTGCCGTCGAACCGCAGCAGCTTGCCGGCGGCGATGCCGACGCCCGGATCGTCGAACGCCGGCAGCAACCGTTCCAGAAACTCCGGGGCGAGCCGCGTGTCCGGGTTGAGCACCAGCACGAACGGGCTCGTCGTGGAGCGGATGCCCTGGTTGTTGGCGGCGCAGAAACCGAGGTTCTCCGCGTTGTCGATCAGCGCGACCTCCGGAAACTCCCGGCGCACCCGATCCGGCGTGCCGTCGTGCGAGGCGTTGTCGACGACGACGGTCTCCGCGGGCGGCCGGACCAGCCCGCGGAGACTCGCCAGGGAATCCCCGAGCAGCTTCCCGGGGTTCCAGGTCACGATCACCACCGCGACCGGGGCGCGGTCCACGCTCACGCCCCGCACGCGGCGCCGAGCACCGCCTCCATCCGCTCGACGTGACGGTCGAGCGAGAACTCAGCCTCCGCGCGGCGCCGTCCGGCGCTGCCCAGCGACTCGCGCAGCGCCGGGTCGCCGGCCAGGCGCGCCAGGTGGGCGGCGAGCGACGCGAGGTCTCCGCCCTCGGCGAGCAGCCCCTGCCGGTCGTGCTCGACCATCTCCGGCGTTCCGCCGGAACGGAAGGCCACCACGGGGCGCGCGGCGGCCATCGCCTCCAGCACCGCGCGCGGGAACGGGTCGGGAGTCAGCGTGGTCAGCGCGATCACGTCGCAGGCCGCCAGCAGCGTCGCCGGATCGGGCCGCGGGGGCAGGCGATGGAAACGGTCGGCGTGCGCGCCCGACTCGATCTCGCGCTCCAGCCGGGCGCGATAGTCCTCGGGGCCGCCGCCGGCGATCAGGAACCGCAGCGCGTCGGTCTCCCGGAGCGCCAGCCGGCCGGCGCGCACCAGCTCGATCGCGCCCTTGTGCGGCTGGAGCTGGCCGAGCAGGCCGACCAGGCAGCGACCGTCGTCGGGCAGCTCGAGCGCGCGGCGGGCCTCGCCCCGGTCCGCCGCGGGGCTGGTCGGCGCCACGCCGTTGTGCACCACGTCGACGCGGCCTTCGAGGCCCTCCTCCGTGAGCCAGGCGGCGACGGCCCCGCTGACCGCGACGATGCGCCGCGGCAGCCGGCCGAGATGTCCCGCCCACCAGCGGCGGCGGCGTCCCGGGGGCAAGATCTCGCGCAGGTGCCAGACCAGCGGCAGACCCAGGGACGCCGCGCGTCGCGCGCCGGTGAGATGGGGCAGGCAGTTGACGTGCACCACGTCGGGTCGCCAGGCGGCGAGCCGGCGCTCGAGCACCGGGCCGCCGGGGTCGGGCGCCACGCAGCGCAGCCACTTGAGGCCCGCCACCGGCCAGGGACGCGGCTCCCAGTAGGCCAGCCAGCAGGCCCGCGTCGGCACCGTGGCGGTCTCCACGCCCGACTCGGCGAGCTCGGATTCGAGCACCCAGGGGCCGGGCGCCACGACGCACACCTCGTGCCCGCGCCCGCGCAGCCCGCGCGCCAGCAGGGCCAGGCTGCGCTCCGCCCCGGTCGGCACCTCCGGCGAGGCGACGTGCGAGAGCATGGCGATGCGCAGGGTGCGGGTCATGCGGCGTGTTCCGGCACCCGGTCCAGCGCGCGTTGCAGCCAGCCCTCGAGCGCCAGCAGCAGGTACAGCGGCCCGCCGTGATCGGCCCGGCCGTCGAGATGCTCGCGCAACAGCGTCTCCACCCGTCCGGGCCGGAACAGGCCGCGGCGGCGCACCGCGTCCGGCCCCAGGTAATCGAGCAGCGGCTCGCGCAGCGGCCCGCGCAGCCAGGCGCCGATCGGGACGTCGAAGCCCTGCTTGCGTTGCGCCGCCACGCCCGCCGGCAGGATCTCCGCCGAGGCGCGCCGCAGCAGCCGCTTGTTCTCGCGACCGCGCACCTTGAAGCGTCCCGGAAGTGTTACGAGCAGATCGACCACGGCGTCGTCCAGGTACGGCACCCGCACCTCCAGCGAGTGGGCCATGCTCATGCGGTCGACCTTGGGCAGCAGGTCGCCGGGCAGGAACAGCTCGCGGTCGACCTCCAGCCGCGCGTTCAACGGGTCGATGCGGGCGTGGTCGAGGAAGCGCCGCGCGAGCTCCCGGTGCAGTTCCAGCAGGCCCGCCTCCTCCGGCAGCGGCCCAACCGCCAGCGCGTCGATCTCCGGCGCGGTGAAGACCCGCGACCAGTCGAGCTGGCGCGCGAGTCCCGGCGGCCGGCGCAACCGTTGCCGCAGCCGGTCCGAGGCGCCGCGCCCCCGAAGCCGCAACAGCGCGGGGACGAGCCGCGCCAGCGGTCCCAGCCGGTCGATCCAGGCGTCGAAGGACTGCCGCGCGTAGCCGCCGAACAGCTCGTCGGCCCCCTCCCCCGACAGCGCGACGGTCACGTTGCGCCGCGCCAGCCGGGACATGTACCAGGTCGGGATCGCGGTGGCGTCGCCCAGCGGGCCGTCCAGGCCGCCCAGGATCGACTCCAGGTCGCCCGCCACCTCGGCCGGGTCCAGGGACAGCTCGAAGTGCTCCGTTCCCAGCCGGCGCGCCGTCTCCCGCGCCGCCGGCAGCTCGCTGGTCGCGCCCGGGCCCTTGAACCCGACCGAGAAGGTCGACAGCGGCTCCCCCCGGCGCACCTCGCGGACCAGCGCCGCGAGGGTTCCCGAGTCGAGCCCGCCGCTCAGGAACACGCCCAGCGGCACGTCGGCGACGAGCTGCCGCCGCACCGCCTCGCGCAGCCTGGCGACCAGCTCTTCCTGCGCCTGCTCCTCGTCGCCCGCGAACTCCGGCGTGGCCGGCGGCTGCCAGTAGCGATGGCTGCGCTCGCCGCCGGGTCCGATCTCGAGCACCGTCCCCGGGGCCACCGCGCGAACGCCGCGCAGGATCGAGCCGCGCGGCGAGGGGTACTTCTGCCACAGGTAGTGCCGCAGCTCCAGCCGGTCCAGCTCGCGGCCCGCGGGGAACCCTCCGGCCAGCAGCGCGCCCAGCTCGGAGGCGAACGCGATCCGGTTGCCCTCGCGGCACAGCAGCAGCGGCTTGATGCCGTGGCGGTCGCGAGCCAGGTACAGCGTGCGCGCCGGCCGGTCCCAGATCGCCAGCGCGAACATCCCGTTCAGCCGGCGCACGCAGTCGATGCCCTCCTCGGCGTACAGCCGCAGCACCACCTCGACGTCGCCCTTGCTCCGGAAGCGGTGCCGGCCCTCCAGCTCACGGCGCAGCTCGCGGAAGTTGTAGACCTCGCCGTTGAGCACGATCACCGCGCGATCGTCCTCGAGCCGGATCGGCTGCTGCCCGGTCTCGAGATCGATCACGGCGAGGCGGCGGAAACCGAGGTCGATGCGCTCGTCGCCCCAGGCGCCGCGGTCGTCGGGGCCGCGGTGCGCCAGCGCCCGCGTCATCCGCTCGACCGACGGTGCGCGGTCGGTGCCGTCGCCCTCGAGGTCGAGGATGCCGCAGATGCCGCACATCGGTCGGATTGTAATCGACCCGCGACCGCGTGCCGCCCTCGTGGCATGATGCGCCCGTGTCCGGCGACGTCAGCGTGATCCTGCCCGCCCGCGGGGACTCCCCGCACCTGCGGCACGCGCTCTCCTCGGCGCTGGCCTGCCCGGAGACCGCCGAGGTGCTGCTGGTGGCCGACCGCGACGGTCTCGACCCCGCCGTGCTGGCCGACCCGCGGGTGCGCGCCGTCGCGCGCACGGCGCCGGGCGTCTCGGCGGCGCGCAACGCGGGGATCGCCGCGGCGCGCGGCCGCTACCTCGCGTTCCTCGACGACGACGACGTGTGGCTCCCCGGCCACCTCGAGCGCGCGCTGGAGCTGGCCCGGCGGCGGCCCGACGCGGTGCTCGTGGGCTGCGACGCCTTCCTGTGGGACGACCCGACGCCGGACGGCTCCGCCGAGCCGCCGGCGGACCCCACGGGCCTGCCGCGGCACTCGCCGGACGTCCCCGGCGGCGTGCTGACGCTGCGCCGGCTGCTGCTCGGCAACCCGGTCACCACGCCGTCGGTGGTGCTGGTGCGGGAGCACCTCGACGAATCCGACCGCTTCGATCCGGCGCTCGACCACATGGAGGACTACGACCTGTGGCTGCGCCTGGCGCGCGACCGCCGGCTGATCTACGACGCGCGGCCGGGGCTGATCGTGCGCCGCCGGCAGGGCAGCGCCAGCCGCGACTGGCGCCGCATGGCCGAGGGCTCGCTGCGCGTGCTGGAGCGGTTCCGCGCCGCGGGCCTGCCGGAGGCCGCGTTGACGGAAGCCGAGTGGCGGGCGCGCCTGGGCGCGCTGTGGCACGACCTGGCCTACGCCTGCCTGGTCGAGGACGACCTCGCCGCGGCGCGCGGCGCGCTGGGCCACGCGATCCGCCACCGGCCGCTGCGCGTCAAGAACTGGGCCTACGCGGCGCTGGGCGTGCTGCCGGCGGCGCTGCGCCGGCGGGTGCTGGCCCGCGGGCGGCGCCTCACCAGCGGAAATAGGCGGGGTGGCCCGGCTTGACCGCCACGAAGGTGCCGCGACAGGTCGCGGTGACCTTGTCGCCCGAGGTCAGCGTCGCCTCCACGGTCACCTTGTCGCCGTCCACGGCCGCGACCCTGGCGCTCAAGTGCACCGGGCGGTTGGAGGAGGTGGGCCGCTTCATCGCCACCTCGTAGGCCGCGGTGACGGTGCAGGGCAGCTCGTCCAGCTCGTCGCGCCGCATCAGGTACAGCGCGGCGGTCCAGTTGGCGTGGCAGTCGAGCAGCGCGCCGATGATCCCGCCGTTGAGCACGCCCTCGAAGGCCTCGTGACGCCGGCTCGGCATCCAGTCCGCCACGATCTCGGCGTCGGGCGCCTCGCTGGTGGCGAAGCTCCGGATGCGCAGGCCCGCGGGGTTGGCGGGGCCGCAGCCGAAGCAGCGGTTGTGCGGCGCGTAGCGCTCCTGGAGACTGGGCTCGAGCGGCTCGGTCATCGCTGGTCCTCCCTCGTCGGCGGCCACCTATAATAGTCGCGCGGCGGGATCCGAGGCTCCCCGCCCGGAGGCCGGACGATGAGCGAGGCGAAGCGCGACGGCGTGGTCAAGCAGGCCGAGGGAGTGGCGCGCCGGCAGGTCGCGGCCGGACGGGCCACCGAGTCGCAGGTGCTGATCGGTGCGGAGGACGGTGCGCCGAACTTCGCGCTGCGCCGCTTCATCATGGGCGACGGCGGCGGGATGCCCCGGCACACCAACACCGTCGAGCACGAGCAGTACGTCTTGCGGGGCCGCGCCCGGATCGGCGTCGGCGACCGGGTGCACGAGGTGGCGGCGGGTCACGCGCTCTACATCCCGGCGGGCACGCCGCACTTCTACGAGGTGGTCGAGGCGCCGTTCGAGTTCATCTGCGTGGTCCCCAACGGTCCCGACCGCATCGAGATCCTGGAGGACGGCGGCAAGCGGACCCGCTGACCTTGAAGCGCCTGCTGCTGGTCTCCTGGCAATACCCCCCGCACACCGGCTCCGGCGTCTTCCGGCCGCTGCGCTTCAGCAAGCGCCTGCCCGATCACGGCTGGGAGGTGACGGTGCTGAGCGTGACCGAGCGCGTGCGCACGCTCAAGGACCCCGAGCTGGCGCGCGAGATCCCGGACGGGGTGCGCGTGGTGCGCAGCGCGACGCTGGAGCCGCGGAGCCTGGTCCTGGCGCTGGGGCGACTGGGGTTGGGCGGCCTGGCTCTGCGCCTGCAACGGTGGTGGCTGCTGCCCGACGAGCAGCGCGGCTGGGTCCCGTTCGCGGTGCGCCGTGGCGCGCGGGCGCTGGCGGCCGAGCCGCACCACGCGATCCTCAGCACCTCGGCGCCCTACTCGGCGCACCTGGTGGCCCGCGCGCTGGCGCAGCGGAGCGGGCTGCCGTGGGTCGCCGACTTCCGCGACGAGTGGTCGCTGCACCCGGACCTGGTGGCGCGCTACCCCACGCGGCGACACCTGGAGCGGAACCGCGACCTGGAGCGTGCGGTGCTGCGCGAGGCCTCGGCCGTGATCAGCGTCTCGGCGCCGTTCTTGGCCGACCACCGCTCGCTGGTCCCGGACGAGCCGCCGGAGAAGTTCCACGTGCTGACCAACGGCTACGACGAGCGGCACTTCCCGGAGCCGCCCGCGCCGCCGCCCGCCGATCGCTTCCGCATCGCCTACACCGGGATCCTCTACGGGACCGCGACGGCGCGCTCGTTCCTGGAGGGCATGCGCCGCGCCCTGCGCGCGGGCAGCGTCGACGCGACACGCACGGAGGTGGTGCTCGTCGGCCACGGCAACGCGCGGCTCGATGCCCCGGAGCTGCCGCCGGGGATGCTGAGGACCGAGGGGCACCGGCCGCACCGCGAGGTGCTGGAGCTGCTGCGCTCGGCGGCGGTGCTGCTGCTGGTCGCGGAGCCGGATCGCGGCCCGGGGCTCTACCCGGGCAAGCTGTTCCCCTACCTCGCCGCGGGACGCCCGGTGCTGGCCCTGGCGCCGCGCGACGGGGTCAGCGCCGAGCTGATCCGGCGCTCCAGGAGCGGCGTGAGCGTATCCCCGTCCGAGCCGTCGGCGATCGCGGCGGCACTGGGCGAGCTCTACGAGGCGTGGAGCGCGGGACGCGGAGGCCTCCCGGACCAGGACCGCGAGCTGGTGCGGAGCTTCGGCGCGATCCCGCAGACCGCCCGCCTGGCCGCGCTGTTGGACGAGCTAGCCGCGGCGTCCTGAGGCCTGGAGCATCCGCCCCATAAGGTCCTTCCAGTCGGCCGGGGCGAGCCACCGGAACAGGGCCGTGTAGAGCGGCGCGGCGACGGCCAGCACGACCGCGATGCGGACCCAGTCCGCTCCCGGCATCGCCGGCACCAGCGCGGCCAGCCCGGCGCCGGCTCCCAGGGCCGCCCCGGAGGCGACCAGCGGGACCAGGTACATGCCGCCGATGTCGCGCCAGCGCCCGCCGCCGGGCCGGATGCTGAGGTACATGTGCGACGGGTAGATCACGAGGTTGGCCGCCGCCACCGCCAGCGCGGTGCCCAGCGCGCCGCCGGCCCGCGCGCCGATCACCACGGCGACCAGGAACAGCGCGGCGTACGCGACGCTGACCACCACGCGGAACCACATCCGGCGCTGGGCCAGGTTCAGGCTGCCCGAGGTCGAGCCGACGACCCGGAACGCCATCGCCACGCTCAGCACCTGGAGCAGCGGAATCGCACCGGCCCATTGTTCGCTGAACACCGCGCGGATCACGGGGCCGGCCAGCACCGCCTGGAGCAGGCACACCGGCACCGCCAGCAGCGCCAGCAGGCGCGCCGCGCGCAGGAACGCCTCGGTCTGGCGCCGCACGTCGCCCCGGAACTGCGTCAGCGCCGGGAACAGCACGCTGCGCACGTTGTCGGTGACCAGCGACAGCGCCTGGGTCGAGAGCCGGAAGGCGAAGAAGTACACCCCCACGACGCTCGCGGCGAACAGCCGGCCCAGCACCATGTAATCCGCCTGCGCGATCACGGTCAGGAACAGGCTGGCCAGCAGCGCCAGCGCCGTGTCGCCGAGCAGGTAGCGCCAGCGCCGCACCTGGAGCCGCGCGCGCACCCCGCCGGGCGCCGTGCGCCACAGCATCGCCAGCACGACCAGCGACGTCAGCGGCAGCGGCAGCACGAAGCTGTAGGCGCCGTAGCCGAGCCAGGCGAACATCACGGTCAGCAGCGTCTCGCACACCGCGCCGACGATGCCGACCTGGGCCACCGCCTTGAAGCGCATCTCCGACTGCAGCCGCGCCGTCGGAACCGTGCGCAGCGTGTGCAGCGGCGAGTCCAACGCCAGCACCAGCAGCAGCCCGACCAGCGCCGGCTCGTCGTAGAACGCGGCGGCCAGCGGCGCGGCGGCGACGATCGCCAGCCCGCCCGCGACGCCGGTGACCAGCGAGAGCCAGAACGCCGGGTTGGCCCAGGTCTCGAAGCGGCGCTGGCGCTGGATCAGCACCAGCCGGATCCCGGGCTCCTGGATCAGCCCGGTGAACGCGGTGATGCTGTGCGCGAGACCGATCAGCCCGAAGTGCTCGGGCAGCAGCAGCCAGGCCAGCACGACCTGCCCGGCCAGGCGCACGCCGCGCAACGCGACGGTCTGGGCGATCAGCCAGACCACCCCGCGGGCCACGCGCTCGCCCACCGTCGCGGCGCCGGGAACGCTCATGGGACGGGGAGCGGGTCGCTCAAGCGGGGCCTCTCGCCGCCGACGGTGGAACCGTTCGGGGCGCGGGCCTATGTTACCATCCGGTGCCTGCATTACGGATTCATGCCTTGACGGCGTACGGTCCCATCGCGTTCCCCGTGGCTACAACTTGGGGTGTCGGAGCTTGCTGGACAAGCTGTACCTCCGGATCGGCGGTCTGATCCGCAATCTCCACCGCCGCTGGGTGCGGCTGGAGAACCGGGTGCACCTGGCGCAGATCACGCGCCAGGGTCACGGGGTGGGGATCTGGGGTCCGGTCACGATCACCGGCCACGACCGGATCACGCTCGGCGCCAACGTGCACATCGGCGGCGGCGCGTTCATCCGCGCCGAGGGCGGCCTCGAGATCGGCGACAACACGCACATCAGCCGCAATCTGCTGCTGTACACGATCAACCACCGCTACGAGGGTGCGCGCGTGCCCTACGACGACGAGCAGGTGGGCAAGCCGGTCCGCATCGGCCGCAACGTGTGGGTCGGGATGAACGTCTGCATCGCCCCCGGCACGACGATCGGCGACGGCGCGATCATCGGCATGGGCGCGGTGCTGTCGGGCGAGATCCCGCCGCTGGCGATCGTGGGCTCGCCGCGCTGGCGCGTGATCGGCGAGCGCGACCGCGAGCGCTACGAGCGGCTGGACCGCGAAGGGGCCTACGGCGGACCCGACGGCGTGCTTTACGAGCCGCCCGAAACGGACGCGGGATGAGCCTGCTCGCCGGGCTCGCCAGGCGCCTCCATCGCGCGCGGGAGCGCGCCCGGCACTTCGTGCGCACGCGCGTCCAGGGCGCCGAGCACGTGGGCAACCGCGCCTTCGGCCGCCGCGTCCGCAACGGCGACTTCCCGGCGTTCCGGAAGACCGTCGAGCGCGGTCCCGACGGCGAGCGGGCGCTGCGGAACGAGCTGCTGGCGCGCGAGCTGTTCGGACAGCGGCCCTGGATG
>JBFKMV010000046.1:0-28487 GCA_041629655.1 Candidatus Polarisedimenticolaceae bacterium
CGCAGCTGGCGCAGGTAGCGCTCGAGCACGCCCCGCCGGCCGGGATCGACGTCGAACGCGGGATCGTCGAGGATCCGGGACAGTCGCGCGGCCGCATCGGGCGGCGTCTCCGGGGCCGGGCGCTCGGAGGCATCGGCGAACGAGCGCAGCCGCGCCGCCGCCGCTTCCAGCTCCGCGTGCAGCTGTTCGGGGGTCGCGTGGACCATCCCGTCGGCGCCGGGCAGCAGCGCGTCCGCCAGCCGCCGCTCGACGTCGCGTTCGACCAGTCGCTCGCGGGCCTGGGCCACGATCCGGCGCGCGTCGGCGGCCGACGCACCGGATTCCAGCTCGGCGGTGCGCGTCTCGAGCCAGGCCGCGAGCTCGCGCAGGTCGTCCGGTCGCTGCGCCGCCGCCGGCGCCACCACGGCCGCCAGCGCCAGGACCACGGCGATCGCGCGCGGTGCCATCACGCCCCCGGCCCGGCCGTGCTCGCGCCGCGCAGCCGGCCGAGCCGGTACTCGAGGTCGATTCCCTCGTGTCGCGTGCGGATGTCGTAGTACAGCATGACCCACGGGATCACGCCCAACGGGAAGAACAGGCCCTGGATCACCGTCACGACGAGCTGCAGCGGAATCAGCAACGACAGCGGCAGCACCTGGGGTCCGAGCATCGTTCCCGTCGGCACCGCGCCCGAGAGCTGGGCCGCGCCCTGCGCGATCACGATCGGCACGCTGGCCAGCCCGTACAGCGCGTACAGCACGACCACGGTCACGAACAGCACGACGAACACCCGGACCCAGTTGGTCTCGGTGGTCATCCCACCGGCGCCGCGGCGCAGCACCAGCTCCCAGCTGCGCGTGATCGCGCCGAAGGCGCCCTGCCGCTCCAGGTACACCGCCGGCACCGCGAGTCCGAACGCGATGGCGACGAACAGGCCCGGGAGCAGGCACGCCGCCAGCCCGACCAGGAACACCAGCCCGGTGATCACGGCGGTCAGCGCGGCGACGGGCATCCGCGGCAGCGCGCGCCGGAGGATCTCGCGCCAGGACGAGCGCCGGCCGAGCCGGATGTCCTCCACCGTGGCGACGAACAGCATCGCCCCGCAACCCAGCGCCAGGGCGCGCAACAGGCCCAGCACCGGGATCGACGCGATCATCGCGCCGACCGCGGCCAGGTCCGGAACCCCGGCCGGATCCAAGGCCACGAACGAGAACACGAACACCTGCCACGCCAGCCCGACCGCGAACATCACGAGCGTGAGCACGATCCCGAACGAGGCGAACGCCCCCATCCGCTGCCGGTAGACGAGAAACGGCAGATCGAGCAGCTCACCGAGGCGTCGCGGGCGAAGTTGGAAGCTTCCGGCCGTCGTCATCTCGCCGTAAGCATAGTGTCTCGCGCCGGGTGACGGAAGGGCGCGACGCGGTCACGGGCAGGTCAGAGCGACGACGTCCCGCCGGGGAGATTGCCGTTCAGCCGGTTGGCCCGCTCCACGCGGCGCGCCAGCAGGCGCGACAGCAGCAGCGCGTAGTGCGGACGCCGCCGGATCGCATCGACGAACGCCGACTTGGAGATCTCGGCCAGTCGGCCCGGAGAGCCGGCGCGGATCGTCGCGGTCCGGGGCTGTTTGAGCAGGAACGACAGCTGGCCCATGAACAGGTCGTCGGGAACGAGGCAGGCCACGGTCTTGCCGCGCACGATCACGTCGTAGCGACCCTTGGCGATGTAGAACAGCGAGTCCCCGGGATCGCCCTCGCGGAACACGATCTCGCCCGCGGCGACGTCCCGCGTCTCGATGCCCTGCAGCAACGCGGGGGACAGGCTGGCCTCGTCCAGCCGGTGGGCGATCTCGAAGCGCACCTGGTTGCCCCGGTCGTTGTAGGTCAGCGTGTCGGCGCTGGCGCGGGCCATCAGGATCCCGCGCCCGTGGGGCTTGAGCAGGTTCTCCAGCCGGGTGGCGTCCCGCGTGGTGCGCCAGTCGAAGCCCCGTCCCTCGTCGGTGATCACGAACGACGACTGCTCGGGCGCGATGTTGTACTCGAACGTGACGCTCCGCGCGGCGACTTCGGGGGCCCGGCGGCGCTCCTCGATCAGCTCGATGATCGGGCGGCCGGAATCGAGCCAGCGCGACTTCTCCTCGTAGCCGATCCCGCAGTTGCCGTGCTCGATCGCGTTCAGCAGCAGCTCGTAGATCGCCACGTTCAACGCGTCGCGGGTCCGGTCGCCGATGCGGTTGGTGTTGAACAGGAAGTTGCTGATCAGGCTGCTGAAGCAGCGCGCCTCGATCGGGTCGTTGCCCAGCCTGAACTGACCCGAGATGTCGCGCACCAGGTCGGTGCCGATCTGCCGCTGGAACAGGATGCGGCGGTTGTTGCGGATGATCTCCAGCACCCGCGGCAGCTGCCGTTCGATCTCCCCCGGTCCGAGGGCGACGACGATGTTGGCGTCGCGCAGCTCCTCCAGCCGCTCCACGGCCTCGTCGCTCTCGCACAACACCACGAAGCCGGCGTGGATCAGCCACGGATCGGTCCCGACGGCGTCGAGCAGCTCGCGGGACCCCAGCGTGGCGTCCGGAAAGCTGAGCAGCACCAGCTCCGGCAGCTCGACGGTCAGGTGGTCGAGCGCCTTCCGCAGGTCGCCGAAGGGCACCAGCTCGAGCCACGCCGCGCCGCCGTCCGGCAGCAAGCCCTCGATCCGGGCACGCAGCCCGGCGTCGCTCCCGATCAGCGGAACCTGCTGCATGCCCCCCCGCATCGTTGCTCGCTCGACGTAAGTCCTGTTCACCGTGCGGAATTCGCGCTTTCTAACCTGACCGGCCGTTGGCTGTCAAGGACAGACGGCGGGGGAACGGGTCAGGCCGTCGCTGTCCTGGCCCCAGGTCCCCACGGCGCAGACGTTGCTCGCGCGCACGAGATACCAGAACCCGTCCCCGACGGGCGGCGGCTCGAGGTCCGTCACCGACGCGTCGCCGGTCCCGCCGGCGAGACAGCTCTCCGACGCCCCGGAGCCTGCCGGCAGCTCGCCCAACCTCCCGCGGGCGACGTCGTGCAGCGTATCCGCGCCCGCGGTCGGCTTGGCCGAGTCCCAGCTCAGCGTCTGCTTGTCGGCCGCGAAGACGACGCCCGTGACCTCCCCGGGTCCGGCGAACGCGCCACCGTCGTCCGGGGCGCAATCCTCGAGGTTGTTCGACCCGTCCAGGTCGCGGTCCGGGATCGGAAGCTGCTCGACGTCGAACGTCCACAACGACGCCGCGTGGGTCCCGGCGTACAACGTCCGGGTCGGGTCGTGCAGCGTCAGGTCGTGGACCACCACGATCGGCATGCCGCCGTTCATCGGTTGCCATTGCTGCCCGTAGCTGTCGGTCACGAACGTTCCCAGGTCGCCGGCCGCGAACAGACGGCCGGCCCACTGCGGATCGGGCTCGACGTCGTTGAGCGGCACTTCCGGCAGGTTGCCGCCGATGTCGGTCCAGCTCGCGCCGAGGTCGGTGGTACGGAAGATGTGCGGCATCCGCGATCCGTTGCGGAACCCGGAGAACGTCACGTAGGCCGACTGGGCCTCGAACGGATCCGCGGTCACCCGCGTCACCCATTCGGTGCGCCCGGGCACGTCGACCCGGGTCCACGCCGCGCCTCCGTCGTCCGTCACCCACACGTTCCCGTCGTCGGTTCCGGCCCACAGGATCTCGGTGTCGACGGGTGAGACACCGATCGTGGTGACGGTGTTGCGCAACACGTCGGCGAGGTGGGACTGGAAGTCGGCCAGCGGTCCGCCGCCCGACGGCGCGGCCGGGGCGTCCAGCGGGCCGTCGGTCAGGTTGGGGCTGATCGAGGTCCAGTTCTGCGCCCCGTCCGCGGAGCGGTAGACCCGGATCGTTCCGGTGTAGAGCTTCTGGTGCGTCTGCGGATCGTGCGTCACGGGCGCGTTCCAGTTGGTCCGCTCGGCCCCGTCGATCCCGTTGGTGCCGTTCAGGAACGTGTCCCCGCCGTCGGTGGAGCGCACGATCGCTCCGCCCTGGCTCGACGCGTAGACGTAGGCCGAGTCGGTCGGGTCGACCTCGGTCTGCAGCCCGTCCCCGCCGTGGACGTTGGTCCAGTCCGAGATCCCGCCGGTGACCGTGCGAACGGTGCCGTTGTCCTGCAGCCCGATGAACCGCCGCAGCGGGTCCAGCCGGTCGATGCCGATATCGTAGGCCTGCGAGATCGGTAGGGTCACCGCGTGGATCCAGGTGCCGCCGTCGTCGGTGCTCCGGTAGAAGCCGCCGTCGTTGCCCATCAGCCAGCGTGCGGGCTGGATCAGCATCGCGTGGTGATCGACGTGCATCCCGCCCAGGCGCTGGAAGCTGACGCCGCCGTTGGTCGACTCGAACCAGTCCACGTCGAGCAGGAAGACGTGGTCGGGATCGGCCGGATCGACGACCACCTCACCGAAGTAGTACCCGTAGGAGGCCAGGAAGAAGCGCCAGATGCCGGGACCGGTGTCGACCTTGAACCAGCTCTGGCCCGCGTCGGTGGTCTTCCACAGCCCCTTGTAGCTTCCCGAGTCGTTCTGGTACCGCGCGTACACGATCGACGGGTTCGAGGCCGAGATCGCGATCCCGATCCGGCCGAGGCTGGTCGAGGGCAGCCCCGCGGTCAGCTCGCTCCAGCTGTCGCCGCCGTCGGTGGACTGCCACAGGCCGCTGTCCGGCCCGCCGAACACGATGTCGGTGTCGGTGCTCTGCCGGGTCCACATCGCGGCGTAGATCCGGTTGGGGTCGCTCGGGTCGATCTGCACGTCGATCGCGCCGGTGTCGTCGGCGACGAACAGCACCCGGGACCAGCTCTGACCGCCGTCGGTCGAGCGGTAGACGCCGCGGTGTTGATCGGGCAGGAACACGTTGCCGCCCGCGGCGACGAACACGCGGTCCGGGTTCACCGGGTCGATCGCGATCTGCCCGATGCGCCGCGTCTCGGCCAGCCCGACGTTGACCCAGGTCTGGCCGCCGTCGGTGGTCTTGAGCACGCCTTCGCCGTCATACGAATAGCCGCCCCCGTTGTCCTCGCCCGTGCCGGCGTAGACCACCGCGGAGTCGGTCGGGTGCGCGGCCAGCGCTCCGATCGGCTGGGGCATCTCGTCGTCGAACACGGGAATCCAGTTCACGCCGCCGTCCTCCGACAGCCAGACGCCGGCGGCGGCGGCGCCGAGCCAGATCCGGTCGGCAGCGTTGGGATCGCAGGCCAGCGCGGTGACGCGCCCGCCGATGTTCTCGGGGCCCGCGGGCACCCAGACTCCCGGCGCGTCGTCCGTCGCGCCGCCGTCGCCGGCTCGCGCGGCCCGGTAACGCGCGAGAGCCCGGCTCCGTGCGCTCGGCGGAATGGGATCCCCGGACCGGCGCTGGTCCATGAACCAGCGGTTGGGGAGCCTCGCTCCGTGAAGCCGGTGCCAGGCCTCGTCGCCGAGCGTCTGCCGCGCCCGGTCGGCCTGTTCCGCCGTTTCCGGGGACGTGGTGTGACGGTTCGCCGCGCAGCCCGCCAGCGGCAGGCAGAGGGCGAGCGAGACGAGCGACAAAACCCAACGTTTCACGATCGGATCCCCCTTGGTGTCACCGGAACATACGCCGAAACCGCCGGCGTGACGACGCCCGGGCGGCTCAGACGGCCGCGTCGAGGGAGTGCCGGGCGATCTGCACCCGCCGCGCCCGCATGTCGTCTCCCCGCAGCTCGCGCAGCGCGTAGCCGACGAAGTCCCGGGTCACGCGCTTGCGCCAGTGCAGCGTGAAATCCGTGTTGTCCATCGGCTTGGCCCGCTTGGACGCCAGCTCGGCGGCCCGCTCGATCACCGCGTCGGTCAGCTCGCGGCCGACCAGGCTCTCCGCGGCCTTCCCGGCCGGAAGGGGGCTCGAGGCGACCGCACCCAGCACGATCCGGGCCTGCTCGACGGCGCCCGTGTCGCCCAGCCGCAGCGCCGCCGCCACCGACAGCACCGGAAAATCGAACGCCCCGCGACGGCGCAGCTTCCAGTAGGTGCTGCGCCAGCCTGCGGCGGGCTCGAGCAGCACCTCGGTCAGGATCTCGTCGTGGCGGCGCGCCAGGTAGTGGATCCCGTCGTTGTGGTACAGCTCGTCGAGCGGGACGACCCGCTCGCCGTCGTGATCGGAGACCAGTCGCACGCTGGCCCCCAGCGCCATCAGGGCCGGCGCCGCGTCGGTGGACGACACCGCGAGACAGCGACGGCTGGACGGTGCGACCCAGCAGGTCTCGCCGTCCTTCTTCATGCAGAAGTCGATCGCCTTGCGCCACTCGTAGTTCTGATCGTAGTAGTTGCAGCGGGTGTCGAGGCACAGGTTGCCGCCGAGCGTGGCCATGCTGCGCAGGTGTGGCGTGGCGACCTGGACCGCGGCCTGGAACAGCCCGGGGTAGCGTTCCCGCACGCGCGCGTCGCGGACGATCTCGGTCAACGTCAGGCCGGCCCCGAGACGCAGCCCGGAGCCGTTGTCGATCTGCCGCAGCTCGGCGATCTCGCGCAGGCCGATCAGGGTTCCGGGAACCTGCTGGCGCCGCTTCATGTTCGGCAGCAGGTCGGTGCCGCCGGAGAGCAGCATCGCCTGGTCGCCCTCGGCGGCGAGGATCGTCGCGGCCTCGGCGACCGAGCGCGGGGCGTGGTACCGGAAGCGGGGGAGTCGCATCATGATCAGAGCACCTTCGCCAGCTTGGCGGCGCGCTTGCGCTCCGGGTCGTTGACCGCCTTGCCGTCGCCGTCCTCCCACGGCGGCGGCACCTGCATCGCCTCGGGCCACTCGACCTCGGGGAACCGCGCGGGACCGTAACGCCCCGGCCCGCCCTTGGCCTTGTCGTCGAGCGCCTTGAGCACCTTGTCGGGGGTGATCGGAACCTCGTCGATCCGCACGCCGACCGCGTCGTAGACCGCGTTGGCGACTGCCGGCATGATCGGCAGCAGCGGCCCCTGCCCGACCTCCTTGGCGCCGAACGGTCCGTTGGGCTCGGGATCCTCGATCAGCTCCGTCACCACCTCCGGCATGTCGTGGGTCGTGAGGCTCTTGTACTCGAGCATCGAGGGGAACTTGTGCACCAGCGCGCCCGAGAGCTTCGGCGGCAGGCGCCGGTAGGCCTGCTCCTCCATCAGCGCCTCGCCCAGACCCATGTAGACGCTGCCCTCGACCTGCCCGCGCACCAGCGTCGGGTTGAGCGCGCGGCCGATGTCGTGGGCGATCCAGACCCGCGGCACCGAGATCCAGCCGGTCGACGTGTCGACCTCCACCTCGACCACCGCGGCGGTGTAGGAATAGGCGGGGGAGGGGCCGACCCCGCCGCCCTTGAACCGCGCCGCCGGCCGCGGGGCGGTGTACGAGCCGACCGTGCCCAGCGTGCCGTGGCGTTCCTCGGCCAGGCCGACGGCTTCGCGCCAGTCCATGCCGCGCTCGGCGTTCTCGACGTCGAACACCCGGCGCCCGCCGAAGCCGATCCGGCTCACCGGCAGCTCGAGCTGCTCGGCCACCGCGGAGGCGATCAGGTCGCGGGCCCGCTCCGCGGCCTGGATCGCCGCGTTGCCCATCATCAGCGTGACGCGGCTGCTGTAGGAGCCCAGGTCGACCGGCGTCAGCCCGGTGTCTCCGGTCACGCAGCGCACGTCGAACGGGTCGATGCCGAGCACCTCGGCCACGATGCCGACCAGCACGTCGTCCGAGCCCTGGCCGATCTCCGTCGCCCCGCAGAACACGGTCACCTCGCCGCTGCGGTCGAGCCGCAGCTGCACCCCGGACTGCGGCAGCTTGTTCCAGTAGATCGGCAGCCCGGCGCCGCAGAGGTACGAGCCGCAGGCCAGCCCGACCCCGCGGCCCTCGGGCAGCTTCCGGAAGCGGTCGTTCCAGTCCGAGACCTCGACCACGCGGCGGATGCACTCGGCCAGGCCGATCGTGCCGATCCGGAGCCAGTTCGCCGTCAGCGTGTCCGGCTGCTCGACGATGCGCAGCCGCAGCTCCGCCGGGTCGAGCCGGAGCCGCTCGGCCGCCTTGTCGAGCTGGATCTCCTGGCCGAACCGCGGCTGGGGCGTGCCGTGGCCGCGCTTGGGTCCGCAGGGCGGCTTGTTGGTGAACACCCGGCAGCCGCGGAAGCGATAGCGCGGGACATGGTAGGTCACCGTCTGCAACGCCCCGGTGTAGAGCAGGCTGGCCACGCCGTAGGAGCCGTAGCCGCCGCCGTCGACCAGCGTCTCGAGCTGCATCCCGGTGATCGAGCCGTCGCGTTTGAAGCCGGTCTTCATGCGCATCAGCACCGGGTGCCGGCCGCGGTGCGCGTAGAACACCTCTTCGCGCGTCAGGCAGATCTTGACCGGCCGGTCGAGCAGCAGTGCCGCCTTGGCCACGACCATCTCGTGGTTGAAGATGTCGCTCTTGCCGCCGAAGCCGCCGCCGTTGGGACAGGCGATCACGCGGATGTGCGCGGCCGGCAGCTCCAGCACCCGCGCCAGCGCGCGGTGCACGTAGTGCGGGGTCTGGGTGCTCGACCACAGCGTCAGCTTGCCGTCGGCGTCCACCGCCGCCAGCGCGGCGTGCTGCTCCATCGGCAGGTGCGTGTTGCCTTCGTAAAAGAACAGGTCCTCGAGCACCTCGTCCGCCTCGGCCAGCGCGGCGTCCACGTCGCCGAAGTCGAACGCGGCGCGCTTGTGGATGTTGCCCTCCTCGCCGTAATCGTGAATGCGCGGCTCCGGGTGGCCCAGGCTGTCTTCGGGGGTCGCGTAGGTGCGCAGCGGCTCGTAGTCCACGTCGATCAGGTCCAGCGCCTCGAACGCCGTCAGCTCGTCGCGCGCGATCACCGCGGCGACCGGGTCGCCGACGTAGCGCACGTGCTCGGAGCACAGCGGCTCCTCGTCCTGGCTCACGGGCAGGATGCCGAACTCGTTCGGCAGGTCCTTGCCGGTCAGCACCAGCTGCACCCCGGGGTGCTTGCGGGCCCGCGCCGTGCGGATGCGTCGGATCCGGGCGTGCGGAACGGGCGATCGCAACAGTCTCGCGTGCAGCATCCGCGGCAGCGCGAGGTCGTCGGCGAAGCGAGTCTGACCGGTGACCTTGGCCCGGCCGTCGACGCGGCGGCGCGGCACCCCGATCACCCCGAAGCGATCCGTCGCGGGCGGTTTGCGCGTGGTGTCGCTCATGCCTCCACCCCCTCCCGCCGGCCCGGGCTGCGGGCCATCCGCGTGACGGCCTCCTCGACCGACTCGAAGATCTGCTGGTAGCCGGTGCAGCGGCACAGCACGCCGGACAGCGCCTCTTTGATCTGCTCGCGGCTCGGCGCGGCGACGCGGCTCAGCAGGGCCCGGGCCGTGACCAGGATCGCCGGGGTGCAGTAGCCGCACTGCGCGCCGCCCAGGTCGGCCAGCGCCTCCTGCAACGGGTGCAGCCTGCCGTCGGCCGCCAGCCCCTCGACCGTGCACACCTCGCGGCCCGCGCATTCCACTCCCAGGGTCAGGCAGGACAGCACGGGCTCGCCGTCGAGCAGCACGGCGCAGGCCCCGCACTCTCCGAGCTCGCAACCGTGCTTGGTCCCGGTCAGCCCGAGGTCCTCGCGCAGCACCTCGAGCAGCGTCTTGTAGGTGTCGAACGCCACCTCGACGGCCTCGCCGTTGATCCGCAGGGCCACGTGCGCCCGGTGCTTGCCGCCGATCTCGATCAGATTCTTCACGAAGCGTCTCCTGCGGCGGCCGCTGCCGCCGGGCGTGCGAGCAGTCCGCGCACCAGGTACCGGGCGATCGATTCGGCGACCGCCGTGGGGGTCGCGCTGCCCTCCGGCCGGAACCACAGCGCGGTCCAGTTCAGCGCGCCCAGCATCGCGCGAGTTACCAGCTCGGGGTCGCAACGGTCGAACTGTCCGTGCCGCACCCCGGAACGCACCAGCGACCGGATTCCGCGCTCGTAACGGTCGCGCTTGGCGACCAGCCGGCGACGCAGCCGGGCGGGCAGCGCGTCGATCTCCAGGTGCGCCGCCGAGCCCTCCAGCTCGTCGAGCAGGCACAGCACGTGGGCCGCCGCCACGCGGTGCAGCCGTTTGGCAGGAGGCGTGTCGGAGCGCCGCGCCGCGGCGAGCGACTCCAGCATGCGGTCCAGCGAGCGGTCCTGGCAGAAGTACAGGATCTCGTCCTTGCCCGAGAAGTAGTGGTACAGGTTGCCGGGGGACAGGTCCGCCTCCGCCGCGATGTCGCGCATGCCCGTCGCGGCGAAGCCCTGGCGGCGGAACACCCGGGCCGCGGCGCGCAGGATCGCCAGGCGTCGCGCCTCGGCGCGCCGGCGCAGCCGCTCGCTGCCGTTCGAACGTTCGTTCGAAACTTGAACCATCGTTCGATTATCGCCCGGAGCCGGGGATCGGTCAAGGACCGGGCGGCGGACCCAGCACCACGAGCACCACCAGGCGGCCCGGGCCGGGGTTGCTCAGCGAATGCTCCACGTCCGCGGGCGCCAGCACCAGGTCGCCGGCCCCGACGCGCCCGGCCTCCGCGCCGACGGTCACGTCGCCCTGGCCCTCGAGCACGAAGTACAGCTTGTCCCGGTCGCAGTGGACGTGAGGCTCGTGGACCTGCCCCGGCTCGAACGCGTTGAGCCCGGCGAACAGGTGCTGGCCCCGCGCGAGGTCCGCCTTGCCCATCCGCGCCGCGTCGAACCGGGCCAGCGAAACCGCGTCGCGCACGATCACGTGGAGTCGTCTCCGCTGGGCGTCTCTCCGGTCCCGGACCGCTTGCCTCGTCGGCCACGCCCGCGGCCCCCGCGCCGGCGGCGGCGTCCGCCACGCCGCGCCCCGGCCACCTTCGCCTCGGCGCCCTTCGCCTCGGCGGTCTTCGCCTCGGCCGGTTCCTCCGGGTCGTCCTCGACCTTGGCGGCGAGCGCGTTGGCCCCGTAGCGGTCGCTCCCGCGGCCGTCCGCCTCCGGCTCCATCTTGGGAACGCTGGGCAGCGCCGCGAAGAAGTACCGGTCGTCCCAGACCGGCGGCAGGTCGTCCCGTTTCGGGGCGGGCGCTTCGGCGGCCGGCTCGGTCCGCTTGCGCCCCCGGCCGCGTCGCCGACGCCGGCCCCGTCCGGAACCGCGTTCCTCGCGGCCCCCGGCTCCCGCCTCGCGCCGGTCCGCCTCCTGCCGCGGGGCCGCGGCGGGTTCCTGCCGCACGGCGGCGAGCCAGTATTCGGAGGCCTCGGCGAAGTCACCGCCCCAGTGCTCCGCCAACGCGTGCAGGATCCACACCGCGTCGGGCAGGCATTCCCGCCGCAGGATCGAGCGCTTGGCGCCGCGGCGCATCCGTTTGACCGGCACCATGCGGTACAGCGACTGCAGGATCTGGCGGCAGCGTTCCTGGTCCTTGCGCGCCGTGCGCAACCGTTGCGACAACGGCCGCATCCGGTCGTCGACCCGCTCGCGCACGTGCAGACCACGGGGCTGGAGCGCCTTGCCGTCGGGGCTCCAGCCGAACTCCTCGGCCAGCAGCGGCAGCGAGAGCACGGCGAGGATCTCGCCGGTGGTCGCCTCGTGCCCCTCCAGCGTGTGCCGGTCGAGGTGGTCGAACAGGTGCAGCATCAGCTTCCACGCTTCGGCGTGGTCGCGATAACCGTCGACGAACTCCGGCAGCACCGTGTCGAACACGCCAGTTTCCCGCAGCAGCTCGAACGACGCCCGTGCCGCGCCGTGACGGCAGAAGCGGTTGAGCTCCTCGAGGATGCGCGGGGCGGCGGCCTTGGGGATCTGGCCGGCGTTGTCCCGGATCGAGCGCAACGTGTCGGTCTCGATCCGGAAGTTCAGACGCGCCGCGAACTTCACCGCGCGCAGGATCCGGATCGGGTCCTCGCGGAACCGGATGTCGGGGTCGCCGATGGTCCGGATGAACCGTCGCTTCAGGTCGCCCAGGCCGTCCGCGTGGTCGATCACGCACTCGTCGTTGACGTCGTAGAACAGGCAGTTGATCGTGAAGTCGCGGCGCAACGCGTCGTCCTCGGGCGTGCCGAACACGTTGTCGTCGCGGATCAACAGGTCGTCGTCCCCGCCGTTCCCCGATTCGTCGCCGTCGTTGGCCCGGAACGTCGCCACCTCGATGATCTTGTTGTTCTGGAAGTAGATGTGCGCCAGCCGGAAACGGCGCCCGATGATGCGGCTGTTGCGGAACACCCGTTTGATCTGGCGCGGCGTCGCGGAGGTGGCGATGTCGAAGTCCTTGGGCTTGCGGTCGAGCAGCAGGTCGCGAACACAGCCACCCACCAGGTAGGCGGTGTGATCGAAGCGGGTCAGCCGCCGGACGATCTTGACCGCGTCGGGATCGAGGTCCGAGGCCGGGATCGGCTGGTGGACCACCTTGGGTCCGACGTGGACCGGGGGCCGCGGCGGCGGCGGGGCGGAATCCTCCGCCCGAGCCCCTTTTTTGCTAAACAGCGCCCGTATTCGCTTCAGCATGGCTGGTTGTGTCGATCGACGGCGCTCTCCCTCCCCCCGAAGTCGGTCCCCAGTCTACTCCGTTTTGCGGCGGAACAGCTTGCCCAGCGGGTCAAGCTCCACCCGGACCGGTTCGAAGGGCAGGTCGTAGAACACCGAGGTCGTCTCCTCGTCGATGTGGATGACTTGCCGGCGGGTCTCGCCGCCGCGTCCGATGAACAGCACCTCGAGCGGCAGGGCGAAGCTGCCCCGGCGCTGGAACACCGTCAGATCCGCGCGCCAGCCCTCGGTCGCCGCGGGCATGCTGCGCAGCTCGATCTCGAGCTCTGGCGCGCCCGTGCGATCGAACCAGTCGGCGAACGAGCGCAGCAGCGTGGCACCGGCGTATTTCTCGTACACCGTCCGGACGTCGGCCAGCGACAGCGGCGGACCGGGCGGCTGCGCGAACAGCTCGCGGACCGCCTGGTCGGCGCGCCGCTCGCCGACGATCAACCGGACCATTTCCGGCGCAGCCGAGCCCTTGCCGCGCACCACGGCCTCCGGGGTCAGCTCGTCGGCCCGCGACAACGGAACGTCGCGGCTGCGCGGCAGCCGGAAGTACTCGTCCCGCAGCCGCGCGATCTCCCCCGGCACGGTCTGCTCGCGTTCGCGCGCGTAGCGCGTCGCGTACCAGGCCGCGAAGGCCTCGATCCAGGCGCCGTCCCCGGCCACCCGCTCGCCGAACCACTGACCCGCGATCAGGTCGGCGGCGTCCGCGGCTTCCGCGAGCGGCGTCGCGGCGGGAGCGACGAGCAGACCGCTGGCGCGCACGCGGTACTCCAGTCCCGGGAGCAGCACCACGTTGAACCCGTCGAAGCGGTAGCGGTCGAGCGTCGAGGTGAACCAGACGATCGGGTCGGCGAGCAGCGCCGCCAGCGTCGCAGCCTCGCGCGCCGGATCGGCAGCCGCCAGCCGGACCGCAACGCGCTGGGCCAGGCCCTCGCTCAGCACCAGACCCGGCGCGGCGACCACGGCCAGCGAGCGCACCGGGCGATCGGTCCGCCATTCCTGCACGGCGCTCCCGGCCGGCGTCCGCCGGCTGCCCGGAGCGACGGCGGTCCAGCCGGCGGGACCCTCGACCCGCACCCGCAGCTCGGCCCACACGTTCGGCAGCGACGGGTACCAGCCGTCGGCCGGCCCCAGCAGCAGCCGGCCCGGCTGCACGAGCAGCTCCGCGCCCCGCCGCGGCTGGCCCGACATCCGGAAGGCCACCGCGCGCCGGCCCTCCACGGGAGGGTCCAGCCACAGGTCGACCCGCCCGGCGCCGGACTTGCGGTGCTCGACGACGCCGTCCGTTACCGAGGTCGTCTCGATCGTCATCCACGGGTTGTGCGCGAGGACGAACGAGCTCATCCCGCTCGCCTCGATCTCGAGACGTCCCTGAACGAACAACGTGCCGCTGTCGGGATCGAACGACAGCTCGACGTCGATGCCGCTGACCCGCGGATCCATCGCGACCGGCTCGGCCGGGACGGCGCGCGCGTCGGACTCGCGCCCGCTCGCCCACAGCGGCGTCGTCAACAAAGCGAGACCGAGCCACGCCAGGACGAAGAACCGCAGGGCGGTGTGGCGATGCCCGCGGAGGGTTGGAACAACCATAGACAACAGATCAAGGTACTGGAAGCCGCGACGGCCGTCAAAAAACTCGCGCCGGGAGCGCCGCGCCGCCTTGCCCGCCGTGGATCCGGCCGGTATCCTGCATTGCTCCAGCCGTCGATCCGGAGGTCGCGACCGATGGACCCCTCGCAGCTGATCGCTTTCCTGAACGCGCTGAACGTCGGCGAGCTGGACCTGGTCGCGGCCAAGCTGGACGAGGCGCGCGCGAGCTGCCAAGAGCTGGGGCAGGCGGACCTCGCCGAGAAGCTGGACGAGGCCCGTGCGGCGCTGCGCCACGCCGACCTGCGTACCTACCGCAAGCGGGTCGAGACCGTCGTCGCCCGCCTGGGGCACCTCCGCTGATGGACGGCACCACCGCGCTGCTGATCCAGGTGGCCCAGGGCATCGGCCTGGCCGCCTGTGCGGGGATGCGGGCGTTCCTGCCGCTGTTCGTGGTCGGGCTCGCCGGCCGCGTCGGCTGGATCCCGCTCTCGGATTCGTTCCAGTGGCTGGCCTCGACCCCGGCGCTGGTGGTGTTCGGCGTGGCGTTGCTGGTCGAGCTGGCCGCCGACAAGTTCCCGGTCGTCGACAACGTGCTCGACACCGTGCAGTTCCTGGTCAAGCCCGTCGCCGGCACCGTGCTCGTGGCGTCGGTCGTGACCGAGCTGACGCCGCTGCAGACCACGGTGCTCGCGATCATCGTCGGGGGGACCACGGCCGACGTGGTGCACCTGGGCAAGGCCAAGCTGCGGCTGGTCTCGTCCGCCACGACCGCCGGGATCGGCAACCCGGTGCTGTCGACGGCCGAGGACGGCGGCTCGCTGGTCGGCTCGTTGCTGGCGATCTTCTACCCGTTGCTGCTGCTGGCGGCGCTGATCGTGCTGATCCTGCTGCTGGTCCTGATCCTGCGCGGCATCCGGCGGCCGCGGGCGGCACCTCAGTCCGACGTGTAGTGGATCTCGAGCCGGCGGACGCGGGTGCTGGCGACGGCCAGCAGCAGCGCCGAGACGATCAGCAGCCCCGGCACCGCGAGCCACGGCGAGGTCGGGTTGGCCAGGATCGCGAAGGGGCCCGCGGCCGGCTCCACCGGCCTCAGGCTCATCAGGTAGTGGATCACGCTGAGCTTCTTGAGCGCCGCCGGCAGGATCGGGTTGAGCGCCTCCCAGCCCCAGATCACCACCGCCGGGACGACCGGGTTGCGGAAGTACAGACCGAACAGCAGAAACACCGCCCCGTAACCGAAGCAGGCCAGGGTCGTGATGCCGAGATAGCTCAACAGGTGGCCCAGACCCGGCCCCTCGAGCAGGTAGCGTTGCGCCTCGGTCAGCCCGAACGAGACCTGGACCATCAAGAAGCACACCACGGTCAGCAGCCCGAACAGCACCGAGCCGGCGAACCAACCCGAGATGAACTTGGCCACCAGCAGCACCTCGCGCCGGATCGGCGCGAGAAAGTAGTAGTGCAGGCTACGGTCGAGCATCTCCCCGCGGAACAGGTTCATGAAGATCCAGACCGAGCCGATGTAGAGCAAGAACCGCACGATCGCCAGCTCGAACACCGCGGTGGCGAACATCTGCGCCGCCCCGAACTCCTTGACCTCGCCGGGCAGCTCCTCGAACAGCGAGACCAGGGTCCACAACCCGAGCGGCAGCAGCGGCAGCACCAGCAACACGTACAACAACAGCGCGCGGCGGCCGAGAAAGTTCTTCTTGATCTCCAGGCGGAACACCGCCAGCGCCTGCCGGCGCCACTCGCCCCACGGAAGCCGGCCCAGCTCGCTCACGACGCCTCCCGGCGCGGCGTGCCGATCAGGTACTGGTACACCGCGTACACGTCCTCGTCCGCCGGCGTCACGGCCTCGACGCGGATGTCCTCGTCCAGCACGACCTCGTTCATCGCGCGGTAGAACCGCTCGGCGTCGCGCGAGCTGACCAACAGCCCCTGCCGGTCCTCGTGCATCCGCACCTCGACGACATGGTCCTGCGAGATGATCCGGGCGGCGAGCGCGGCCGGCTTGTCGCAGCGGATCAGGATCTGCAGCGGGTGGCTCTGGATCTCGCTGCGCACCTGCCGGATGTCGCCCTCGGCCACGACGTAGCCCTCGTTGAGCAGGATCACCCGGTCGGAGATCAGGTCGACCTCGTGCAGGATGTGGCTCGAGATGATCACGTGCAGGCCGCTCTCGGCCAGCCGTTCGAACAGCTCGATCACCTCGGCGCGCGCCATCGGGTCGAGGCCGTTGAGCGGCTCGTCCAGCACCAGCACCTGCGGCTCGTGCGCGATCGCCTGGGCCAGCTTGACCCGCTGGCGCATGCCCTTGCTGTAGGCGGCGACCCGGCGGTCCGCGGCGTCCAGCATGCCCACGCGCTCGAGCGCGTCGAGGGTCTTCTGGCGCGCCGTGGCATGGTCGAGGGCGTGGATGCGCAGGAACGAGTAGATGAACTGGTAACCGTTCAGCCCCGCCGGGAACGCGTCGTACTGCGTGCAGTAGCCGACCTTGCGGAACAGCCGCTCGGGCCGGTCCGGAGAGATCCCCAGCACCCGCAGCGAGCCGTGGGTCGGCTGCAACAGGCCGGTCAGCAGGTTCATCAGCGTCGTCTTGCCCGAGCCGTTGGGGCCGACGAGGCTGGTGATGCCGGGCGGGATCGACAGCGTGACGCGGTTGATTCCGAGCACGTCCCCGTAGAACTTGGAAACGTTGTCGAGGACGATGTCGCGCTCGTCGCTCATGCGGGCCGCCCGCTCACCGCACCACCTCGTAGGCGCGGATCTTGCGCGCCAGCAGCGCGACGCTGGCCCCGCCGACCGCCAGCAGCGACATCCAGGCGGCCCACAGCGGGAAGTCGAAGAACAGCTCTTCGCCGAACAGCCCGGCGCGCACGACGTGGATCATGTCGCCCATGTTCAGCAGGCGGCCCCATTCGGTGTCGAACAGCAGGTTGATCAGTCCGCCGAACACCCCGCCGAACAGGTACACCGCCAGCAGCCCCAGCCCGGCCAGCCACTTCCAGCGCGCCAGCGCCGAGAGCGCCAGCGCGAGGATCGACAGCACCAGGATCCAGACCCAGGAGGCGACGAAGATCCCGAACGCCATGCGCAGATTGTCGGTCAGCCACTGCCAGCCCATCAGGTAGGCCTGGAAGGCCCACAGCAGCAACCCCGGAATCCAGGTGATCGCGCTGAGCAGGATCGCCAGCACGCTCAGCTTGCCCAGCACGTAGTCGGTGCGGCCGAACGGACGCGCCAGGTACAGCGGCAGCCCGTTGTTGCGCAGGTCCGGCGCGACCAGCGACGGCCCCACGAACAGCACCAGCAGGAACGCCAGATTGCCCTGGATGCTCATGAACCGTGCGGGGAACAGGAACTCCTCGACGGCGCGGATCCAGTCCGCCGGGTCGATCTGGATCACCTTGAGGAAGTTCAGGTTGTGCGGCAGGTACAGCCCGAACGCGCAGACCGCCGGGTACACCGCGCACAACACCAGGAACACGATGAACATCTTCGAGGCAAAGACCCGCGGCATCGCGTAGCGCGTCAGCACCAGAAAGCGCGTGCGCTCCGGCGTCAGCGGCCCGTCGTAACCGCGGTAGCGGCGCTCATACACCGCCACGGCTGCCCTCCATCGCCTTGAGGAAGATGTCCTGCAGCGAGTCGCGCTTGTAGTCCAGCCGGCGGATCAGCACGTCGTTCTCGGCGGCGAGCCGGTACAGGTCGCGGATCCCGACCCCGGGCGGCAGCACCATCTTGATCCGGTTCTTGCCCTGCACCGCGTACTCGACGCCCAGCGCGCCGATGCGCTCGGCCAGCGCCGCGCCGTCGCCGACGGTTTCCAGCTCGATGAACTTGCGGTTGGCGCGGCGCTCCTCCTCGAGGTTGCAGTAGCGCGCGATGCGGCCCTCCTTCAGCACCAGCACCTCCTCGCAGCATTCCTCGACGTCGCGCAGCAGGTGCGAGGAGATGATGATGTGGATCTTGCCGCTGTCGCGGATCTCCTTGATCAGTCCGAGCATCCGCACGCGGTGCGGCGGGTCCAGCGCGTTGGTCGGCTCGTCCAGGAACACCAGCCGCGGGCCGTGCACGATCGCCTGGGCCAGCTTGGCCAGCTGCTTCATGCCCTGCGAGTAGCTCTCGATCGGCCGGTAGCGGGCCTCGCCCAGGCCGACGTAGTACAGCGCCTGGTGGGCGCGTTCCATCGCTTCGTCGGGGGGCAGGCCGCTCAGCTCGCCCATCAGCCGCACGAACCGCACCGCCGACATTCCGGCGATGAACGAGTCGTTCTCGGGCATGTAGCCGACCTGCGCGCGGATCCGCTTCGGCTCGCGGACGATGTCGTGGCCGAAGATGCGCGCCGTGCCGGCGCTCGGCGGGTGGAAGCCGAGCAGCGTGTGGATCAGCGTGGTCTTGCCGGCCCCGTTGGGGCCGAGCAGCCCGACCGCCCGCCCGGACAGGCTGCCCTCGAGCTCGCGCAGGATCGGTCGCCCGCCGAAGCGGACCTCCAGCCCGTCCAGATCGATGACCGGTTGCATCTCGACCGGATTGTACGATCGAACGGCCGGTTTCGTTCCCGCCGATTCGTCTGCGTCGGCGCCGCGACGCGAGTCGTCCTCCAGGGGCAAGGAGGACTCGCGTCGCAGCCCCGTGTCAGGAGCCCGGTTCGACTGCACGGTCGACCGACCTCTGAAGCTCCATCAGGCTCTGGAGCTTGAACAGCGAGAGTCCGGACTCGAACAGCCCCTGGTTGCTGCTGGTAGCCACGACGATGCGGTCGCGGCCGCCGTAGGCGTAGGTCAGCGTGGGCGCCGACTGCTCGGTGATCGCTCGCAGCATCTCGGCCTGCTCGGGCGAGAGGCTGCCCAGGCCGCGCAGCGCTCCCGCCGCGGGCGCCAGCACCGGGCCGAGGTGCTGGTAGGCCACCGCCGAGAAGTTGAGCTGTCCGTTGCGGGGCACCAGCTCCATGAAGCGGTGCGAGCGCGGCAGCGTCACGCCGTTTTCGCGCAGCTCGAGGGCCCGGGTGAGCAGGACCCGCGAGGGCGTGGCGACCAGGTAACCCTCGACGAACGCGTAGTGCGCCTCGAGGCCGCTGTCGGCGATCCGGATCACGTGGAAGGTGCGGGCGCCGACCTGCTCGGTCACCAGGGTCAACCCCGGGCGGCCCTCGTCGGCGCGCCAGCGGTTGATCTGCTCGAGCGCCAGCGCGATCGAGCCCTGCAGCCGCGCCGGGTCGTAGACCTCGACCACGAGCTTCCAGGACGGTTTCGGCAGCACCGGGCCGTCCAGCGCGAACGCGAACTCGCCGCCCAGCGGCTCGGCGAAGTCCTTGCGGATGTCGAAGCCGTGCTCGCGCTCGAACTCGGCCAGCTCGGCGGAGAAGTCCTCGTCGTCGGAGCCGATGAACGAGAACAGCTCGTCCAGCAGCGCCGCCGGCTCGCGGATCACGAACGCCGCGGCCAGCGAGGCGTCCTGCGAGACGAAGTCGAGGCTGCCCATCGGCGCCGGCGCGGCGAGCCACGACGCCATGCCGCGGCGGGCCTGGTTGAAGCTGAGCACCGCGCGCATGTCGCTGCGCCCCGGGTCGTCCCGGCGGTCCACGATCAGGTGCCGCAGGTCGAGCAGCCCCATCCGTTCGAGCGTGGCGTCGCCGGCGTTGTCCCGCATGAACCGTTCCAGATCGACGGCGACCAGCCACTCCGCGCCGTCGCGGTAGACCTCGGCGATGCGGTCGCGGAACGCGGTGGCGCCGAACGGTGACCCGCCGCCGCCCGCGATCAACGCGTCGATCGGCGCGCTGTCGGTGCTGACGGCGGCGAGGCCGTCGTGCAGCCAGACGAACAGGTCGGCCTTGGTCCCGCGGCGCGAATCGTGGGTCACCGCGGCGGGCTGGCCCTCGCGGATCACCAGGCCGGGCGCGTTCTCGTGGGCTGCAGCGAACTGCTCGAACTCGCGAATCAACAGGTCGCGGAACTCCGCCGGCCGCACCGTCTGGGCCAGGATCAGCGGATCCTGCACGTCACCCGCGGCGTCGGCCTGCAGCGTCACGACGATCTCCTCGCCGAGCTGCTCGCCGTAACCGCGCAGCTTGCCGATCGCCCGGTCCAGCTCGCGGTCCGCGCCGGAGGGGACCAGCGACTCGTCCCACCATTGCTTGAGCACCGGATTGGCCGAGACGCGGGCCTGCACGTGCTCGTACGCGTCGCCGAGCGCACCGGAGAAGTTGGGGATCGCGATGTAGACCGCGGTGTTCGCCGGAGCGCTGTCGAGCAGCCGCGTCGAGTGGCGCGCCGCGGGGCCGGCGACCACCTGGTCGAGCTCCTTGCCGAGCTGGGTCAGCTCGGCCAGCAGCGCCAGGTGCCGGTCCACGTTCGCGCTCCACGCGATCTCCTGGTCCATCGGGACGCGGTCCACGGCGGGGTTGGTCACGACCTGGTCGCCGGGATGCAGCACGTCGGTGCGGCCGGCGTGCACCTGCACCTCGCCCTCGAAGACCGAGACCCGCGAGCCCTTCATCCCGTGGTTGACCGCGAACACCGTCCCGGTCACCTCGACCTTGCACTGGTCGGTCTCGACGAACAGCCGCCCGTCGCCCTGGTCGGCCGCCTCGACGATCACGCTGCCGCGGTCGAGCTGGATCGTGGAATCCTGCCGCTCGCCGCCCAGCCGGGAATGGCGCTCGAGCACCGCGAGCTGCGAGCGCTCGTTCATCTCCACCTCGGAGCCGTCGGACAGCGTCAGCACCGCACGCGAATCCTTGGCGGTGCGGATGCGGTCCTGGCCCGGATCGAGCCGGATCATCTCGCCCGCGCGGATCGGGACCGCCCCGGCCGCGTTGACGCGCAGCAGCTCGCCGTCGACCTGCTTGATCGTGACGACGCCGCCGGTCTTGACCGACAGGATGCCGAGGTCGAAGCGCAGCCCGACCAGCGATACGGTCAGCAGCACCGCCGCCGCCAGGGCCCAGCTCCACTCGGTGGCCCAGACGCGGCGTCGGGCCGAGCGCGGCACCACCGCCTCGGCCGCGGCTCCACCCTCGCGGGCCCGGATGACCTGCTTGCGGAAGGTCACCGACTCGCGCATGTGGTCCTCGACGAGCAGCCGCTTGGCCTCGCTGAGCGTGCCCGCGACGTAGCCGGGGATCAACGCCTCGTAGTCGTCGCCGGGCCGGATCGGTCCGGCGGACTCGCCGGTGCCGGGGCGCGATTCGGCCTCGGCCCGCACCGTGTCCCACACCCGGTCCGCAGCGCGGTCGGCGGTGTCCGCGTCGAGCCGCTCCTCGCGGATCCCCTCGAGCAGACCGTCCAGTTTCCGATCCAGATCGTCGTCGTGCCGCTTCATGACCGTGCTCCCCATACGGAACCGAGCTCTTCTTTGATCCGGTTCCGGGTTCGATGCAAGGTGACGTTGATCGTGCTGCGGGACGTGCCGAGCATCTTGGCGATCTCGTGATTCCCGTAGCCCTCGAAGTAGCGCAGCGCGAAGATCTCCGCCGCCTTGGGATTCAGCCGGGACAGCGCTTCGCGCAGGCGGTCCCTGAGCTCGTGGACCTGCTGGCGCTCGCCCGGATCGTCGTCGACGGCCGCCGGCAGGCTGGGTTCGACGCTCTCGAGCGCCGTCGAGCGGGCGCTCTTGCGTGAGCGCACCACGTCGAGCGCCGCGTTCACGGCGGCCCGGTGCAGGTAGCCGGCCAGGCTGTCGGAGAGCGGCGAGCCGCCCTCCCGCCGCGCCAGGCGCAGGAACACCGTCTGCAGCACGTCTTCGGCGTCCTGCGCGTTGCCCGTGACCCGGTACGCGGCGTTCAGCACCTGCCGCTGGTGCTGACGGAAGATCGCTTCCAGGTCGGGTCCCGGATTGCCGGCGGGGACCTCGCTCGTCGCTCCGAGTTGCACCGCGGTCTCCTTGTCCTTCGTCGTCTTCGCCATATAAACGATGCTCCAGGTTCGGGATTAACAGCCCGCAGGCAAAAGCGAGACGAAAGTTCGCCCGTCCGCCGATTCCCTAGCAGAATACTGCGGGCCGACGAGGCGCAGGAGGTAGAGTTTGAGCACCCGGAAAAGCCGATTCAAGGCCGCCGCGATCCAGCTGACCTCGACCACCGAGGTCGAACGGAACCTGCGCGCGGCGCGGCGCCTGGTCCGGCGGGCCGCCGACGCCGGCGCGGAGCTGGTGGCGCTCCCCGAGAACTTCGCCTACCTGCGCTCGGAGGGCAGCCGGATCGAGTACCGTCAGGACCTGGACGGCGAGCTGCCGGCCCGGCTGTCCGACCTGGCGCGCGAGACCGGGACCTGGCTGCTCGGCGGGTCGATCCCCGAGCGCATCCCGCGCAGCCGGCGGATCCACAACACCTCGCTGCTGTTCGATCCCGCCGGCCGGCAGGTCGCGGTCTACCGCAAGCTGCACCTGTTCGACGTCGGGATCCGCGGCCGCGCCGAGTTCCGCGAGTCGAAGACCGTCGCCGCCGGCGACCTTCCGGTGATCGTCTCCACGCCGCTGGCCAGGCTGGGCCTCAGCATCTGTTACGACCTCCGGTTTCCCGAGCTGTACCGCAAGCTCGCGCTGGCCGGCGCCGAGGTGCTGTTGATTCCCTCGGCCTTCACCGCCTACACCGGCAAGTTCCACTGGATGACCCTGTTGCGCGCGCGCGCGATCGAGAACCAGTGCTGGGTGGTGGCGCCGGCCCAGGCCGGCCGGCACAGCCCGACGCGCCGCTCGTTCGGCCACACCGCGGTGATCGACCCCTGGGGTGAGGTGGTCGCGCTGCGCGAGCGCGGTCCCGGAATCGTCGTGGCGGAGATCGATCTCGATCGCCTGGCCGAGGTGCGCCGCGGCCTGCCGGCCCTGCGCCACGTGCGCCGGGACCTGATCGACGGGCCGTGCTAGCCTCTGCGCATGTTCTGCCCGAGCTGCCGCAGTGAGTACCGGTCCGGCTTCACGCGCTGCGCCGACTGCGAGGTGGACCTGGTCGACGACCTGAACGCGACCACGGCCGAGCCGGCTCCCGCTCCCGCGCCCGCTCCCGCGCCGCACCCGCCGGGCGAGCCGATGCTGGAGTACTGCGGGTTCTTCGCCATCGACGAGGCGCGGCAGGCGCGCGACCAGCTGTGGCTTCAGGGCATTCGCTCCGAGATCCTGATCCGCGAGGCGCCCGACTCCGACCGCAACCTGCCGCCGCGGGAGGAGTTCTGGCTGCGCGTCGGCCGCTCGCAGCTCCAGCGGGCGGCGACGATCCTGGGCTACGACGAAGAGGAGGAGGCGGCCGAGACCGAGAGCTTCGGGACCGAGACGATCGCCTGCCCGGCCTGCGGCAAGCCGGTGGCCTCCGACGAGTCGTTCTGCGCCTCGTGCGGCGCGCGGTTCGAGTCGCGCCGATGACTCCCGGAAAATCGCGCGAGCTGCCCGCGACCGTCCGGACCGTCCTGTTCGACGCCGGCGGCGTGCTGCTCGACTTGGACTATGCCTACCTGCGGCGGCTGGTCCGCGCCCCCGGCCGCGACGCGACCGAGGAGCGGCTGGCGGTGGCCGAGGCCCACGCGCGCACCCGCATCGAGCGCCGCGTGCGCGAGGGCGGGCGCACCAGCGAGGCCTGGCGGGACTACTTCCACTACATCCTCCACGAGGTCGGCGTCCCCGCGGCCGGGCACGACGAGCTGATCGACACGCTGTGGGAGGCCCACGCGCGCGTCGGGCTGTGGACCGTCGCGATTCCCGGCGCGGTGGACGTGGTGAAGGCGCTGCGCGCGCGCGGCCTGCGGATCGGCGTGGTCAGCAACGCCGAGGGGCGCGTCGCCCGCGACCTGGACGGCGCCGGTTTCGCCGGCCAGCTCGAGACGGTCGTGGATTCGCACGTGGTCGGCGTCGAGAAACCCGATCCGGAGATCTTCCGCATCGCGCTGCGCGAGCTCCAGATGCCCGCCGAGACGGCGGTGTACCTCGGCGACGTCCCCGCGGTGGACGTCGTCGGCGCCGCCGCCGCGGGTGTCGCGCCGATCCTGCTCGATCGTCACGACCTCTACGCCGACGTCGCGGCGCCGCGGTTGCGGGCGATCGAGGAGCTGCCGGCGCTGTTGCCCTAGACCCCGAACGAAAAAAAGCCCGGGGCGGGCACGGGCCCACCCCGGGCGGATCGAGCCGTCGTCAGCGGAGCGGCTTCAGTCGAGCTTGTTCAGCACCACCCGCCGGTTCTTGGTCCGGCCGTCCTTGGTGTTGTTGTCGGCGATCGGCTTGCTCTCGCCGTAGCCCTTGGCCACCATGCGCTGGCCGCTGACGCCCTTGGACATCAGGTAGTCGCGGACCGAGTTGGCGCGCCGCTCGGACAGGCCCTGGTTGTGGGTGTCGCTGCCGGTCGAGTCGGTGTGACCGGCGATCTCGACGCGCACCTCGGGCCAGTCGGCGAGCGACTTGGCCACGCCGTCCAGGATCTGCTGGGCGTTCAAGGTCAGCTTGGCGCTGTTGATCTCGAAGTTCACGCCCTCGAGGATCAGCTTCTTCTTGCCCTCCTCGAACAGCTGGGCCGCCTTGGGGCAACCGTCGGGGTTGACCGGGACGCCCTTGGCCGTCTCGGGGCACTTGTCGATGCCGTCCCACACGCCGTCACCGTCGGCGTCCTTGGGGCAGCCGTCCTTGCCCACGATCGCACCCTTGGGGGTGTCGGGGCACTTGTCGATGCCGTCCCACACGCCGTCGCCGTCACTGTCCTTGGGGCAGCCGTCCTTGCCCACGATCGCACCCTTGGGGGTGCTGGGGCACTTGTCGATGCCGTCCCACACGCCGTCGCCGTCACTGTCCTTGGGGCAGCCGGTGTCGTCGACCGTGGCGCCCTTGGGGGTGTCGGGACACTTGTCGCGACCGTCGGGCACGCCGTCGCCGTCGCCGTCCGTGGGGCAGCCGGTGGCGTCGACGGGCCAGCCGGACGGGGTGTCCGGGCAGCGGTCGATGCCGTCCCACACGCCGTCGCCGTCACTGTCGGACGGGCAGCCGCGTGCGTCGACCGTGGCCCCGCGCGGCGTGTCGGGGCACTTGTCGCGCCCGTCATACACGCCGTCGCCGTCGGAGTCGGTGCGCTGGCCGCCGCCCCAGGTCAGGCCGAGCACGAACAGGCCGTTGCTCAGGTCCTCGCCGCCGAACCCGTCGTCATCGATGGTCGTATCGCCCCGCAGCTCCCAGCGCAGGAACGTCCCGTCGTCGATCTGGAACCGCTGCCCGAAGCTGACCGAGCCGAACGTCCGCTCGACCGAGGGCGCGTTGTCGAGGTCGAAGCTCATCAGTCCGCCGCCCAGATCGAAGAACCAGCGCCCGCTCTTGGAGAACAGCTCGACGCCGGTGCGGCCGGCCAGCAGGTTGATGCTGCTGGTCGAGGTCTCGAGTCCCGAGTAGAAACCGTCGATGAACCAGCCGACGCGGTTGCCCGCGCGGTATCCGCCGCGGAACCCGAGCAGCGGCTCACCGTCGCTCAGCTTCAGGGCGTCGCCCCCGATCACCTCGTCCGGCCAAACGAAGCCGAGCTGCAGCCCCGCCTCTCCCTCGCCCGCGCCGACCGCCGTCACGCCGGCCACCAGGGCCAGTGCCAGCAGCGCGAACTTCGATTTCTCGTACAATCTGATCATTTCCATCCCTCCGCCGTCCTCGTAGTCGGGTCAGAGCCGTCGCCGGAAGCTCCGGCGCCCGAGTGTGGGCAGCCGCTGTGGTCTCGTGGTGTTGTCCTCGCCGGGGACGGTGCGGAAAGTTGAGCCGGCGAGGTTCGCTACTCGAGCAGACCCAAGATTCTTAGCTGAGTTTCAGACTTTCGGCAAGTCGCCGCGGCCTCAGCGGAAGCTCTGTGCGTAGCCGATCATCAGCTGGCTGTCGGGAGCTCCGTCATCGAGGCCGATCGCGACCGCGGCCCGCACCACGCCCTGGCTGAACAGCCGCCAGTTCAGGCCGCCCAGCATCCGGATGTCGCTGTCGAAGCCGTCGAAGCGCTCGTCCTCGAAGCGCAGCTCGCCCACGACGCTGACGCGGTCGGACAGCGGGTACAGCACGCCGCCCGCCACGAACGGCGAGGTCCGCCCGTTGAGGTCGAATCCCTGCACCTTGCCGTCGTCGTTCAGCCGCGCGCCGATGTTGCCGGAAACGATCAGATCGTTCACGGCGACACGCACCGAGCCGAACAGCGCGATGCCGAAGGCGTCGAAGCCCAGGCCGACGCTGTCGTCGCCGGTCGGAACGGTCGCGATCCCCCCGAGCGCGAAGCTCGTCCCCTCGGACTGGGTGCGGAACACGTACTTGGCCCACAGGTCGAGGTCGGTGGCTCCGGAGCCGTCTTCCAGGCCCGCCGGGGCGTCGGTGTTGCCGAAGCCGACGCGGCCGCCGAACTCCAGGTCCTCCAGCGGCTGGAGCGCGACCACGCCGCGCAGGATCACCGCGTCGGTCGGGTCGAGATCCGCGAACTCGAGCTGGCCTTCCCACCACTGCCGGTCGGCCAGCACGGCCTCCTCGGCGAACGAAAGGAACAGGCGGTCGGTGGACGTCGAGGCGACTCCCTGGGCCAGCGCGCCCTGGGTCGCGAACGCGGCCGCCAGCAACAGGCCCCAGGTCAACCGGGTGCCGTTCTTGAACACACGCATCGGATTCTCCTTGGATGGTGGAGACCGGATTCCGGACTCCGCCCGTCGCACCGGCGCACGGCCGGGCCCTCTGACGGGCGCTGACATTCTGGTTACGGGCGATAATGCTGTCAACTAGGCCGGGGACGGCGCCCGCGGACAGGGTGCAACCTTTCGGGCACCCCGGCGTCCTGAGTGTGAAGAATGGAGAGCGACCGGTACGAGAACCTGGTCCGGCAGCACAAGGATCGCGTGTATTCCTACGCGGCCTGGATGCTGCGGGATCCCGAGGAGGCCCGGGACGTCGCGCAGGAGGCGCTGGTGAGACTCTGGCAGAACCGCCGCAAGGTCGAGGAGACGGGGGCGAAGTCGTGGCTGCTCACGACGGCGCACCACCTGTGCATCGACCGGCTGCGGCGGCAACAGCGCCGGCCCGAGCTGCCCGCCGAGACGGCGCGGGAGACGGGGCAGGACGAGCGTCCGGACCCCTTCCATCGCGCCGCCTCCACCGAGACCGGCCGCGCGATCGGGACCGCGCTCGCCGCGCTGGGACCGCGGGACCGCGCGGCGGTGCTGATGCGCGAGGTCGAGGGCATGACGTATCGGGAAATGGCCCGTGTGCTGGGGATTCCCCTGGGCACGGTCAAGGCGCGGCTGCACCGCGCCCGCGAACGGTTGCGCGAGCGGCTGGTCAAGGCCGGGGTGACGCCATGAACTGCGGCGAGGCGCGGGAGACGATCCAGGACCGGCTCGACGGTCCGGTGGAGGCCGGGCGCGACCGGCGGCTGCGGCAGCACCTCGAGGGGTGCGGCTCCTGCCGGGAGTATCGCCGGTCGATGGACGAGGTCCGGCAAGCGCTGCGCGATCTGCCCCGGCAGCGCTTCCCCGACGACGCGCTCGAGCAGGTCTGGGACGCCACGATCCGCGAGCGGCCGCAAGCGGTCGGCGCGCCTCGCTGGTGGGTCCCGGACTGGCGGGCGGCGGTCGCCGCGGGCGTGCTGCTGGCGGCGCTGGCCGGGTTCTGGGTCGGCCGCGGGCGGGTCGCGCCGACCGGCGCGGACACGCCGCTCGTCGCCGCCGAGCCGACGCGCGAGGAGCTCGCGCGCGCCGAGGCGGAGATCCGGCTGGTGCTGGGCCGTACCGCCGCTGCGCTGCGACAGGCCGAGCAGGCGGCGGTGCGCGACGTGCTGCGCGGCGAGGTCTCGCTGGCCCTGCGCAAGGTCCCGATCCGCTGGCCCGCCGAGCCGGACCGCGGCTGGAGAAACGGAACATGAACACGAGACGAGGTTTCCTGGTGGTTTTGGCGTCGCTCGCCCTCGCGGCGAGCGCGGCGCCGGCGGCGGAGCGGGCGCATCCCGGGTACGTCGACGCCGAGATCTTCCGTCAGATCGCCGGCGACGACGCGATCACGGTCGAGATCTCGATCGGCAAGCCGCTGCTGCGGATCTTCGGCAAGGGCGACGACGAGCTGAGCCGGATGCTCGCCGCGTTGGAGTCGATCCGCGCGGTGATCCTCGACCTGAGCGAGCTGCCCGACCGTGAGGCCAAGTCCCGGCGGGCCGTCAAGGCGATCGAGGACACCGACCGCCGGCTGCGCGCCGGCGGCTGGGAACGCGTCGCGATGGTGCGCGAGGGCGACGAGACGGTGCGCGTGCTCGTGCTGCCCCGGGACGACCTGCTGCTGGGACTCGTGGTGCTGATCACCGACGGGGACGAGATCGTGTTCACCAACATCGCGGGCCTGATCGACCTGGCTCGGATCGAGGCGATTGCCGACCAGTTCGACCTGCCGGGGCTGGACGAGATCGAGATCAAGCGGGAAGACGACTGAGGGGGGAGGGATGCCATGAGCCGGAGAACCTGGGTCGCCGTGCTGCTGGTGCTGTCGTCCACGTTCGCCG
>JBFKMV010000047.1:0-28357 GCA_041629655.1 Candidatus Polarisedimenticolaceae bacterium
CCCCAAAGCGGCCGTTTTGCACCCGGTCGCTCGGGCAGCCGACATTCAGGTTGATCTCGTCATAGCCGTAGCCCGCCGCCCCGGCCGCCGCGGCCGCCAGGATGCGCGGCTCGCTGCCGCCGAGCTGCAGCGCGAGCGGCTGCTCGTGCGGATCGAACCCGAGCAGGCGCTCGCGGTCGCCGTGGAGCACCGCGCCGGTGGTCAGCATCTCCGTGTACAGCAGGCAGCGGCGCGTGACGGCGCGCATCAGGAACCGGTAATGCCGGTCCGTGCGGTCCATCATCGGCGCCACGCTCAGCGGGCGGATCGGTCCACGGCGTTCCACGACCCCTCCATTGTACGGGGTTCGCGGCGGATCAGCCGTCGCGTCGCTTGAAGAACCGGTTCGGGTCGCCCTCGATCCAGTCCTCTTCCGGCTCCGGCTCCGGCTCCGGCTCGGGGTCCGGAAGCCGGATCCAGACCTGGCCGTCCTCGACCTTGCACTCGTAGACCCGGAGGCAGGCCCAGGGGCGCGCATCGCCCTGCCCGCTGTCGATGTCGAAGGTCCAGCCGTGCCACCAGCAGATGACCCGGTTGTCCTCGATCCGGCCGTCGGACAACGAGGCGCCCATGTGCGGGCAGTCGTCCTGGAACGCGACGTAACGCTGGCCGACCTTCCAGACCGAGATGCGCCATTTGCCGCCGACCTTGAAGGCCTGGCCGCGCCGCTCCGGGATCTCGGCGACCCCGCACAGCGGGATGAACTCGCTCATCGCGCCGCGGCCGCCAGCGTGGCCGCTCGCGCGGCTGCGAACCGGGCCAGCGCGCGCTCGGCGACGTACGGCCGCTCGTTGCCGAGAGCGGGGTCGTCCGTCATCCAGAAGCCGAGCGAAGACTCCGCATCGAGCCCGCCGTGGGTGCCGCGCACGCGCCCGCCCTGGACCCGCGCCGCGATGTGGGCCGTGCGGAGACCCCAGGCGTAGCCCGGACGCAGCGACAGCAGCACGGTGGCGCGGCTCTTGATCCAGTGGCCGCTCAGCGCCGTCACCAGGCGTCCCGGGCCGTCGGGATAGTCGGCGTCGACGGTGGCGCGCAGCCAGGCCTCGCGGGTCGCGAAGCCCGCGGCGTCGAGCTCTCCCTGCCCGCCCAGCCGCTCCACGGCCTCCCCGTAACGCAGCGGGTCTCCGTGCTCGGGCGCGTAGGCCAGCCATCGTCGCGCGCCGGCGTCGCGCCAGCGAATCCTGGCCGCGCCGTCGGCGGAGACCACGCGGACCTCCTCGGGACCCGTGCGCCACGCCGCCAGCTCGACCCCGGGGCTGCGGACCACCGCCCGCGCGGCGCGCTCCGCGCGGTCGGCGTCCTCGAGGAACAATGCGCCGTAGCTCACGATTCCGAACGTCGGCGCGACGACGTCGTCCGGACGCCGGAGTCGTTTCTTGACCCGGAAGCCCTCCCGGCGCAACAGCTTCTTGACGCCGCGGACCTTGCGCACCCGCTCGTCGCCGTTGCCGTGATCGGAGTACAGCACGACGCTCAGGCGCCGCCCGTGGCGTTCCAGGTAGCGTCGCTTGAGCTGCTCCAGGCTGGCCTCGAGCCGGACCAAAAAGCGTACCGCCGCCTCGTCGCCGCGGATGTGCTGGAGCGCGTCGGTCGAGCCGACGTGCGCCAGCGTCACCTCGCGCGGCTGCCCCAGCATCAGCTCCGCGATGTTGGCCATCTCGCGCCGCGCGGTGCGCTTGGGCGACACGTAGACCATCAGCTTCTCCCACAGCGTGCGGCGCTTGATGTCGACGAGCCCCTTCCAGTCGTAGGCCTGCTCGCGATAGCGCAGCGGGCTGCCGCCGACCATCTCGTTGCGCTCCTTGCTGAAGTAGCGCAGCTCGTAGCCGTCGGCCGGTCCCACGCCGAACGGCTCGAACAACGCGGTGAACGCCACGTGGGTCGTGGACGGGAACGTCGAGACCAGCGGCGAGGGGCGCGTCCAGTGCCGGAACGCTCCGCGCTCGCGGGCCGCCTCGGCGACCCGCACCGGGACGCCGTCGAGCGCCAGCAGCAGGACGTCGGGCTGCTCTCCCGCGGCCTCGCCGGCGCCGGTCGCGGTCACGCACAGCAGCGCGCATGCCAGCAGCGCTCCCGCCGGCATCGCCCTGTTGCGAAGTCTTGACAGGCCCTTCACGATGAGGCTCATTCTACCGTATCGAGGGCGTCGCATGGACCGCTACACCCGGTACCCGCGCGCGATCCTGTGGCTGGTGCGCGAGGGAGAGATCACGATCGGCGGCGAGGAGCCGGAGAGCCGACCCTCGTTCCGCGCGCGCGTCGATTCGTTCTACCTGAGCAAGGCGCCGGTGACCAACGAGCAGTACGGGGCCTACGCCCCGGACTTCGAACGCTCACCGCTCTCGCCCGGCGACCGTGACCCCGCGGTCGGGCTGAGCTACCGCGACGCGCGCGGGTACTGCGACTGGTACGCGCGCGTCTCGCGCAAGCCGATGCGGCTGCCGACGGAGATCGAGTGGGAGTACGCCTGCCGCTCCGGCGCCGCGACCCGGTATTTCTGGGGCGCCGACCCCGCGGCGGCCGAGGACTACGTCTGGGACCGGCGGAACAGCGCGTCGCACGTTCGCGCGCCCGAGGACAAGCGCCCCAACCCGTTCGGCCTGCTGGGCATGCTGGGCACGGTCTGGGAGTGGACGGGCTCGCTGTTCCGTCCGTACCCCGCCGAGCCGGGCGACGGTCGCGACGATCCGGGAGCACGCGGACCGCGGGTGTTGCGCGGGGGCTCGTTCCGGCTCGACCGGGAACAGCTGAGCTGCTCGCTGCGGCGCGGCGCGGACCCCGCGATTCCGATCGAGGACGCCGGTTTCCGGGTCGCGCGCGGCTTCCGCGGCTAGTGCAGCTCGAAGTCGGCGATGATCGGCAGGTGGTCGCTGGCGACCTTCGAGACGCGCATCCGGCAGCGGGCGCTGCTCAGCGCCCGGACGTGCCCGCGGTAGTAGATGCGGTCCAGCCCGCCCGTCGGCGAGAACGAGGGATAGGTGCGGATCGGCCCGCGCGACCGCTCGGTCGCGCAGTCGAACCCTAGCATCGCCGTGAAGATCGGGTGGAGCTGCGAGCGCCAGTCGTTGAAATCGCCGCCCACCAGCACGGCGCCGTGGTCGTTCAACCCCACGAACTCTTCGGAGCGGACCAGCCGGCCGACCTGGTACAGGCGCTCCCGGGCCGACAACCCGAGGTGCAGGTTGAACACGTCCAGCCGGTGCGGGTGGCCCGCGACGACCTGCATCTCGATCGTGGTGTGCTGGCACCCGCGGCGCTTGCGGTTGGCGATCGTCAGGTCGATGTTGCGCTCGCGCAGGATCGGATAGCGGCTGAGCGTTGCGTTACCGTAGCGGCCGCGCCGCAGCGAGACGTTGTGGCCGACCGCGAAGTGCGGGTACTCCAGCGCGTCGGCGAACTCGCGCGCGAGGTTGAGCTCGCGAGAGCGCGGGGCGCCCTCGTCGACCTCCTGCAGCAGCACCACGTCGGCCTCGTAGTGCGCCAGGATCTCGACGATCCGGTCGGGGCGGAATCGCCGGTCGACGCCGATCGCGCGATGGATGTTGTAGGTGACGATTCGAAAACGCATCGAGAAACCGGCGGCACCCGCACTCCGGCTCTGAAATATGGACGCCCGGCGCGTGCCGCGCAAGCCGCCCGCGTGCTCGGCGCCTTGTAACGCCCGGGCAGCGGTTGTAGTCTACCCACGACGGGGCGGTCCCGGCCACGGCCCCGATCGTCCCCAAAGAGCAGAAGAAGAAGATGCAGCGGCGCCCCATCCCACTGGTCATTCTCGGCGGAGCCGACCGGCGCGGAACCCAGCTTCCGCCCGCCGCCGCCGACAAGCACCCGCTGGCCGGGTACAAGGGTGTCGATATCCGCCTCGGCGGCCGGCCCCTGGTCGGCGTGCTGATCGAGCGGCTGCGCGACAGCGGCGCCTTCGATCCGATCGTGATCGCCGGGCCGGAACGGATCTACCGGCCGGCCGGGATCGACGCCCAGATCATCGACACCGACGGCAACTTCGGCCACAACCTGCGGATGGCGCTGGAGGGGATGCAGCGCCTGAGCCCCGGGTCGGCGATCGGCATCACGACCTGCGACATCGTCCCCGACCTCCCTGACCTGCGGACCTGGCTGGACGCCTACCACGCCACCGCGCCGCACGCGTTCTGGTACGGGCTGGTCCGCGCGCCCGAGGACCCCGGGAAGCTGGGCGCCTTCGGCTGGAAGCCCCGGTACCGTGTCGCCCCGGCCGCCGGCGCCGCTCCGGTCCAGGTGCTCCCCGGCCACCTGGTGATCGCCGACCCCGAGGCGCTGCGGCTCGATTTCCTGTACGGACTGACGGAGATCGGATACCGTACGCGCAACCGGCCGATCGCCTCGCGCCGCCTGCCGATGATCCTGCACGTGATCTGGCGCCTGCTGGCCCAGGACCTGATCTACCTGTTCCGGGGCGGGCTGCCCAACCTCACCTGGTCGGTGCTCGGTAGCGGTATCAAGGCGGGACGCAAGCTGCGCGCCGGGACGATCACCCGCGCCGAGCTGGAGCGGGCGGTGTGCAAGATCTTCGTCAAGACGCGGCACCGCCGCCGGCATCGCGACCGCGGGGTCAGCCTGCCGATCCTCGAAGGCCTCACGCTGGCCGAGGACATCGACACCGAGGAAGAGGCCCGGGCCACGCAGGCCGGCCGCAAGGACACCGACGCGGCGATGTGAAGCCTGCTATCATCGACCCCTTTTTCCACGGCACGCCAAGACGTTTCCGAGATCCGACGAGGAGCTGGCCATGACGTTGCGGTTGTTCGTCCGACGCATCGTGCTCGCCGCGGCCGCCGTCGCGCTGGCGGGGGCCGCCGCCGCCGACACCCGGCTGCTGCGTTACCCCGACCTCCACGGCGACCGCGTGGCGTTCTGCTACGCGGGTGACATCTGGCTGGCCCCGGCGGGCGGGGGAGCCGCGACCCGGCTGACCTCGCACCCCGGAATCGAGCTGTTCCCGAAGTTCTCCCCGGACGGGCAGTCGATCGCCTTCACCGGCCAGTACGACGGCGACGAGCAGGTCTACGTGATCCCGGTGGCGGGCGGTGCGCCGCGGCAACTGACCTTCTACCCGGCCCGCGGGCCGTTATCGCCGCGCTGGGGCAGCGACAACCAGGTCTACGGCTGGACCGCGGACGGCACCGCGGTGCTGTTCCGGTCGATGCGCGACGGCTGGGACCTCTCCGATACGCGGCTCTACACCGTTCCGCTGGACGGCGCGATGCCCACGCCGCTGGCGATGCCGGTTTCCGGCGCGGGCGCGCTGTCCCCCGACCAGCGGCGGGTCGTCTACTCACCGCTGGTGCGCGACTTCCGGAGCTGGAAGCGCTACCAGGGCGGCTGGGCCCAGGACCTCTACGTCTTCGACCTCGAAACGCACGCGGCGGAACGGATCACCGACCATCCCCGCTCGGACCGCGACCCGATGTGGCTCGGCGACACGATCTGGTTCAACTCGGACCGTGACGGCAAGCTCAACCTGTACACCTACGACGTCGGGACGAAGCAGACCCGCCAGATCACGCGCTTTGACACCTGGGACGTGCGCTGGCCGAGCGACGACGGCGGCAGCCGCATCGTGTTCGAGCTCAACGGCGGGCTGCAGGTGCTCGACACCGCGACCGGCACGCCGCGCGCGATCACGATCGACGTCCCGGACGACGGCGTGGCGCGCCGGCCGTCCCGGATCAAGGTCGCGGGTTTCATCGAGGACTTCGAGCTGAGCCCCAAGGGCGAGCGGGCGCTGTTCGTGGCCCGCGGCGACGTCTTCACCGCGCCGATCGAGCACGGCCCGACACGCAACCTGACCCGCTCCTCCGGCGCCCACGACCGCTGGGCGCGCTGGTCGCCCGACGGCAAGCGGATCGCGTTCGTCTCGGACCGCGACGGCGAGGACGAGATCTGGGTCATCGACCAGGACGGCTCCGGGCAGCCCGAGCAGCTCACCGACGGCGGCACGGCGATGCGTTACGCCCCCGAATGGTCGCCGGACGGCAAGCGACTGGCCTTCAGCGACAAGGACGGCAAGCTCTACGTGCTGGAGCTGGCGACGAAACGGCTGCAGGAGGTCGCCGACGAGCAGCGCGGGCAGCTCCGCGACTACGTCTGGTCGCCCCACGGCGGGCACCTGGCGTTCTCGCTGAGCGACGCCAACGAGTTCAACTCGATCTGGGTCTGGAGCGTCGCCGACGGCCAGCTGCGGCGCGTGACCGGCGAGAGGTGGAACGAGTACAACCCGTCGTGGGGCCCCGAGGGCAACTACCTCTACTACTTCAGCGACCGGATGTTCCAGCCCCAGATCGGCTCCTACGAGTGGAACTACGTGCTCGATCGCGAGACCGGGATCTACGCCGTGGCACTGCGCAAGGATGTCAAGCACCCGTTCGCACCGCAGAGCGACGAGGTGACGCTGGGCGAGGGCGAGGCGAAGCCGACCGACGAGCCCGAGGACAAGCCGAAGCGGGGCAAGAAGAAGAAGGACGAGCAGGACGAGCCGGACGAGGACAAGCCGGACGAGGACAAGCCCGAGCAGCCGGTCAAGATCGACTTCGACGGGCTGGCGGACCGCGTGGCGCGGGTGCCGGTCGAGGAGGACAACTACTTCGGTCTGGTCGCGATCAAGGGGCACCTGATCTACTCGCGCGGCGGACCGTTTTATTACGGCCGCCAGGGCGACGTGCAGTCCGAGCTCCGGATCTTCTCGCTCGAGGACCGCGAGGCCAAGCCGCTGGCCGAGGAGATCACGGGCTACGCCGTGTCGCATGACGGCTCCAAGGTGCTGGTGCGGCACCGCCAGGGTTACAAGCTCTACGATGCCAAGCCCGGCGCCAAGGACTCGGCCAAGGACGTCAAGACCGACGGTCTGGCCGTCGACCGCGTTCCGGCCGAGGAGTGGCGCGAGGTCTTCGACGAGGTGTGGCGGCGCTTCCGCGACTTCTTCTACGTCGAGAACATGCACGGCTACGACTGGCAGGCGCTGGGTGAGCAGTACCGGCCGCTGCTGGAGCACGTCGCGCACCGGGCCGATCTGAACTACGTGATCGGCGAGATGATCTCCGAGCTGAACGTCTCCCACGCCTACATCTCCGGCGGGGATTACGAGCTGCCCGAGCGCCCGCCGGTGGCGCTGCCCGGGGCGCGGTTCGAGCTGGACGCGTCCGTGGGGCGGTATCGCATCGCCGAGATCTTTCCGGGGCAGAACGAGGAGCCGCGCTACCGCTCGCCGCTGACCGAGGTCGGCGTCGACGTCAAGGTCGGCGACTACGTGCTGGCGATCAACGGCGAGGAGCTGACCGCCGCGGACAACCCGTACCGCATGCTGCGCTACAAGGCCGACCACGCCGTCGAGCTGCTGGTCAACTCCGCGCCCGTCCGCGAGGGAGCGCGGAAGGTGACCTACCAGCCGATCGACAGCGAGACCGCGCTGCGCTACCTGCGCTGGGTCACCGGCAACATGCGCAAGGTCGACGAGGCGACCGGCGGCCGCGTCGGCTACCTGCACATCCCGGACATGGGCAGCAACGGCATCCGCGAGTTCATCAAGTGGTACTACGGGCAGATCCGCAAGCAGGGCCTGATCATCGACGTGCGCAGCAACGGCGGCGGAAACGTCTCGCAGATGATCATCGAGCGGCTGCGCCGCGAGCTGCTGGGGACGCGCTTCTCGCGCACCAGCGACGCGCCGAGCACCTATCCGGCGACGGTGTTCTACGGACACCTGGTCTGCCTGCTCGATGAGGACTCGGCCTCCGACGGCGACATCTTCCCGCACATGTTCCGGCAGGCCGGGCTGGGACCCTTGATCGGCAAGCGCTCGTGGGGCGGCGTGATCGGCATCACCAACCGCGGCCCGCTGATCGACGGCGGCACCGTCAACGTCTCGGAGTTCGGGACCAACGCGGTCGACGGCTCGTGGGTCATCGAGGGTCACGGGGTCGACCCGGACATCGTGGTCGAGAACGACCCGAAGTCGGTCCTGGAGGGCCGCGACCCGCAGCTCGAGCGCGGGATCGCCGAGGTGCTGAAGGCGATCGGACGGGAGCCGCGGCGGTTGCCCGAGCGGCCGACCGACCCGGTGCGCACGAACTGAATCGACGACGCGACAGACGCGACGACGGAGGGCAGCGAGCCGATGGGCGATGGGAAGAAACGGAAACGCCGCACGGACAAGCGCAAGGCGAAGAAGTCCAAGCCGCTCCCGGCGCTGGCCCGGGACCGCCACGTGCTCTACGAGGCCAGCGTCCAGAACCCCGAGGCCGACATCGATTTCTTCCGTCGCGTCTACCGGCGCAAGCGCGGTCGCCCGTTCCGCCTGCTGCGCGAGGACTTCTGCGGCACCGCGGCGCTGGCCTGCGACTGGGTCCGGCGGCAGGCCGGTCACCGCGCCTGGGGGGTCGATCTGCATCGCCCCACGCTGGACTGGGGGATCAAGCACCACGTCAGCCGGCTCGGCGAGTCGGCGCGCAAGCGGCTGACCCTGCTCTGTGAAGACGTGATGAACGTCACCGAGCCCAAGGTCGACGTCGTCGCCGGGCTCAATTTCTCCTACGGCGTGTTCAAAGACCGGCAGACGCTCGGCCGCTACTTCCGTCAGGTGCGCAAGTCGATGCGGCCCGGCGGGATCTTCTTCGTCGATGCCTTCGGCGGCACGGAGACGATGTCGGAGATGGAAGAGAAGCGCCCGATCTCCGCCAGCAAGGTGCTCGACGGGATCAAGATCCCCAAGTTCACCTACGTCTGGGAGCAGGCGCACTTCAACTGCGTCAACCACGACATCCTGTGTTACATCCACTTCAAGCTCAAGGACGGCACCAAGATCAAGCGCGCGTTCACCTACGACTGGCGCCTGTGGACGCTGCCCGAGCTGCAGGAGCTGATGCTCGAGGCCGGCTTCGCGTCGACCGAGGTGTACCTCGAGGGCTGGGACGAGGAAGCGGACGATACCGACGGGATCTTCCGTCGGCGGACCTACTTCGAGAATCAGGACGGCTGGGTCGGGTACGTGGTCGGGTTGACCTGAGCGTCGACCGGCCGTGTGCCGGGGGGACGCGACGATGAGCAAGTGGTTCGGTCTGGCGGTCGCCGCCGCGGTGCTGTACGGCCTGCACCAGATCTTCACGAAACTGGCCGCGGACCGCATCGGCGACGGTCTCGGGGCGTTCGTGGTCGAGGCCACGGCCGCGCTGAGCGTGCTGGTGTACCTGGGGTGGCTGTGGTTCGGAGGCGGCTGGAACCAACCGTTCACGGGGGCCGGCGTGACCTACTCGGTGCTGACCGGCATCTGCGTGGGTATCGGGACGGTGGTGTTCTTCCTGATGTTCCAGCAGGGCGGACCGCTGTCGGCGGTGCCGGCGATCCTGGCCGGGGGCGCGGCGCTGATGGCGCTGGCCGGCGTGCTGTTCTTCCGCGAGCCGCTGTCGCTCCAGCGCACGCTGGGCATCCTGCTCTCGATCGTCGGCCTGTACCTGCTGCGGCGGTAGCTGGATAACCCATGGGGCCGCCGGCACGTACTACCTCGTGAACAGGGAGGATCGACATGGCCGTTTCCCGTGCCGGCAACGTGACGAGCTGGGTCCTGGCGATCCTGCTCGCCGTCGCCTTCTTGATCGCGGCGCTGGGCAAGCTGACCGGCGCGGCGGTACCGATGTTCGAGCGCTGGGGCTATCCCGCCTGGTTCGCCACGCTGATCGGCGTCGCCGAGCTGGCGGGCGCGGTCGGGCTGCTGGTCCCGCGTGTCACCCGCTGGGCCGCGCTGGGCCTGGGTGCCGTGATGCTCGGCGCCGCCTACACGCACCTCTCGGCGGGCGAGGGGCTCGAGGTGCTGCGACCCCTCGTCTTCCTGGCCCTGCTCGCGGTAGTCTGGTGGCTGCGCCGGCCGGCCGTCCCGGGGCCGGGCGGTTCCGCCTGAGGGGCGTCGCATGACTCTCGCGGCCGCAGCACAGCCGACACTGCCGGGGCTCGGCCTGTGGGCCGTCGCCGCGCTCGTGCTGCTGCTGAACGTCCCGTTCGGATTCTGGCGCGCGGGGGTGCGCAAGTTCAGCGTGCCGTGGTTCGTCGCCGTCCACGCGCCGGTCCCCCTGGTGATCGGGCTGCGCGTCGTTTCCGGGCTGGGCTGGCAGCTGGCGACGCTGCCCGTGCTCGTCGGCGCGTTCCTCGCCGGGCAGTGGATCGGGGGTCGGCTGCGCAGCGACGGCCAGCCGTGAATCGCCGCCGCTTCACCTCGCTGCTGCGCGCCCCCAAGCTCGACGTCGAGGAGGCGCTACGCAAGTACGGGCACGACACGCACCACGGCCGCTGAACGGCGGGATGCCGCGCTGGGAGGCCTGGGCGGCCCCGGTCTACTTCGCGCTGTACCTGGCCTACCTGTTCCGGCACCGCGAGTCGGAGATCCTGCACTGGGTGACGCTGGTCGCGCTCCCGCTGGCGCTGGTCTGGCTCGGGCGGCGGTCAGGATCTCGACCCCCGGTTGCGCTGGCGGCCACGTTCGGCCTGAGACGCGGGAACCTGTCGCGCGGCCTCGGGCTCGCCGTCCTGTTGGGGCTCGGCGTCACCGTGTTCCAGCTGTTCGGCTCGCGCTTCGGCCCACAGATCCTGGACGAGTTCCGCTCCGGCCGCGCGCTGTGGCTGCTGCCGCTGGCGTTCCTGCTGATGGCGCTGACCGCGGGGTTCACGGAGGAGTTCTTCTTTCGCGGGTTCCTCCAGACCCGGCTGGAAACGCTGTTCCGCTCACGCGTGGCGGCGTGGCTCACCACGTCGCTGCTGTTCGGCGTCTACCATCTCCCGTACGCCTACCTGAACCCCCGCTGGCCGTCCGCGGGCGACTGGGGCGCGGCGTGGTCGGCGGCGCTGGGCCAGGGGGTGCCCGGCGGGCTGCTGCTCGGCGGGCTGTACCTCTTGACGGGAAGAAACCTGCTCGCCTGCGTGGTGCTGCACTCGCTGATCAACGCCGCGCCGGCGATGACCCTGGTGCGCTTCTCCGGCGGTTGAGCCGCGCCGGGTCAGCCCCGTTTGGCCAGCAGGTCCCGGATCGCCTGCTGGGCGTCCTCGATCTTGACGTCGTGGTCCGGCTGCTTCCACAGCACCGCGCCCTGGTGGTCGCGGATCACCAGGCCGTGATTCCGGAACCCCAGCGCCTGGACCTCGGCCTTCGAGGTCTCGGTGGTGGCGTCCACGTTGTGCGCTTCGAGCTGGCCGGGGAACGTCTGCTGGAGCCCGCTCACGGCGGGTTTGACCTTGTCGCAGACCGGTCACCCGGGCAGGTAGTAGTAGGTGACCTGGAGCGGCTCGCTCTGCTGCGCGCAGCCCGCGGCGAGCCCGAGCAACAGCAGGCAGGCCACGATCCCGGTGCGCCGCCGGCTGCCGGTCGGATGCGCGTTCACGTTCACGGTTGCCTCCTGGGCGAAAACCCGGCGCACTATAACATGGGCAGAACCGCGGCCCCTCCGGATCCGTACACTCCGACGGGGGGCGACCCGGGGCGGTCCGGTGCAGGAGGAGCCCACCGATGATCAAGAAGACCCTGCTCGGCGTGCTGGCCGTGATCCTGGTCGCGGGCGCGGTGTTCGCGGTCCCGACGATCTGGTTCAAGCCCTGGTCGATCGACCACTTCTACGCCCGGGTGTTCCTGCGCTTCGCGATCCGGCACCCGATGCTGCTCTCGCAGCTCCGGATCCTGGAGCCGCTGGGGCTCGACTTCCACTCCGACGATCTGGACGACGTCTCCCCGGAGTTCGCGCGGCGCGAGGCGGCCTGGGCCGACAAACAGCTCGAGATCCTGCGCAGCTACGACACCTCCGGGATGGACCCCGACGAGCTGCTGTCGCACCAGGTGCTGGAGTGGTTCCTCGTCGACGGCAAGCAGGGCAACCGCTTCCTGTTCTACGACTACCCGGTCAACCAGCTCTCCGGGCTGCAGAGCACCGCTCCCGACTTCATGATCAACACCCACCAGATCAACACGCCCAAGGACGCCGCGAACTACGTCGCCCGGGTTTCGAAGTTCGACGCGTTCTTCGACCAGACGCTGGAGTCGGTGCGGGTGCGCGAGGAGCTGGGGATCGTGCCGCCGCGCTTCGTCGTCGAGCACGTGCTGCGCGAGATGCGCGAGTTCGTCGAGCCGCCGCCCGCGGAACACGTGCTGTACACGCACTTCCGCGACAAGCTGGACGAGCTCGCCGACCTGGAGGTCACGCGGCGCGAGCGCCTGCTGCAACAGCTCGAGGAACAGATCGAGCAGACGGTCTACCCGGCCTATCGGCGGCTGATCGCTCACTTCGACGAGCTGTTGCAACGCACGACCAGCGACGACGGGGTGTGGAAGTTCCCCGAGGGCGATGCGTTCTACGACTGGACGCTGCGGCATTACACGACGACCGATCTGACCGCCGACCAGGTCCACGAGATCGGCCTGCGCGAGGTGATGCAGCTGCAGGCCGAGATGCGCGAGATCCTCGCCGCCGAGGGCTACGACACCGTGGATCTCGGCGCGACGATGCAGGCGCTGAACAAGAAACCGCGATTCCTGTTTCCCGACACCGACGAGGGGCGGCAGCAGATCATCGAGCAGTACATTGCGATCATCCGCGAGATCGAGGCCGGTCTGGACCCGGCGTTCCACGTGCGACCGCAGGCCGCCGTCACCGTCGAGCGCCTGCCGGAATTCAAACAGGCCACCGCGCCCGGCGCCTACTACAACCCGCCGCCGATGGACGGCTCGAAGCCGGGGATCTTCTACATCAACCTCCGCAGCGTCGAGGAGATCCCGAAGTTCTCGATGCGCACGCTGGCCTACCACGAGGCGGTGCCGGGCCATCATTTCCAGATCGCGATCCAGCAAGAGCTGACCGGGGTGCCGTTCTTCCGTCGCATCCTCCCGTTCACCGCGTTTGCCGAGGGCTGGGCGCTGTATGCGGAGCGGCTGGCCGCCGAGCAGGGGTTCCAGGACGACCCCTACGACCGGCTGGGCTACCTCACCGCCCAGCTGTTTCGCGCCGTGCGGCTGGTCGTCGACACCGGGATCCACCGCAAGCGCTGGACCCGCCAGCAGGCGATCGATTACATGCTGGCCAACACCGGCATGCCCGAAACCGACGTGGTGGCCGAGATCGAGCGCTACATCGTCAATCCGGGCCAGGCCTGCGCCTACATGGTCGGCCAGCTCAAGATCCTCGAGCTGCGCGAGCGGGCGCGCGAGCGCATGCCGGGCTTCGACATTCGCGAGTTCCACGACGTGGTGTTGAAGAACGGATCGTTGCCGCTGACGCTGCTGGAGCAGGTCGTCGAACAGTGGATCGAATCGCGCGAGCAGGCCCGGGACTCGCGTGGCGCTACGTCGTCAGGGCCTTGACCGCGGCGGAGCGGCCCCGTTCGGTCAGCCGCAGCCGGTCCCCGTCGTCGCTGACGACCAGTCCGTCGCTCTCGGCGCGCCGCACCACCCGGCCCACGAACTCCGGTGCCCAGCGCAGGTGGCGGTGCAGATGCGACTCCCGGTTCTCCTCGTCGGCCTCGGGGGTGCCCTCGTGGTGCAGCAGGTGGATCGCCAGCATCAGCTCGGCGAACTCGACCCGTTGCCGCGCGCGGCGGCGTGCCAGCGCCACCAGGCCGCGCTGCGGCGAGAACAGGAAGCAGGCCAGAAACACGACGCCGGTCATGCCGGCCATGCAGCCGGCGATCGACGCGTCGAGCCCGCGCGCGACCCAGTAGCCGCCCACGGCGGCCAGGCTGCCCAGCGCCGCGCTCAGGCCGAGCAGCCACGGCAGCCGGTCGGTGAGCAGGTAGGCCGCGGCCGGCGGCGCGATCATCAGCGCCACGACGAGGATCGAGCCCACCGCGTCGAAGGCCCCCACCGCGGTTACCGAGACGAGCGTCATGAAGCTGTAGTGCACGACCGCCGGTGAGAAGCCGAGCGCCGCGGCCAGCGCGGGGTCGAAGGTGGTCAGCTTCAGCTCCTTGTAGAACGTCACGATCGCGGCCACGTTGAGCACCAGGATCCCGCCCATCAGCCACAGCGCCCGGGGCCCCCAATCGGTGCCGCCGACGGTCAGACGGCGGAACGGGGCGAACGCCAGCTCGCCGAGCAGCACCGCGTCGGTGTCCAGGTGCACGTTGCCCGCGAAACGCGAGATCAGGATCACCGCCACGCTGAACAATGCCGGGAAGACCAGCCCGATCGAGGCGTCCTGCTTGACCAACCCGGTGCGATAGACGGTCTCGACCATGGCGACGGTGAGCACCCCGGTCAGCGCCGCGGCTCCGATCAGCAACGGCGAGGTGATGTCCTCGACGACGAAGAACGCCAGCACGATGCCCAGCAGCACGGTGTGGCTGATCGCGTCGCTCATCAGCGCCATCCGGCGCAGCACCAGGAACACGCCGGGCAGCGCGCAGGCGGCGGCAACCGCGACGGCGATCAACTGGATCTCGAGATCGGCCGCGCTCATCGTCCCGTCCCGCGCTCGGCGAGGATCCGGACCGCCTCGCGCCGGCCCGTCGTCGTCAACGCCCAACCTGCCAAGCCGACGCGTCGAGCCAGCCCTCGCTGCTCGAGCACCTCGAGCGTCCGTTGCACGCCGGCCCGTCCTCCGGCCATCGCCCGCAGCACGGCGATCGCGTGCCCGTGCCCGGGATCGTCGTGTTGCGCGGCCAGCGCGTACAGGTCGCACAGCACCGCCTCGGTGTTGATCCGGCGCCGGTTGCGCCGGTGGCGCACCGCGTTCCAGACCAGCCCGCGGCGCGGCGCCAGCGTCATCGACACCGCGACCAGCGCGGTCACCGACAGCACGATCGAGGGCCCGGTCGGCACGCCGCGGGTGGTGCTGCTGAGCAACGCGCCGACGACGCCGGCCAGCGCGCCGAACGCCGCCGACAGCACGACCATCAGGCCCAGACGGTCGGTCCACTGCCGCGCCGCTGCCGCCGGCGCCACCACCATCGCGCTCATCAACACCACGCCGACGGTCTGGAGGCCGATCACGATCGCCACCACCAGCAGCGAGGTCAACAGGATGTCGATCCTGCGCATCGGGAATCCGATCGACGCGCCGAACTCGCGGTCGAAGCTCAGCAGCTTGAACTCCTTCCAGAACAGCGCCACCGCGACCAGCGTGACCGACCCGAGGGCCGCGATCACCGCGACGTCGCGCATCATCAGCGTGGCGGCCTGGCCGAACAGGAACTTGTCCAGGCCCGCCTGCGCTGCGGTCGGCCGGCGCTGCACGAACGTCAGCACCACGAGCCCGAGCCCGAAGAACACCGACAGCACGATGCCCAGCGCGCTGTCTTCGGGGACGCGGGTGGTGTTGACTACCGCCATCACCAGCAGCGTGCCGACCCACCCGGCGAGCGCCGCGCCGATCACCAGCACCAGGGTCGCCTTGCTACCCGTGAACAGGAACGCCAGCGCGATGCCGGGAAGCGCGGCGTGCGAGATCGCGTCGCCGAGCAGGCTCTGCCGCCGCAGCACCGCGAAGGCGCCGAGCGTGCCGCTGACCGCTCCCAGCGCCGCCGAGCCGAGGGCCACCGTGCGCAGCGTGTAGTCGAACAGCAGGTCGTGCAGCAGCGGGCCCACCGCGGCTCACCGCTCCGGGCGCGCAAACGCCACGCGGCCGCCGTAGGCCTGCAGCAGGTTGTCCTGCGTGAATACGTCGGAGACCCGTCCGCTGGCGATCAGCCGGACGTTGAGGATCGTGACCCAGTCGAAGTATTCGGGCACCGTCTGGAGCGCGTGGTGCACCGACACCACCGTCTTCCCTTCGCCGCGCAGGGCGCGCAATACCTGCACGATCGCCGCCTCGGTCTTGGCGTCGACGCCCTGGAACGGTTCGTCCATCAGGAACACCGAGGCGTCCTGCACCAGCGCCCGCGCCAGGAAGACGCGCTGCTGCTGCCCGCCGGAGAGCTGGCTGATCTGCCGTCCCGCGAACAGCTCCATCCCGACCTTGCGTAGCGCTTCCAGCGCCAGGTCACGCTGCTTCGATCCCGGGCGGCGGATCCAGCCCAGGTTGCCGTAACGGCCCATCATCACCACGTCGAGCACGGAGGTCGGGAAGTCCCAGTCCACCGTCTCGCGCTGCGGGACGTAGGCCACCAGCCGGCGCTGCTCGCGGTACGGCTTGCCGTGGATCAACACCTGTCCGGCCGCGGGTTGGACCAGCCCCAGGATCGACTTGATCAGCGTCGTCTTGCCCGAGCCGTTGGGCCCGACGATCGCCATCGAGATGCCCGAGGGAACGGTCAGGTCGACGTCCCACAGCACCGGTTGCTCGCGGTAGGCGACCGTCAGGTCGTTGACCAGGATCGCGGGCTCGGCCGTGGTCACGAGCCGGGTCCCGCCGCGAGCGCGTTCACGATCGTGTCCACGTTGTGCCGGACCATGCCGACGTAGCTGCCCGCGGGAGTCCCCGCATCACCCATCGCGTCCGAATACAACGCGCCCCCGATCCGCACCTCGAAGCCGCGCGACCGCACCGCGGCCTGGACGGCCTCGATCGTTCGCGGCGGGATCGAGGTCTCGACGAACATCGCCGGGATCCGCCGGCGCACGATGGCGTCGACCAGGCGTTGCACGTCGCCCGTGCCGGCCTCGGCGGCGGTGCTGATGCCCTGAAGCCCCAGGACCTCGAACCCGTAGGCACGACCGAAGTAGTTGAAGGCGTCGTGTGCCGTGACCAGGACCCGCCGCTCCGCGGGCAGCTCCCGGGCGCGCTCCAGGACCCAGTGGTGCAGCTCCTCGAGCTCCGCCAGATACCGGGCGGCGTTGGCCCGGTAGACCTCGGCGCCCGCGGGCTCGTAGTCCGTCAGCTCGGCCTCGACGGCGCGCACGGCCTCGCTCCACAGCGACACGTCGAACCACACGTGCGGATCGGGCTGGCCCTTGAACTCGGGCGGGGTGAGCAACCGTGAGCGATCGATCGCGTCGGTGACGGCAACCGTGCGGCCGCGGCCGCCCATCTCCTTGAGCACCTCGGCCATCGCGGCCTCGAGGTGCAGCCCGTTGTAGAAGATGATCTGGGCGCCGGCCAGGGTTCTCACGTCGCCCGCGGTGGCCTTGTACAGGTGCGGGTCGATGCCGGGCCCCATCAGGCCGCTGACGTGGACCCGCTCGCCGCCGACGCGTTCCACGGCATCGGCGATCATCCCGATCGTGGCCACGACGCGGATCCGGCCGTCGGGGGAGGGCGCCCGCTCGCCGCCACAGCCCCCGCCGAGGGCCGCGGCTGCCAGCAGCCCACAGGCGATGGTGATTCTGGCCAGGCGCATCGGCGGATCAGGCTACCCAAACCCCGCCCGGGATGCCATTCGCTGCGCCGTGCCGTGCGGCGGACAAAAGGGACCGCAATCGTCGCCGATCGAACCGGCTCCGGCCATTGACACGCGTCCGAGGCCTGCTAAATTGACCCGTCCTGAATCAGAACCGATCTCGTTCGGTTTATTTTTTGGGCTTGATCTGCGAACGAATCGCAACTAATACGAGAAAGCAGGAAAAAAATGGCGCGACCAACATCCATGTCTTCTCAGGTGCGACTCACTTGCAACAAATCGAACCAGGCCCTAAGATGCGAATGGATCGCAGCTGTCGGCTTCTTGCTGGTGGTCCTGGTACTTGCGACCCCGGCGATGGCCGATGCGGCCCCCGCTGCGGAGGCCGAGGCGGACCTCGCGCCGGCGGCTTCGGTCGCCGCCCCCGCCGAGGGTTCCGCCCCGGCTCCGGAGCCCGCCCGCGCGTCGCTGTTCGAGCGGGTGCGCGTCGTCGGGAGCCCCGAGACCAGCGCCACCATCCCCGGTTCGGTGACCTACCTCGGCCAGGAGCAGCTCGAGGACCAGGGATACGAGGACATCAACCGCATCCTCAGCCACGTCCCCGGCGTGAACCTCCAGCAGGAGGAGGGGTACGGGCTGCGCCCCAACATCGGCTTCCGCGGCAGCGGCAGCGAGCGCAGCTCCAAGATCACGCTCCTGGAGGACGGGACCCCGATCGCCCCCGCGCCCTACGCCGCCCCGGCGGCCTACTACTTCCCGACTACCGGCCGGATGGCCGGCATCGAGGTCCGCAAGGGCTCCAGCTCGATCCAGCAGGGGCCGCTGACCACGGCCGGCGTGCTGAACCTGATCTCGTCGGCGATCCCCGACGGTTTCGAAGGCCGTCTCAACGTGGCCGCCGGCAGTGACGACACCCGTCGCGGGCGCTTTCTGGTCGGCGACTCCGGTGAGCGCTTCGGTGCGGTCTTCGAGGCGTTCCGCTTCGAGACCGACGGGTTCAAGCGGCTGGACAACGGCGGCCCGACCGGCGTCGAGCTCGACGATTACATGGTGAAGCTGCGCCTCAACAGCAGTGACGGTGCGCGGTTGTTCCAGGCGCTGGAGCTGAAGCTGGGCAAGACCGAGCAGTTCGGCCACGAGACCTACCTCGGGTTGACGCAGGAGGATTTCCGGCGTGACCCGTACCGGCGCTACGCGGGCTCGCAGGCGGACACGATCGACACCGACCACGAGCAGCTGCAGCTGCGCTACATGCTGCGGCCGGGGGACCGGCTGGACTTCACGGCGACGGCGTACCGCAACGATTTCTTCCGCAACTGGCGCAAGCTGGGCAAGGTGGACGCGGGCGCGGGATTCGTCGACATCGCCGACGTGCTGGGCGATCCGACGCGCTACGGCGCCGAGCTGGCGCTGCTGCGCGGCGACGCCGACAGCGCCGCGGACGCCCTGAACCTGCGCAACAACCGCCGGGATTACTACTCGCAGGGGCTGCAGCTGCTGCTGGGCTACAGGCCCGGCGGGGCTCGCTCGCGGCACGAGCTCGAGCTGGGTCTGCGGATCCACGAGGACGAGGAGGACCGCTTCCAGGACGAGGACCTGTTCGAGATCGTCGGCGGCACGATGCGCCTGACCACGACGGGCGAGCCGGGCAGCCAGTCCAACCGGATCAGCCGGGCCGAAGCGCTGGCCTTCCACGCCCAGGACACCGTGCGCCTCGGGCGCCTGACGTTGACCCCGGGGCTGCGCGTCGAGTCGATCGACTTCGAGCGGCTGGACTACGGCAAGCAGGATCCCACGCGGTCCGGCGATGCGCTGGAGATCAGGAGCAACGACGTGCTGGAGCTGATTCCCGGCTTCGGCGTCACGTACCTGTTGAGTGGCAAGTCGACGTTGTTTGCGGGCGCCCACAAGGGCTTCGCGCCCCCGGGACCCGGCCGCGACGACCGCACCGACCCCGAGGAGAGCATCAACTACGAGATCGGCTACCGGCGCAAGGCGGGAACGCTCGAGCTCCAGCTCGCCGCGTTCCTGAACGACTACGACAACCTGCTCGGCGCCGACACGCTGTCCGCCGGCGGTACCGGTGAGGGGGATCAGTGGAACGGCGGCGCGGTGCGGGCCACCGGTTTCGAGGCCGCGCTGAGCCACGACCCGGGGAGCGCCGCCGGGCTTCGCGTCGGCCTGCCGCTCAGCTTCAGCTACACCTACACCGAGGCCGAGTTCCGTAGCAGCTTCGACTCCGAGTTCGAGCCCTGGGGCGACGTGCAGGCCGGCGACACGCTGCCCTACGTGCCGCTCCACCAGGCCGCGCTGGGCCTCGGAGTGGTGCTGACGCGCTGGACCTTCCGCGGCGACGTGACGTACCAGGACCGGATGCGCACCGTCGCGGGCCAGGGGCCGATCCCGGAGCCGGAGTCGACCGATGACCACGTGCTGTTCGACCTGTCGGCCGGCCGCAGCCTGACCCGCGATTTGCGGCTGTTCGTCCAGATCCGCAACCTGACCGACGAGACCTACGTCGCAGCGCGCCGCCCCGCCGGGGCGCGCCCCGGCCTGTCGCGCACCGCGCTGGTCGGCCTGGCCTTCGATTTCTGAGCCGCGCACCACGGGCAACCGCTCCACGACGCGCAACAAGGACCCTTCCATGAAGCGTTGGATACCGTTCGTGACCGTCATGCTCGCGCTGTTCCAGGGCGTCAGCGCGGGAGACAGCCTGATCGTCTATTCCGGACGCGGCGAGGCGCTGGTCGGGCCGCTGCTCGAGCAATTCACGCGGCAGACGGGGATCGAGGTCCGCGCGACCTACCAGGGCACGCCCGCCCTGGCGACGCAGCTGCTCGCCGAGGGACGCGACACGCCGGCCGACGTGATCCTGGCCCAGGACGCGGGCTACCTGGCGGTGCTGGTGAAGCGGGACCTCCTGGCGCCGTTGCCCGCGACGTTGCTGGAGCAGGTCGACCCGCGCTTCCGCGACCGCGGCGGGCGTTGGATCGGGACCAGCGGGCGCGCGCGCGTGCTGGTCTACAACCCGCAGCAGACGGACGGCGGCGAGCTGCCGAAGCGGCTGGCCGATCTCGCGGACCCGCGCTGGCGCGGACGGCTCGGCTGGGCGCCGGGCAACGCCAGCTTCCAGGCTCACGTCAGCGCGCTCCGGCACCTGTGGGGCGAGCAGGCGACCCGCGAGTGGCTGCGCGCCGTGCAGGCCAACCAACCGGTCGTCTATCCCAAGAACTCGCCCCAGGTCCAGGCGGTCGCCTCGGGCGAGATCCGCGTCGGGTGGGTCAACCACTACTACCTGCACAAGCTCAGGAACCAGGTCGGGGACCGCGCGACCAACGCCAGCCTGCCGACGCCGGGTGACGCGGGCAACGTCCTGATGCCGAGCGGTGCCGCGATCGTGGCCGCGACGCGCAAGCGCGAGAGCGCGCTGACGCTGTTGCAGTTCCTGGTCTCGGAGGAGGCCCAGCGCTATTTCGCCCAGCAGACCTTCGAGTATCCGACGCGGCCGGGAGTGCCGACCCATCCGGACGTGCCGCCGCTCGACTCGCTCAATCTCGCCGACGTCGCACCGGAGTTCCTGACCGATCTCGAGCCGACGCTGGTGATGTTGCGAGAGCTCGGCCTGCAATGATCGATCGGCCCCGGGCGGGGCCGCGAGCCCGGCCGTTGCCCAGCCTGGTCGCGCTGGCGATCGCCGGCCTGGCGGTGGTGCCGCTGATCGGTCTGACGATCGGGATCACGCAAGACACGCCGGCGGCCGACGTGCTGCTCGGCGCGTCGTCGGCGGGTCCCGGCCGGGCGCTGGCCGACCTGCTGCCGCTGGCCGCCAACACCCTGTTGCTGGCGGTCGCCGTGACGGCGCTCTCGGTCGCCGGGGGCACCGCGCTGGCCTGGCTCGAGATGCGCGCCCGGTACCCCGGTGGCCGCGTGCTGGCGGGGCTGGCGCTGCTCCCGCTGGCGATGCCGAGCTACCTGCTGGCCGGGGTGCTGCGCGAGACGCTGGGCCCGGGCGGTCTGGTCGGCCGTCCGCTCGGGTTGCCCGTGTTCACCGGGATCGGCCCGGCGATCGTCGTGCTGACGTTGGTCTCGATTCCGTACGTCCACGTGCTGGCGGGCGCGGCGCTGCTGCGCATGTCGGTGGCCGAGGAGGAGGCGGCGCGCGGTCTGGGCAGCAGCGGCTGGCGCGTGTTCCGCGCGATCGTGTTGCCGCGGCTGCGTCCGGCGCTGGCGCTGGGTGGATTGCTGGTGCTGCTGTACGTCGCCAGCGACTTCGGCGCCGTCGCGGTGCTCGACTGTCCGGTGCTGACGTGGCGCATGTTCCAGGCCTACGAGACGCAGAACGTGGCGCGCGCCGCCGTGCTGGGGCTCGGTTCGCTCGGGCTGATCGCGCCGTTTCTGGCCGCGGGTCTGTTGCTGCAGCGGCGCGTGGCGGCGCTGCCCGGCGTCGCCAATCCGCGCGGTGCCGGGCAGAGCAGGCTCCGACCCGCCGCGGCGGCGGCGGCCTACGGGCTGCACGCGGTCGTGATCGGTCTCGGCGTCGCGCTTCCCCTGATCACGCTGGCGCGTTGGGTCGGCGCGGGCCTGACCCACGGCGAGAGCTTCGCCGGGCTCGGGCGGCCGCTGTTCCAGACGCTGCTGCTGGCCGGCGGCGGCGGGGTCGTGGTGCTGCTGCTGGCCACGATTCCGGCGTGGGTCTCGACGCGGGCGCGCTGGACCTGGCTGATCGACCACGCGGTCTACGTGTCCAGCGCGCTGCCCGGTATCCTGGTCGCGACGGGACTGTTGATCGTCGCGCTCGCGGTGCAGCGCGCCGGCTGGGACGGCGTGTACCTCGGTGCGCGCCAGGCCTGCCTGCTGCTGTTCGCGGGCTACGCCATGCGTTACCTGTCCCAGGGGTTCAGCGGGTTGAAGGAGGCGTTCTTGAGACTCGATCCGCGGCACGAGGAGAGCGCGCAGTCGCTTGGCGCGGGACCGCTGCGCCGCCTGCGGCGAATCGTGTTGCCCGCGGTGGCTCCCGGTGCGGCGGCCGCGTACCTGCTGCTGTTCCTGGTGCTGGTCAAGGAGCTGCCGATCACGCTGATGTTGCAGCCGATCGGGGTGCAGACGTTGAGCTACCGCGTGTTCGACCGTTACCAGGAGGCGTTCCTGCACGACGCCGGTCTGGCCGGGACGGTGCTGTTGGGCGTGGCCCTCGCCGGGCAGCTGCTGACGCTGCGTTGGAGACGCCATGCCTGAGACGCCCGCGCTGACGGTCGCCGGCCTGAAGCACCGCTTCGGCGACGTCGTGACCCTGGACGACGTGAGCCTGACGGTCGCGGCGGGGGAGATCGTCACGGTGCTCGGCCCCTCGGGCAGCGGCAAGACCACGCTGCTGCGCTCGATTGCCGGTTTCGCCGACCCGGTCGCCGGTCGCGTCGAGATCGGGGGGGTGACCGTTCACGAGGACGGCCGGCCGCGCGTGCCCGCCGAGCGGCGCCGCGTCGGCATGGTGTTCCAGGATTACGCGTTGTTCCCGCACCTGAGCGTGGCCGACAACGTGGCGTTCGGTGTGCACCGCGCGCCGGACCGCGACTCGCGGGTCCGCGAGCTGCTCGAGCTGACCGGGCTCGCGGCGCTGGGAGCGCGCAAGCCGGCGGCGCTGTCCGGCGGACAGCAGCAGCGCGTCGCGCTGGCGCGGGCGCTGGCTCCCCGTCCCGCCCTGCTGCTGCTGGACGAGCCGTTCGCCAACCTCGACGCCGACCGGCGGGCGAGCCTGATCGGCGAGCTGCGCCGGCTGCTGGAAGCGGAGCGCGCGAGCGCGTTGCTGGTGACCCACGATCGCGTCGAGGCGCTGGCGATGTCGGATCGCGTGGCGGTGCTGGGCCTGGGACCCGCCGGAGGGCGCCTGCTGCAGTGCGATGCCCCGGAACGGGTCTACCGGCGGCCCGTGGACGAGCAGGCGGCGCGGATCACCGGCGAGGTCCAGCTGCTCGACGGCCACGGGCACGGGCCGCACGCGGAGACGTCCCTCGGCCGGGTGCCGTTGCTCGAACCGCGACAGGGTCCCGTGCGGCTGCTGCTGCGCCCCGGGACGCTGCGCTGGGCCGACGCGGCCGGGGGCATCGCGACGGTGTCGTCCCGGCAGTTCGGCGGCCGCGGTTACCGGCTGTGGTGCCGCACTCCGGCCGGCGAGCTGTGCCTGGAGTGCGAGCAGCAGACCGCGCCCGGGATCGGGGCGCAGGGGGCGGTCGTGATCGCCGGGCCGTGCTGGGCCGTCCCGCGTTGAGCGTCGCCTGTCGCGCCTCCTCGCGGCGTGGCGGCGCCTGTACTAACTTGTCCGACCGATGTGTCTGATCGCCTTCGCCCACGAGTCGCACTCCGATTACCGGCTGGTCGTCGCGGCCAACCGTGACGAGTTCTACGACCGCCCCAGCGAGGGCGCCGGTTTCTGGAAGGACCACCCGCGACTGCTGGCCGGGCGGGACCTGCGCGGAGGAGGGACGTGGCTCGGCGTGACCCTCGACGGCCGCGTCGCCGCGGTGACCAATTACCGCGGAGCCGAGACGCACCGCTCCGAGGCGCTGTCCCGGGGCGCGCTGGTGCGCGAGTTTCTCGTCGACGCCGTGGCGCCGGAAACGTACCTGGAGCGGCTGCGGCCCACCGCCGACCGCTACAACGGGTTCTCGTTGATCGTGGGCGATCGCTCCGGGCTGTGGTTCTGCTCCAACCGCGACGGCGAGCCGCGCCCGATCCATCCGGGCGTTCACGCCTTGAGCAACCACCTGCTCGACACCGCGTGGCCGAAGGTCGAGCGGGCCCGCCGCGGGGTCGCCGAGGCGCTCGACTACCGCGGAGGCGAGCTCACCGAACGGTTGTTCGCGCTGCTCGCCGACCGCTGCGTCGCCGGCGACGTCGAGCTGCCGGACACCGGTGTCGGGCCCGAGCGCGAGCGGCAGCTGTCGCCGATCTTCGTCCGGCTCCCGGGTTACGGGACGCGCTGTTCGACGGTGTTGCTGGTCGGCCGGGACGGCGGCGTCGAACTCTCGGAACGCAGCTTCGACCCCGCCGGGGAGCTCCAGGGCACCGCAAACTACGAGTTTCCGCTGGACCGCCGGCGCTAGGGCCGGCCGGGCTGGCCTGCTGCGCCGTCTCGCCGGGGCGCCGGCCTGACGATCTCGTCGACGCGGTACAACCACGTCCGACGCCCGTGCAGACGCGCTCCAACGCCCGCCGCCCCGACCCGGCTCAGGGGCACGACGGTGCTAGTACCGGTACAGATCGGGTTTGAACGGCCCGTCGATCGGTATCCCCAGGTACTCGGCCTGCTTCTCGGTCATCCGGGTCAGCTTGACGCCCAGATGGCCGAGGTGCAGCCGCGCCACCTCTTCGTCCAGATGCTTGGGCAGCGTGTAGACCTTGTTCTCGTACTTGCCGCGGTTCTGGTGCAGCTCGAGCTGCGCCAGCACCTGGTTGGTGAACGACGCCGACATCACGAAGCTGGGGTGGCCCGTGGCGCAGCCGAGGTTGAGCAGCCGGCCCTCGGCCAGCACCATCACGCTGTGCCCGTCCGGGAAGCGCCACTCGTCGTACTGCGGCTTGATGTTGATCCTCTTGATCCCGTCGACCCGGGCCACCCCGGCCATGTCGATCTCGTTGTCGAAGTGGCCGATGTTGCCGACGATCGCCTTGTCCTTCATGCGCGCCATGTGGGCGGCGGTAATCACGTCGCGGTTGCCCGTCGCGGTGATGAAGATGTCCGCGGTCTCCACGACGTCGTCGAGCGTCTTGACCTCGTACCCCTCCATCGCCGCCTGCAGCGCGCAGATCGGGTCGATCTCGGTGACGACCACCCGGGCGCCCTGGCCGCGCAGCGCCTGCGCGCAGCCCTTGCCGACCTCGCCGTAGCCGCACACCACGGCGACCTTGCCCCCGATCATCACGTCGGACGCGCGGTTGATACCGTCGACCACCGAGTGCCGGCAGCCGTAGATGTTGTCGAACTTGGTCTTGGTCACCGAGTCGTTGACGTTGATCGCCGGGAACAGCAGCGTCCCGTTGGCCATCATCTGGTACAGCCGGTGGACGCCCGTCGTGGTCTCCTCGCTGACGCCCCGCAGGCCCGCCGCGACCTTGGCCCAGCGGCCGGGGCTGACCTTGAGGTCCTTGCGCAGCAGGCTCAGGATCACGCCCCACTCCTCGGGGTCCTCGTCGGGATCGAACGCCGGCACCTTCCCGGCCTGCTCGAACTCGTGGCCCTTGTGCACCAGCAGCGTCGCGTCGCCGCCGTCGTCCACGATCAAGTCCGGGCCCGAGCCGTCCGGCCACCGCAGCGCCTCGCTGGTGCACCACCAGTACTCCTCCAGCGTCTCGCCCTTCCAGGCGAACACCGGCACGCCGCGCGGATCGGCGACCGTGCCGCCGGTCTCCGGACGGCCGACCACCGTCGCTGCCGCCGCGTGGTCCTGGGTCGAGAAGATGTTGCACGAGACCCAGCGCACATCGGCGCCCAGCTCGGTCAGCGTCTCGATCAGCACCGCGGTCTGCACGGTCATGTGCAGGCTGCCCATGATCTTCGCGCCGCGGAGCGGCCGCTGCCCCTCGAACCTGCGCCGCAGCGACATCAGGCCCGGCATCTCGTGCTCGGCCAGCCGGATCTCCTTGCGGCCGAACTCGGCCAGCTTCAGGTCGGCGACCTTGAACGGCTCACGGCCCGCCTTGCGGGCCGCGGCGAACGGGTGGGCCCGGTCCTTGTCCTTGATCACAGTGCTCATCGGTGTCTCCTCGCTCCGGTTGTTGTCGTGAGTTGTCGGTCCATGGTCTCGCCCGCCGAATCCAGCCGGGCCGACGCGGCGAACAACACGGGGCCGCGAGCCTCGGGGTCGGGAGGCAAGGCTTCGAAGCGGCAGCTGCCGAACCCGGCTTCCGCCAGGTAGGCCTCGATCTGCTGCCGTGAGAATCCCATCCAGACGTGCCCCATCCGCTTCTGGTACTCGTGCCGGTCGTGGGGCAGCATGTCGACGATCAACAGCCGTCCCCCCGGCCGCATCACGCGTGCCAGCTCGATCAGCACCTTGGCCGGGTCGGTGACGTGGTGCAGCACGAGGAACAGCGTGGCCGCGTCGAGCTCGTCGTCCTCGATCGGCAGCGTCTCCAGCGCGCCGTGCCGCAGCTCGACGTTCGGTACGTCCGTCAGCCGCCTGCGAGCGGCCTCGATCATCGGGGCCGACTCGTCGACCGCAACGACGCGTTGCACGAACGGCGCGATCGAACGGGCGACCTTGCCGGTGCCAGCCCCGAGGTCTCCGACGACCCAGCGGTCGTCGAGCAGCCCGAGCAGGGCGGAGAGGTAAAACCCGCGGCCGAACAGCTCGTCGCGCACGTCGTCCCATTCCCCGGCCGTGGCCGAGAAGAACTCCCGCGACTTCAGCCGCCGGCGGTCGAGCACGCTCTCCAGCCGCCGCGTGTCCTGGCGCGCCGCGGGCGTTCCGGCGACCTGCCCGCGGGTCAGCTCCCACAGGCTGCGCGCCGCGGTCTCCAGCTCCTCGAAGCGGATGCTGTACAGCCGGCTCGTGCCGTTGCGCCGCGAGGTGACCCAGCCGCCGTCGGCCAGGATCTTGAGGTGGCGGCTGACCGTGGACTGCGGGAGCTGCACCACCACGCACAGCTCCGAGACGGTCAGCTCCTGGTCCTCGAGCACCAGCAGGATGCGGCTGCGCACCGGGTCCGCCAGGATCGACATGTGATCGAAGATTGGGGGTTTCGTCATTTGAATCCGTCCATCCGGATGTAATGATACAGAGGCTGGGAGCCCTGTCAAGGCCCGCGGCGGCGATTCACCCTTGGCGCCGGCTCTCCGGCGGAACCCATACTCTCCCCGGTCACGCCGTGGCACCCGGGCTCGGCATGCCATTAGAATCAACGCTTTGCGGATTCCGAGGCGCCAGGCAACGGCTCCGCGGAGCCGAGGGGACAAACTGCATGGCCGTCAACAAGGACCCGTCCGAGCTCGAGCGCATCGAGACCCAGGAGTGGATCGAGTCGCTCGACTACGTGATCAAGCACGGCGGCGCCGACCGCGTGCGGGCCCTGCTGCGGCAGCTCCAGCGCCGGGCCGCCGAGTTCGGCATCTCGATCCCGTACCTGGCCAACACCCCGTACGTCAACACCATCCCACGGCACGAGCAGCCGCGCTTTCCGGGCAACCGCGAGATCGAGCGCCGGATCAAGAGCATCATCCGCTGGAACGCGATGGCGATGGTGGTGCGCGCCAACCGCGAGGAGCCCGGGATCGGCGGCCACATCTCGACCTACGCCTCGGCGGCCACGCTGTACGAGGTCGCGTTCAACCACTTCTTCCGCGGCAAGGACGCGCCCAACGGCGGCGACCAGATCTACTTCCAGGGGCACGCCAGCCCCGGCATCTACGCCCGGGCGTTCCTCGAGGGGCGGCTGACCGAACAGCAGCTGGCGAACTTCCGGCGCGAGCTGCGGCCGGGCGGCGGGCTGTCGTCGTACCCGCACCCGTGGCTGATGCCGGAGTTCTGGGAGTTCCCCACCGTCTCGATGGGGCTCGCGCCGATCATGGCGATCTACCACGCGCGGTTCAACCGCTACCTCGAGGACCGCGGGCTGATCGGCCGCACCGGGCGGGTCTGGGCGTTCCTCGGCGACGGCGAGACGGACGAGCCGGAGGCGCTGGGCGCGATCAGTCTCGCGGCGCGCGAGAAGCTGGACAACCTGGTCTTCGTGATCAACTGCAACCTGCAGCGCCTGGACGGCCCGGTGCGCGGCAACGGCAAGATCATCCAGGAGCTGGAGGCCGCGTTCCGCGGCGCCGGCTGGAATGTGATCAAGGTGGTCTGGGGCCGCATGTGGGATCCGCTGTTCGAGAAAGACGAAGACGGCGTGATGCAACGGGCCATGGACGAGATCTGTGATGGCGAGCTGCAGAACCTGACCTTCAAGGGTCCGGCTTACACCCGCAAGGAATTCTTCGGCAAGCACCCGGAGCTGGCCAAGCTGGCGGAGGATATGTCTGATGAAGATATCCAGAAGCTGAACC
>JBFKMV010000048.1:0-28346 GCA_041629655.1 Candidatus Polarisedimenticolaceae bacterium
CCGGCCGCGCGCCTCGGGCGAGGCCTACGCCAAGGTCTGGACCGACCGCGGCTCGCCGCTGTTGATCCACACCGAGAACCTCGCCGCCAAGGTGCGCCGGCGGCTCGGTCGGGACGTCGTGGTCGAGATCGCGATGCGCTATGGCGAGCCCTCGATCCCCGGCGCACTGACCCGCCTGCGCGAGGCCGGCGTCGATCGGATCGTGATGTTTCCGCTGTACCCGCAGTACAGCTCCGCCGCGACGGGCTCCTCGATCGAGCGGGTCTGGGACGAGGCGGGCAAGCTGTGGAACACGCCGTACATCCAGGTGGTGCCACCGTTCTACGACCATCCGCTGTTCATCGAATGCTGCGCGAACATCGCGCGCCCGCATCTCGAGCGCTCGGACCCCGAGGTGGTGTTCTTCAGCTTCCACGGCCTGCCGGAACGACACGTGAAGAAGAGCGACGACTCGGGCCGTTACTGCCTGGCCGGCGCCGACTGCTGCGAGCGGATCGTCGCCGCCAACCGCAACTGCTATCGCGCGCAGTGCTTCGCCACCGCGCAGCGACTCGCCGAGCGCCTGGGCCTGCCGCGCGAGCGGTACGAGATCTGCTTCCAGTCCCGGCTGGGCCGCGACCCGTGGATCAAGCCCTACACCGACGAGCTGATGATCGAGCACGCACGGCGGGGGCAGAGGCGCGCCATGATCCTCAGCCCGGCGTTCGTGGCCGACTGCCTGGAGACGCTGGAGGAGCTCGGCATCCGCGCCGTCGAGGACTGGCGCAAGCACGGCGGCGAGACGCTCGACCTGGTGCCGTGCCTCAACGACGACGACGCCTGGGCCGACGCGGTGGTCGAGATCGCCCGCGAGAGCTCGCGCTGGCTCGACCCGGCGCGATCGGCGGCGGCAAGCGTCGTGCGGACGGGATGAACACGATGGGCCACGCCACGGCATCGATCGCGCTGCGCGCCAGGTTGTCCGACTACGTCGAGCTGACCAAGCCCGGCATCACGACGATGGTCGTGCTGACCGCCGCGGTCGGATACTGGATCGGGCTGCGGGACGCCATCGATCCGTGGCTGCTGTTCCACGTGCTGGTGGGAACCGGGCTGGCCTCCGGTGGCGCCTGCACGCTGAACATGCTGGTCGAGCGCAAGGGCGACGCGCGGATGGCGCGCACCCGGTCGCGCCCGCTTCCGGCCGGACGCGTGCAGCCCTGGGAGGCGTTGCTGCTCGGCGTCGGGCTGGCGGCCGCGGGTGTGACCTGGCTGGCGCTCGGCGCCGGCGCCGTGTGCGGCCTGCTTGCCGCGATGATCGTGATCGGCTATCTGTTCGCCTACACGCCGCTCAAGCCGGTCTCGGCGGTCTCGACGCTGATCGGCGCGCAGATGGGCGCCGCCCCCCCGTTGATCGGCTGGTACGCGGCACGGGGCGACCTGGGCCTCGGCGCCTGGGCGCTGTTCGCGATCATCGTGTTCTGGCAGTGGCCGCACATCCTGTCGATGGCCTGGATGAACCGGCACGATTTCATCGAGGTCGACTACCCGTTCGCGCCGGTGTTCGAGGGCTCGGGCAACCGCGCCGCGAGACAGATGATCGCGGGGCTGACGCTTCAGCTGGCCGTGAGCACGGCGCCGTTCGCGCTGGGGCTGGCGGGCTGGATCTACCTGGTGCCCGCGCTGGCGCTCGGCCTGGGCTGGTTGTGGCTGGGCGTCGGGTTCGCGCGGGAGCGCAGCACCGCCCGGGCGCGCCGGGTGTTCCTGGCCTCGCTGCTCTACCTGCCCCTGCTGCTGGCGTTCCTGGTCGTCGGCAAGACCGGCTAGCTACTTCACCTTCGCCTTGAGCAGCAGGTCGACGCGCCGGTTCTTCGCGCGTCCCGCCTCGGTGTCGTTGGACGCGATGGGGTGGCTCTCGCCGTAACCCAGCGCGACGATCCGGGCCGCGTCGATGCCCTGCGCGACCAGGTAGCTCTTGACGCGTTCCGCGCGCCGCTCGGACAGGCGCTGGTTGTACGAGTCGCTGCCGCTGGAGTCGGTGTGGCCCTGGGCGACGACGGCGGTCTTCTTGTACTCGGCGATCACCTGCGCCGCCTGCTCGAGCGTCGTGCGCGAGGTCCCCGACAGCTCGGAGGAGTCGAAGCCGAACAACAGGTCGGAATCGAAGTGGACCAGCAGCATGTCGTCATCGACGCGTTCCACGGTGGTACCGGGGATCCTGGCCAGCCGCTCCTCCTGCCGGTCCATGTAGGCCCCGACGCCCGCGCCGATGCCCGCGCCGATCGCGGCGCCGGCCAGGATTTCGTCGGCCTCGCCTTCGCCGATCACGGCGCCCAGCACCGCGCCTGCCGCGGCGCCGATCCCGGCACCTTTCTTGGTCTTGTCGCGCCGCGTGGTGTCTACGGGTTCCATCAGCGCGCACCCGGCGACCAGCGCGACGCACAGCACCAGGACCAGACCTTGGCCGTACCGGAAGGATTCTCGCATCGGGGTCTCCTGTTGGCGGAAAACGAACCCTAGAAAGATAGGGTCATCAGGGCGATCATCGCCAGCCAGACCGCGCCCAGGAAGTGCCAGTAGATCGCGCAGTACCGCACGCCGGCGTAGTGGCCCCAGGAGTACGCGCCGCCGTGGGCGCGCCACAGCACGATCGCCAGCGCCGCCAGGCCGCCGATCAGGTGCGCGGCGTGCAGCCCGGTCAGCAGGTAGAACGTGAAGCCGAACATGTCGCTGCGCGCCGTGACCTGTCGCCCCAGCAAGACCGCCCAGCTCCAGGCCTGGCTGCCCAGAAACGCGACGCTCGCGGCCGCCGTCCACCACAGCGCGCGCCGCAGGAGACGTTCGTCGCCGCGCCGGATCCGCCACAGCGCGCTCTGGACGGTCGCGCTCGCGGCCAGGATCAGCAGCGTGCTCAGCCACAACCCACGGGGCAGCCCGCGGCCGCCCGCGGCGGCCCAGGCCGGCGCCTGCAGCCGCACCGCGAGGTAGGCGATCAGCGCGGTGGCGAAGAACACGCCGAGCGAGGCGACGAACAGCGTCACGCCCAGGGTGCCGGCGCCGGGGAGTCGCGTGCCGCGCTCGCCCTGGCTGCGCAGCAGGATCCCGCGCTCGAGTTCGCTCACCGCGTCCGCGTCACTGCCGGTCGATCGCCGGCGCGTAGCCCGGGATCAGCTCGGGCTGGTACTCGCTGGTGTCCAGCAGCGCCAGCACGATGAACAGCGCCACGAAGGCCAGCGAGCTGATGAACACCACGGCGTTGAACGGGCGGTCCCAGCGCAGGTGCATGAAGTACAGCAGCACCAGCGAGCCCTTGACCGCCGCGATCGCCATGGCCACGATCAGGTTGAACGGTCCGAAGTCGAACCACGTCGCCGCGACGGTCACGAAGGTCAGCAGCAACAGCACCGCCAGCACGCCGATCAGCGTGCTCAGCGGAACCACGTGGCCCAGGCCGTGTCCCTTTGCCATTTCGCGCGACCTCCGGCTAGACGATCAGGTAGAACAACGGAAACAGGAAGATCCAGATCAGGTCGACCAGGTGCCAGTACAGGCCGACCAGGTCCACCGGCGTGAAATACTGCGGGCCGAACACGCCGCGCGCGGCCTTGAGCAGCACCCAGCCGATCGCGATCATGCCGACCAGCACGTGCAGGCCGTGCAGCCCCGTCATCAGGAAGTAGATCCCGAAGAAGATCTGCACGTTGCGCGGCTCCGGTCCGGCGGCGTGCCCGGCCGCCTCGGCTTCGCTTTCGGCGACGGCCAGGCCCTCCGGCCCCGCGGCCGGCGCCGGGTTGGTCGACCGCTCGATCTTGACCCCGGCCGGGGTGGTGGCGAGCACACCCTGCGCCGGGTCCGCCGCCGCGGCTTCGGTCTCCGCAACAGGCTCGGCGGCCGCAGTCGCCTCACCGCCGTGGGCGGCGGCGGCGTCCTGCTCGCCGTGGTGCAGCGGCGACTCGTAGCGCATGCCCCACAACAGGTGGTGCTCGAACTTCTCCCGGTACTCGAAGAACTTGATCACCATGAAACCGGCGCCGCCCAGCAACGTCAGCGACAGCAACACCTTGAGCAGCCGCTGCTGACCGAGCTGCGCCGCCCGCACGCCCCAGGCCATCGTGAGGCTGCTGGTCAGCAGGATCACGGTGTTGATGGCGCCCATCTTCTTGTCCAGGAAGCGGTGGCCGAAGTCGAAGATCTCGGGATGGTTGCCGCGGTACACCGCGTAGGCCACGAACAGCCCGCCGAACAGCAGGATCTCGGTGGCCAGGAACAGCCACATCCCCAGCTTGCCCGACTCGAACTGCTGCTCGGGCGTATCGAAGTGGTGCTGGAGCGACGGGTGGTGCCCGTGCGCGTCGTGATGTGCGCCGGCTTCAGCCATGGTGAACTCCGCTCACGGCCGGCCCCCGGGCTGCGGCTCCTCGTGCAGGTAGCCGCGGATGTCGGGATGCCACTTCCAGCCCTGGAACTCGTAGGGATCGTCCGCCACCGGCGTGTCGTCGAAGTTCTCCAGCGGCGGCGGCGACGTGGTGTGCCACTCCAGCGTGTTCCCGCCCCACGGGTTGGCCGGTGCCGGCCGTCCGCGGAACAGCGAGTGCATCAGGTAGACGAACACCATCACGAAGCCGAGCCCCATCACGTACGAGCCGTACGTCGAGAGCTGGTGCAACCCGGTGTAGCGGTCGAGATAGTCGTAGTAGCGCCGGGGCATGCCCTGGCTGCCCAGCAGGAACTGGCTGAAGAAGGTCACGTTGAAGCCGAGGAACACCACCGCCGCGGAGAGACGGCCCCAGCGCTCGCTGTACATCCGGCCGGTCATCTTGGGCCACCAGTAGTGCAGCCCACCCAGGAACGCGATCACCGTGCCGCCGAACATCACGTAGTGGAAGTGCGCCACGACGAAATAGGTGTCGTGCAGGTGGACGTCGACGGCCAGCATGCCCAGGAACAATCCGGTCAGGCCACCGATCGTGAACAGGATCAAGAACGACAGCGCGTACAGCATCGGCGTGTCGAGGCGGATCGAGCCCTTGTACATCGTGGCCAGCCAGTTCCAGACCTTGACCGCCGACGGGATCGCGACGCTGAAGGTCAGCGCGCTGAAAATCATGTTGACCAGCGGCGACTGGCCGGAGGTGAACATGTGGTGGCCCCAGACCAGAAAGCCGAAGATCGCGATGGCCACGCTGCTGTAGGCGATGAAGCGATAGCCGAAGATGTGCTTGCGGCTGAACACCGAGATCAGCTCGCTGATGATCCCCATCGCGGGCAGGATCATGATGTACACCGCCGGGTGGGAGTAGAACCAGAAGAAGTGCTGGAACAGCACCGGATCGCCGCCCAGCGCCGGATCGAAGATCCCGACCCCCATCGCCCGCTCGACAACCAACAGCAGCACCGTGATCCCCAGCACCGGCGTGGCCAGCACCTGGATGATCGCGGTGGCGTAGAGCCCCCACAGGAACAGCGGCATGTCGAACCAGCCCATGTTCTTGGCCCGCAGCTTGTGCGTGGTGACGATGAAGTTCAGGCCGGTGAAGATCGAGCTGAAGCCGAGGATGAACACCCCCAGCGTGATCGGGATCACGCTGGTGCTGGTGGTCGTGCTGTACGGGGTGTAGAAGGTCCAGCCGGTGTCGACGCCGCCGGTGGCCAGGGTCACCAGCGCCAGCAGCGCCCCGCTGACCCACAGATAGTAGCTGAACAGGTTCAGCCGCGGGAACGCCACGTCCTTGGCGCCGAGCATGATCGGCAGCACGAAGTTGCCCAGCGCGGCCGGGATGCCGGGGATGATGAACAGGAAGATCATGATCGCGCCGTGCAGCGTGAACGACTGGTTGTAGGCGTCGGCGCTCATCACGGTCTGGCCGGGCGTCAGCAGCTCGGTGCGGACCAGCAGCGCCGCCACTCCCCCGCCGAAGAACGCGGCCAGGATCGAGACCAGGTACATCACGCCGATCCGCTTGTGGTCCAGCGTGAACAGCCAGGACTTGATTCCGCGCGACTGGTTGAGGTAGTTGCGCTCGTCGCGGTGGCCCGCCCTGGCGGGCAGCGCCCCGGCGCCCAGCGTGTGTTCCGACGTGCTCATCGTTGCTCCTGGCCGTCCTAGGTCGGGTTCAGCGTCTTCAGGTACTCGATGATCGCGGTGATCTCCTTGTCCTTCAGACGGCCCTGGTAGGTCGGCATCACGGGCTCGTAGCCCGCCGTCAGCTTGGCCTGCGGCATCAGGATCGACTCGCGGACGTAGTTCTCGTCGACGGTAACCTGGCTACCGTCCTGGAGCGCGTGCTGCGTGCCCCACAGGTTCTTGAAGCTCGGCCCGGTGCCCCGGGAACCGTCCAGCGAGTGGCACTGCTTGCAGCCGCGCTGGTTGTACAGCAGCTCGCCGACCTGCCACAGCGGGCGGTCCTTGAAGATGTCCGAGGCCTCCTCGAGCCAGCTCTCGAATTCGCCCGGCGCGTGCACGACGACCTTGGACAACATGTTGGAGTGCTTGGTGCCGCAGTACTCGGTGCAGAAGATGTCCATCTCGCCGGTCTCGGTGGCCTCGAACCACAGCGTCGTGTAGCGCCCCGGCACGACGTCCTGCTTGACCCGGAAATCCGGCACGTAGAAGCTGTGCAGCACGTCCTCGGAGCTCATCACCAGCCGCACCGGCTGGTTGACCGGCACGTGCAGCTCGGCGTTGATGTGGCCGTTGGGATAGGTGAACAGCCAGTTCCACTTCTGCGCCGTGACCTGGACCTCGTAGGTGTTCTCGGGCGGTGTGACCAGGTTGAGGTAGCCCGTGAACCCCATGTAGAACAGGTAGATCACGATCCCCAGCGGGATGATGCTCCAGGTCACCTCCAGCGGCGTGTTGTGCTTGAGGTACTCGCGCGGGCCGATCCCGCGCTGGCCCCGGTAGCGGATCGCGAAGAACACGACCAGGAAGGTGATCAGGAAGAAGAAGAACACCGAGATCCAGAACACCACCGCCCAGGCGGCGTCCACGTCCGCTGCGGTGGTGGAGGCGCGACGGGGCAGCCAGGTGCTCCGCCCTCCCGCGTCCGCGGCCGCCAGCCGCAGCGCCAGCCCGGTGATCCACCGCAACAGCTCAGCCATCTCAGGCCGTCCTTCTGCGGCGGACGTCGCGCACCCACAGCCAGGCCAGGAAGCCGCCCAGCAACGCGACCGAGATCGCGCCGCCGGCGCGCATGATATTGACCGCTACCGGTGCGTAACGTCCCGCCGTGGAGTCGTAATGGTAGCAATACAGCAGTACGCGATCCAACGTCGTGCCGATCTTTCCGCGCGAGGCCTCGACCAGCGACAGCCGCAGCGTGCGCGGCTCGTAGCTCACGCCGTAGAGGTAGCGGGCGATGCGCCCCTCCGGGGTGGCGATGAACAGCACGGCCGGGTGGGCGTACTCGTCGCGCTGCTCCACGTAGCGGTAACCGAAGCCCAGCGCGTCGGCCAGCTGCCGGATCTGGGTCTCGCTGCCGGTCAGAAAGTGCCAACCGGCCGCGGCCGCGGGCCTGCCGTAGGCCTCGAGGTAGTTCTGCTTCTTCCACGCCGCGAGCTTGGGCGTCTCGCCCGGATCGATGCTCAGCGTCACGATCTCGAACTGCTCGCCGGGCACCCAGTCGATGTCGTTTAGCGCGTCGACCAGGCCGTTCAGCACCAGCGTGCACAGCATCGGGCACTCGTAGTAGCCCAGCACCAGCAGCACCGGGCGGTCCTTGTGGAAATACTGGCCGAGCGCGACCGGCTCGCCCCGCTCGTCCTGGAACACGAGCTCCAGCGGCAGCGCGGCGTCGGGATGCTCGATCACGTCCACACCCTCGAGATCGGCCGGCACCGGCTCGCCCCGCTGGGCCCGCGCGTCGGCGCTGGCGCCGGCGATCAGGATCGCCGCCGCCGCGGCGAGTCCGATCCAGCGCGCCGGCTTCATCGTCCGTCCTCCCGGCCCGCCTGGCGCTGGTAGTCCCGGATCACCAGCTCCATCGCGCGGTCGATCGGGATCGCGGCGACGCCCTGCTGCTTGTCGACCCAGCGGTAGCTTTCCAGCGTGTCCTGCTGCTCGGAGAGCACCTCGATCAGCTCCGCGGGGGGCTGCGCGAGGACCTTGCGCTGCCGCTCGCGCTCGACGGCGCCGAGGTACAGCGCCTGCAACAGCACGCCGATCACCAAGAGCAGGATCGCTCCCGCCACGCCGACCAGCATCGTGGTCGACGAGATCGGGTCGTCGGCGCTTTCGCCCGTGATCTTGATCCGTTCCTCAGACATTTTCGAACATCACCGATTCGGCCAGCCGCGGGTCCTTGACCGGGATCAACGGGTAGCGCGCCAGCATGGCGACGGCGGACCCGAGGAAGATGCCGCCGATCCCGACGAAACAGGTCAGATCGAAGACACCCGGCCGGAAGTGCCCGTGGCTGGTCTCGGGCATCACGAGCCAGAACATGTCGAGCCAGTGCATCACCAGCATCCACACCGCGGCGACCATCAAGGTGTTACGCCGCCGCTTGGGGTAGCGCGAAACCAGGAACAAAAACGGGATCACGAAATGACCGAACAGCAAGGCCAGGCTGACGTACAGCCAGTCGCCGGTCTGGCGTTCGAGATACCACTCCGTCTCCTCGGGAATGTTGCCGTACCAGATCAGCATGTACTGCGAGAACGCGATGTAGGCCCAGAAGACCACGAAGGCCATCAGCAGCTTGCCGACGTCGTGGTAGTGCTCGGTGGTCACCGCGCGCCGCAGCAGCCCCTGGCGCTGCAGGGTCGTCAGCGCGATCGCCAGCAACGAGAAGAACCCGACCGTCGAGCCGGAGAAGTAGTACACCCCCCAGATCGTGCTGTACCAGTGCGGGTACAGCGACATCAACAGGTCGAACGCGGCGAAGGTGACGGTCAGCGCGAAGGCGATGATTCCGGGCGCAGCGCGCACCTCCATCCGCTGCGTGATCCGCGGCCGCCCCGACTCGTCCTGGTCCGTCGAGCGGCGCAGGAAGTAGCGCGCCATCGCGATCCAGACCACGAAGTAGAACACCAGCCGGCCGATGAAGAACTTCGTGTTGAGGTAGGCGCTCTTGCCTTGCAGGATCGGGTCGGCGGCGACGACCTCGGCGTGGGTCCATTCGTACAGGTCGTGCATGCCGAGCAGGATCACCACCGCCAGGGCGGCCAGCGGGATCAGCGTCCAGGCGAAGACCTCGGCGATCCGGCGCAGCGCGACGCTCCAACCGGCCCGGGTGAGGTGGCTGACCAGCACGAAGAACAGCGCCCCCAGCGCGAGGCTCAGGAAGTAGGCGTAGCCGACCAGGTACGAGCGGTAGAACCGCGCGCCGCCGTCCTCGAGCAGCGCCGCCAGCAGTCCGGCGAGCACCAATGCGGCGGCGCCGACGCCCATCAGCACCAGCGCCAGCCGGCGCGTCCGTGTGCCGAGCGTCACGTCCTCGCGCAGGATGTCCAGTTCGCGCATCTGGCTACCTCAGCTCGGAACGCCGCTCGGACGGCACGTCGGCCAGCGGCGCGGCCTGGCTCTTCTGAAGCGCCCGCAAGTAGGACACGATCGCCCAGCGGTCCGCGGCCGGGACCTGCCGCCCGTAGGCCGGCATCGTGCGGATGCCGTGGGTGATCGTGTTGAACAGGTGCCCGTCCGGCCGCGCCCGCACCGCCGCGTCGTGGAACGACAGCGGCGGCACCCACGTCCCCTCCTGCAGCCGGTCGGCGCGACGCGACACGATGCCCTTGCCGTAGCCGTCCAGACCGTGGCACGGTGCGCAGAAGATCTCGAACCGCTCCCGCCCGCGCTCGAGCAGCGCGGCGTCGACGGGCATCGGCGGCGCCGCGGCCCACTCGCCAAGCACCAGCCCCGCGTAGAGGTGCTCGTCGTCGCGCAGCGTGCCGCGCGCGATCGTCCCCTCGACCGCGCGGCGCATCGCGCGCCCGTCGGCGAACAGCGGGTTGGCCTGCTGGGCCTTGAACCTGGGCTGGTTGTCCATGTCCTGGATGATGTGGATCCGCGGCTTGGACGTGTGGGCGTAGCGGGCCCGCGCCACGCAGGCCAGCGGCAGCATCGCCAGCAGGGCCGCGAGCGCGACGCTCCAGGTGACCCAGCGCGGCAACATCGGCTAGCCCTCGACCCGCTCGACGTGGGACGGGCCCAGCGAGCGCAGCAACGTCTCGGTCCGTTCGAGATCGAACGACTCGTCGACGGCCTCGATCCAGATGAAGAACCCGTCGGTCGTCACGCGGCGGAAGCGGCTGCTGGTCAACGTCGGGTGCCACAGCCGCGGCAGGTCGCAGAGCAGGAACAACCCGCCCACCGTGGCCAGCGCCGCGAACAGCACCGTCAGCTCGAACGCGATCGGGATGTTGGCCGGCAGGCTGAACATCGGCTTGCCGCTGATCAACAGCGGGTAGTCGACCGCGTTGGTCCACCACTGCAGCAGGATCGCGGTGGCCGCTCCGGTCAGACCGGCGATCAGCGTGAACCACGGCAGCCGCGAGTCGCGCAGCCCCATCGCGCGTTCGATCCCGTGCACCGGGAACGGCGTCAGGGTGTCCCAGCGCCGGTAGCCCGCGTCGCGCACCTGCTCCGCCGCCGCCAGCAGCTCGCCGGGGGTGTCGAACTGGGCCAGCAGGCCCCAGGTCTGCTTCTGCGTCTCGGGCATCAGCGACGCTCCGACTCCGGCCCGCCCGCCTGGCCGTGCTCCTCGCGGCCGTGCGCGTGCGCGCCGTAGTACTCGGGCTTGCCCATCGTCATCACCGACTTGACCTCGGCCATCGCGATCATCGGGATGTAGCGCACGAACAGCAGGAACAGCGTGAAGAACAGGCCGAAGCTGCCCGCCAGCGTCATCCAGTCGACCCAGGTCGGCACGTAGACGCCCCAGCTCGAGGACAAGAAGTCGCGACTGAGCGAGGTGACGACGATCACGAAGCGCTCGAACCACATCCCGACGTTGACGAAGATCACGACGAAGAACGTGATCACCGGGCTGGTGCGCACCCGCTTGGACCAGAACAGCTGCGGCGTGATCACGTTGCAGGTGACCATGATCCAGTAGGCCCAGGCGTACGGCCCCATCGCGCGGTTGACGAAGGTGAACTGCTCGTAGCCGTTGCCGCTGTACCAGGCGATGAAGAACTCGGTCAGGTAGGCGTAGCCGACCATCGATCCCGTGGCGAGCAGGATCTTGTTCATGTTCTCGATGTGGCGCAGCGTGATGATGTCCCTGAGGTTGAAGATCGCCCGCGCCGGAATGGCCAGGTTCAGCACCATCGCGAAGCCGCTGAAGATCGCGCCGGCCACGAAGTACGGCGGCAGGATCGTGGTGTGCCAGCCCGGCACCATCGAGACCGCGAAGTCGAAGCTGACCACCGAGTGCACGCTGAGCACCAGCGGCGTGGCCAGCGCGGCCAGCAGCAGGTAGGCGCGCTCGTAGTGCTGCCAGTGCCGCGTCGAGCCGCGCCAGCCCATCGCGAACACGCCGTAGACGATCGCGCGCAGCCGGGTCTTGGCGCGGTCGCGGAGCGTGGCCAGGTCGGGAATCATCCCGATGTACCAGAACAGGATCGAGACCGTGAAGTAGGTGCTGACCGCGAACACGTCCCACAGCAGCGGGCTGCGGAAGTTGGGCCACATCGCCATCTGGTTCGGCACCGGCGCCAGCCAGTAGGCCAGCCAGATCCGGCCGACGTGGATGCCCGGGAACAGGCCGGCGCAGATCACGGCGAAGATCGTCATCGCCTCGGCGAAACGGTTGATCCCCGTCCGCCAGCCCTGCCGGAACAGGAACAGGATCGCCGAGATCAGCGTGCCGGCGTGCCCGATCCCGACCCAGAACACGAAGTTGATGATCGCGAAGCCCCAGCCGACGGGGATGTTGACGCCCCACACGCCGACGCCGGTGACGATCAAGTAGGTCACCATCGCGCCCAGCATCGCCAGCCAGCCGATCGAGGCCGCCAGCGCGATGTACCACCAGCGGGGCGGCTTCTTGGCCTCGACGATCCCGCAGACCCGATCGGTCAACGTGACCAGATCGTGACCGATCGCCAGCGGCGCCCGCCGGGTCGGGTCGTCCGAGGTGTTGTCCAGCGTCACGCGCTGGCGTTCTGCGACGACGGCCATCGGTTACGCCGCTCCCTCGTCATCCGTGCCGTGCCCCGCCGCGGCGGCTCCGGGCGGGTTCTTCAGCCGCGCCAGGTAACGCGTGCGGGGCCGGGTGTTCATCTCCTCGAGCACCGAGTAGGCGCGCGCGTCGGCGTGGTGGACCGAAACGTCGCTGGCCGGGTCGTTGAGGTCGCCGAAGCGGATCGCGCGGGTCGGGCAGGCCTGCGCGCAGGCCGGCACGATCTCGCCGTCTGCGACCGGCCGGCGATCGTTCTTGGCCCGGATCTTGACCCGGTTGATGCGCTGGAGGCAGAAGCTGCACTTCTCCATCACGCCCCGCGCGCGCACCGTGACCTCGGGGTTGTACATCATGCCGGTCAACGCCGACTCGTGCTTGTGGTTGTTGAACCAGTTGAAGCGGCGCACTTTGTAGGGACAGTTGTTGGCGCAGTACCGCGTGCCGATGCAGCGGTTGTACACCATCACGTTCAGCCCCTCGCTGTCGTGGACGGTCGCGGCCACGGGGCAGACCTGCTCGCACGGCGCGGTCTCGCAGTGCTGGCAGGTCAGCGGCTGCACCGCCACGGCCGGATCCTCGGGGTCGCCCTTCCAGTAACGGTCGACGCGGATCCAGTGCATCTCGCGGCCCATCTTGACCTCGGCCTTGCCCACGACCGGGATGTTGTTCTCCGACTGGCAGGCCAGGATGCAGGCGTTGCAGCCGGTGCAGGCCGTGAGGTCGATCGCCATGCCCCACTTGTGCCCGTCGTATTCGGGGTCGCGCCACAGCTCGACGTGATGGAACTTCGGACCGGCGTGGGCCACCGCCTTCGGATCGGCCAAAAACTCCGCGAGCGTGACCTCGCGCGCGTGGACGCGCGCCCGCCGCTCGGTCTCCTCGGCACCCATGGTGTCGATGGCCCAGTGGTTCTGGGTCGTCGCCAGCTCGTACTTCCTGCCGGTCCGCGCGACGCGGGCGATGGTCCAGTCCAGGGCGTCGCCGCTGCGCAGCGGGAAGACGTCCACGCCGACGCCGGGGGCGACCTGCCCGCCGTGGCGCCGCCCGTAGCCGAAGCTGACCGAGGCCGTGCCCGGCGCCTGGCCCGGCACGATGTACACCGGCAGCTCGATCGAGCGCTCGCCGGCGGTCACCCGCACCAGGTCCTCCTGGCGCAGGCCCAGCTCGCGCGCCGTCGCGGGGCCGACGTGGAACGCGTTGTCCCAGGTCAGCTTGGTCAACGGGTCGGGCAGCTCCTGCAGCCAGCCGCTGTTGGCGAACCGCCCGTCGTGGAGCTTGGCGTCGGGCAGGAAGGTCAGCTCGACCTCGTCCGCGCCCGGCAGCGTGGACCGCGTGTGCAGGTGCAGCGCCAGCTCGGTGGTCCAGCCCACCGGACGCAGCGCTGCGGAGGCGGCCGGGGCGGCGGAGCCCGCCAGCAGCCCGTCGTGCAGCGTGCGGCGCCAGGCTCGCTCGGGGTCGCCGGCGGCGACGACGGCGCGGAAACCGTCGCGCACCACGTCGTGGCCGCGCGCCGGCTCGCCGAGCAGCGAGGCCAGCAGCTCGATCGCGCTGCGCCCGCCGGCGAGCGGCTCGATCAGCGGCTGCGTGACGCCGTAGGTCCCGTCCCAGGCCCGCGTGTCGCCCCACGACTCCAGGAAGTGCGCCTGCGGCAGGTGCCAGCGGCAGGCCCGCGCCGTCTCGTCGCGGTACAGGCCGTGGTGGATCGTCGTCGTCACCCGGTCGAGCTTGCCCGCGAAGTCGAGATCGGCCGGCGCGTCGAAGACCGGGTTCCGGCCCAGGATCAACAACGTCTCGACCTCGCCACGCGCGATCGACGCCGAGAGCGCCGCGATCGAGCGGGCGTGGGTCGGACGCTCGGCGTCCGGCTCGGCGGTGTAACGCACCGTGCGGCCGGCGTTGCCCAGCGCCACGTTGAGCAGGTGGCCCAGCGCGTGGATCTCGGGGGGCTGCCGCGGACCGACCGCGATCACGCCGCGGCCGCGGTTCGCCAGCAGGTCCCGGGCCAGGGTCCAGTCGCGCGCGCGGCGCAGCGGGTGGCCCTCGAAGAACGACAGCAACTGCCGCAGCTCCGCGGCTCCCGCCGGCAGCGGCAGCCCGCGGTCGAGGATCAGCTCGGCGGCCAGGCAGGCCGCGAAGGTCGGGATGATCCGGGTCGGCAGCGGGATCCGCTCGTCCGCCATCACGCCGGTCGTGCTGTAGGCGCTCTCGACCGCGTACAGGCGGCTGAGCGTGCCCTGCTCGCCGCGGCGCCCCGCGGCAAAGTCGCGCGCGTAGCGCACCGCCGCCGGGTGGCGCAGCAACAGGTCCTCGTCCAGCGAGACGATCACGTCGGCGTTGGCCAGGTCGAAATCCGCGCGCAGCGGGCGGCCGAACGCCATGCGGGCGCCCTCGCGGGCGTTGTCGCGCGAGGCCGGCTCCCATTCGTGCCAGTGCATGCCCAAAAACCGCGTCTGCATCCGCGCCCGCAGCGCCGCCAGCGTCGGCGAGGCCGACGAGCCGGCCAGCACCGCGAGCCCGCGGCCCTGCTTGCGGGCCAGCTCGCCGAAGTGTCCGCGCGCGAACTCGTCGAACGCGCTCCAGTCGGAGCGCGCGTCGCCGCCGTCATCGCCGCGGCGCAGCACCGCGCTGCTGCGGTCGGGATCGTACAGCTCCAGGATCGCCGCCTGCGCCCAGGCACTCGACCCGCCGAGACTGCCCGGGTGCTCCGGGTTGCCCTCGATCTTGACCGGCCGGCCGTCGTAGCTGGTCACCAGGAGGCCGGTGCCGGCCCCGTCCAGCTCCATCGCCGTGGCGAAGCGCATCGGTTCGCCCGGGACGTAGCCCTCGGGACGGCTGGCGAACGGCAGGATCTCCTCGACCGGCCAGCGGCACGAGGTCATCCCGGCCAGCGCCACCGAGGCGCCCATCAGCTTCAGGAACGTCCGCCGCGAGCCGGGCGCCAGCATCTCGTCCGCGGTCGCCGGGAACTCGTTGCGCACGAAGCGCTCGAACTCCGGGTCCCCGGCCAGCTCCTCGAGACTGCGCCAGTACGGCTGTCCGCCCGCCGGAACCTGCTTCAGCGATGACATGTGCTGCAGTCCTCGCGAGGGTTGATGTCGTATTGCTCGCGCAGCCGCTTGCCGAGGACCGCGCGGTCCTCGTCGGTCTGCCAGTCCATCACGGTCACGTACTCGACCGGCCGCAGCCGGGTGTCGGGGTTGCGGTGGCAGTCGAGGCACCAGCCCATGCTGAGCGGCTCGACCTGGTACACCACCTCCATCTTGTCCACCCGGCCGTGGCATTCGACGCAGGCCACTCCGCGGCGAACGTGCGCGCTGTGGTTGAAGTAGCTGTAGTCCGGCAGGTCGTGGACCTTGACCCAGCGCACCGGGAGCCCGGTCCGGTAGCTCTCGCGCACCGGCTCGAGCTTCTCGCTCTGGCCCCGGATGTTGGTGTGGCAGTTCATGCAGGTTTCCGTGGGCGGGATCGCGGCGTGCGCCGTGTGCTCCACGGTGCTGTGACAGTACCGGCAATCGAGGCCCAGCTCACCGGCATGCAGGGCGTGGCTATACGGAACCGGCTGTTCCGGCTCGTATCCCACGTCGGTGGTTTTCGGCGAACCGCCGAACCAGATCAACAGCAGCAGATACACCGGGAGGACGAATCCGAGCAGCGCCCCCAGAACCGGTCTCAGCCTGTCGATCCACGGTGGGAATAGAAATGGTGTTTCCGAATCCATGGGCACAGGAGCCGCATCATAGCAGGCAGGGCACCCTCCGCAAGACGGATCGAAGCGGTACGGAAGGCCGCCTTTCTGCGGTTTCTCGCGCATCTTGAATGGACCGGAACGGTCCCCTTTCTCGGCGGCCCCGCCGCGCCCGGAATGCGGCGCCGGGGCGGGTCGCGGAGCCGCGGGTTAGAATCCATGGTCCTGGACCGAATCGGGGCACTCGGAGGCACGGATGCGCGCGACGCTGAGCGTTGGGTCGAAGTTCCTGTTGGCGGGCGTCGTGGCGCTGTCCGGCGGCGCCGCGAGCGGACCCGTCGCCGCGGTGGACGTCACGCTGGACGCGGCCACGATCTCGGAGCTGCTGGACGGCTTCGTCCCGACCCGCGTGGAATACCCGCTGATCGGCGGCCGGCCCGTGACGTTGTTGCTGTCCGACGTGCGGGTGACCGGCTTCGACCCCGCCGGCGGACCGGAGGGGCGGGGCCAGATCCTGACCTCGCTGCACCTGGAGGTTCCCGAGCTGCGGCTCAGCACGCCGGTCCACCCGCGCGTCTCGCTGGACGTCGAGCACGTGGACGGCGAGCCGTTCTGCCGGGTGCGGATCCACGACGTGGCGCTCAAGGTGCCGCTGATCGGCGAGGTCGACATCGCCCGCACGATCCGCCCGGTGCGGATCCCGGCGGACAACATCTACCCGGCCCGGGGTGCGCGCGGCGACGTCAACATCCGCACCCGGCTCGTGGACGTGCTGATGGGAACGACCGGGGTCAGGTTCCGTTTCGACCTCACGGTGTCGCCCGGGGAAGCCGCCGGGCCGTAAACCGTTCCGCCAACCGCCAGGCTCGGGGGGATGCTCATGCGGGGACCGCTGAACCGGCATCCGGCGCTCGTCGCCGGGCTGTTGGCGTTGTCGATGGCCGCCGGTTGCGCGCGGGGCGATCGGGTCGCGGATCCGGCCGGCGCGGTGGAGCGCGGGACCCGCGCCAGCGCCGACCTGGTGCTGCTCAACGGGAAGCTGGTCACCCTGGACCCGGCCCGGCCCGAGGCGCAGGCGCTCGCCGCTCGGGACGGCGACATCGTCGCGGTCGGTAGCGACGCGGAGATCCGGGCCTGGGCCGGCCCCGCGACCGAGGTGATCGATCTCGGGGGCCGGCTGGCCGTTCCCGGGTTCGTCGAGGGTCACGCGCACCTGACCAGCCTCGGCGAAGCGCTGATGAACGTGGACCTCACGGGCGCCGAGACCTGGGAAGAGGTCGTGCACCGGGTCGCGGTGGCCGCGCGCGCCTCGCCGCCGGGGCGCTGGGTCCGCGGTCGCGGGTGGCACCAGGAGAAGTGGGCCCACCTGCCGCAGCCGGCCGTCGAGGGCAACCCCGTCCACGACCGCTTGAGCGAGCTGACGCCCGACAACCCCGTGCTGCTGACCCACGCCTCGGGCCACGCCGCGATCGCCAACGCGCGCGCGCTGGAGTTGGCCGGCGTCGACGCGAGCACGCCGGATCCTCCGGGAGGCCGGATCCTGCGCCGGCCCGATGGACGCCCCAGCGGCGTGCTGCGCGAGACCGCCGCCGGGCTGGTGGGCCGGGCCTACGCCGCCGCGCTGGCGCTGCGAACGCCCGCCGAGCTGGCCGCCTACGAGGAGCGCGCGGTCGAGCTGGCCGTCGAGGAGTGCCTGAGCAAGGGCGTGACCAGCTTCCAGGACGCGGGGTCGTCGTTCGCCACCGTGGATTTGCTCAAGCGCATGGCCGACCAGGGCCGGCTCGGACTGCGCGTGTGGATGATGCTGCGCGAGAGCAACGAGGCGCTGCGCGCCCGCGGCGCCGGCTACCGCCTGATCGACTACGCCGACCGCCGGCTGACCGTGCGTGCGATCAAGCGCTCCATCGACGGCGCGCTGGGCTCCCACGGCGCGTGGCTCCTGGAGCCGTACGCGGACCTTCCGGACACCGCCGGCCTGAACACCTACCCCGTGGACGACCTGAAGCAGACGGCGCAGCTCGCGCTGGACCTCGATCTCCAGCTCTGCGTGCACGCCATCGGCGATCGCGGCAACCGCGAGACGCTGGACGTCTACGAGCGCGCGCTGGGCTCGCGCCCCGACGGCAAGACGCTGCGCTGGCGGATCGAGCACGCGCAGCACCTGGACCCGGCCGACATCCCGCGTTTCGCCCCGCTGGGCGTGATCGCCTCGATGCAGAGCGTCCACTGCACCAGCGACGGTCCCTGGGTGCCGACGCGGATCGGGATGCGGCGGGCCGCGGAGGGCGCCTACGTGTGGCGCAAGCTGCGCCACGCCGGGGTCGTGGTGAGCAACGGCACCGACGCCCCGGTGGAGGACGTCGACCCGATCCCGAACTTCCACGCCGCGGTGACCCGGCAGATGAGCGACGGCCGCGCGTTCTTCCCGGAACAGCGGATGACGCGCGAGGAGGCGCTGCGCTCGATGACGCTGGACGCGGCCTACGCCGCCTTCGAGGAGACGTGGAAGGGCTCGCTCGAGCCGGGCAGGGTGGCGGACGTGGTCGTGCTGTCGCGGGACATCATGACCGTGCCGGAGGACGAGATCCGGGGGGCGCTGGTGCTGACCACGATCGTCGGGGGCGAGGTCGCGTACCGGCGCGGCCCGGAGTAGCCTCGCGGCATGTCGTTCCGGAACAGGTTCGCCGGCGCGCTCAACGCGGTGCTCGGCCGCTTCGATACCGCGCTGGTGCGCAAGTCGCGGATGGACGAGTTCCTGCGCGCCTCCGAGCTCGCCGCGCGGCCGTCGCACGCCACGGCTCCGCTGCCCGACGGCGCGGCCGACTACCTGCGCCGTGACCACCCGCGCCTCGCGGAGCTGCGCGAGCGCTACCGGGCGCTGGGCGGCGCGATCGTCGAGCGGTCGACGTGGAGCGACGAGCTGCTGCGAAGCGAGGTGGACCTGGGCTGGTTCCGGGGCGACAACGCCTACGTGTGGCAGTTTCGCGACCGCAACAGCGAGGTCAACTTCCTGCTCGCCGCCTACTACGCGCGGTCGATCGACCGGCTGGGACTGCTCGACCACTGCACCGAGGACGGGCTGTTCGGTGCCTACACCTTCGAGGTCGGCGAGGGGCTGCGGGTCAGCCGGGACCTGCTGGACTCGGTGCTGGAGATCCACTTCCTGGAGCGGCACCTCGGCCTGTCGCAGCGAGCCGGCGTGCGCGTGCTCGACATCGGCGCGGGCTACGGGCGACTGGCGCACCGGCTGGCGACGGGGCTGCCGGCGCTCGGGGCCTGCCTGTGCGTGGATGCGGTCGCGGAGTCGACGTTCGTCAGCGAGTACTACCTCCGCTTCCGCGGCGTCGGGGACCGCGCCCGTGTGGTACCGCTGGACGAGATCGACGCGGCGCTGGAGCGCGAGCCCGTAGACCTGGCGGTCAACGTCCACAGCTGGAGCGAGTGCACGCTGGGCGCGGTGGAGTGGTGGCTGGATCTCCTGGCGCGGCACCGCGTGCGGCACCTGATGATCGTCCCCAACAGCGAGGACCACGGCGGCACGCGGCTGACCAGCATCGAGCCCGACCGTTCACACCGCGACGTGTTGCCGGCGCTCGGGGCGCGCGGCTACCGGCAGCTGGCGTGCGAGCCCAAGTACCTCGACCCGGCCGTGCAGCGGCACGGCGTCTCGCCGACCCGGCACTGGCTGTTCGAGCTGGGAGGAGCAGATCGATGACGGACCCCGAACCCAAGCACCCGCTGATCCGCGCCTCCGCGCGGCCGCCCGAGCAGACCGGCGCGCACCCGCTCAACCCGCGCTCGGAAATGCACGGGTACTCGCTGAGCGACGCCGCCGGGATGCGCCGCGTCGGCGTGCACCTGATCCGCCTGCCGCCGGGCAAGGAGTCCTGCGTCTACCACTCGCACGCCGCCGAAGAGGAGTTCTTCTTCATCGTCTCGGGCCGCGGCGTGGCCGAGATCGACGGCGAGGAGCACGAGGTCGGCCCGGGCGACTTCATGGGCTTCGCGGCGCCGCAGGTCGCCCACCACCTCAAGAACCCGTTCGACGAGGAGCTGGTCTACCTGGTCGGCGGCGAGCGCAAGGAGCTGGAGGTCGCCGAGTTCCCGCAGCTGGGCAAGCACGTGATCCGCCTCCGGGGCAAGGCGCTGATCGTGGACAGCGACGCGCTGAAGCCGTTCGGCGGGCGCAGGGAGTAGCGGCGGGAAGGGGCCGGGTTGCGCGGACGACCCGCGCGGGGTTTCATGTCTGCATGAACCCTTCCCACCCTCACAGGAGCCGCCGATGAGAATCCGCAGTCTCGCGACCCGTCTGGCCGTGTTCTGTCTCTTGGCCGGTCTCGCCTCCGCCTGCGATCTCGTGCACGCCCGGACCTACCGCATGGCATCCGGCTCGATGGAGCCGACCATCGCCGCCGACTCGCTGGTGCTGACGTTGCGCCTCTCCGACGAGCAGCGCGCCGCCGTCGAGCGCGGCCAGATCGTCGTCATCGAGGCGCCGCAACGGAAGGACACCGTCTACCTCAAGCGCGTCGTGGCGCTCGGCGGCGACGTCGTCGCGATGCGCGACGGCCGGCTGTGGATCAACGGCGATCCCGTCGGCGAGGTTTACGGCCTGCACCCCATGCTGCGCGAAGGCGGCGCGGAGTCGTCCGACTCGACCCCGCCCGGCGAGGAGTTCGGACCGGTCTCCGTCCCGCCGCACCACGTGTTCGTGCTCGGCGACAACTGGGACCGCTCCCTGGACAGCCGGATGTTCGGCGCCGTGCCGGTCGAGACCGTGCTGGCGCGCCGGATCGAGTGGTAGGGCTTTAGCGGTCGACGCCGGCGGCGGACCGGATCTCCAGCTGCGCCAGCCGCCTGCGGGCCTCCGGGCCGTATTGCGGATCGTCCGCGAGACGGCGCCACTGCCGGGCGGCGTCGGCGTCGCGGCGAGCCAGCTCGTAGGCCAGCGCCAGGTTCCAGATCGCGGCCGCCCAGTCGGGGCGCAGCTCGAGCGCGCGCTGGTAGCGCGGGATGGCCCGCTGCGGCTGGCCGGACAGGTACCGGGCGTTGCCCAGGATCAGCTGCTGCTCCGGCGTCTCCGGAGCTTCGCGGAACGACACCAGTTGCGCCGCCCCGTCGGAATCGCCGGTCCGTAGCTCGACGAGCGCCAGACCCCTTCGCGCCTCGGGATGGAACGGCGCCACCTCGAGAGCCGCGCTGAAGTTGTCGCGGGCCTGCTTCAGCAGCCCGGCCCCCGCGACGCTGCCGCGGATCGCGAGCGGCTGGCCGGTGAACAGCGGCAACGGCTCCGCGAGGCTTCCCGGGCTCCCCTCCCGGGTCGCGAGCCGGGCCAGGTAGAACGTCCCCAGGTTCACGCGACCCTCGACGGACCGGGGAAACTGTTTCGTGAACGCTGTCATCATGTCGACCGCCCGGTCCAGCTCGCCGGCCGCGTAGGCCTCGAGTCCCTTCCTGAAGCTGTCCACGCTCTTCTCGAGAACCAGGCGGAAATCACGGAGCTTCCCGAGGCGCTCAGGGTAGTCGCGGTGGTCGTCGCGCTCTGCGACGCCGGAGCGCACCTCCGCCAGACGCTCCAGCGCCACGATCGCCCCGGTGAAGGCGAACCCGGCCCGGACGACGTACAGGGCGCCGAACTTGTCGGCGGCGTCCTCCAGGTATTGCGGGATCCCCGCGGGGTAGCCGTGGTGGCGGTGCGAGACGTGCGCCACCTCGTGCGCCAGCGCGAAGGCCAGCGCATCATCGGAATCCGTCAGCAGCTCGGCGAGAGCCTGCGAAATCGCCACGGTGCCGCCACCGTAGGAATCGGCCTGGTAATCCGCGGGCGCGTTGCCGCTCAGGCGCACGTGGAACACCCACTCGAGGTCGGGCCGGTCCGACACCGCGACCAACCGTCGTCCGATCTCGCGCACCCGGTCGAGCAGCGGGCCATCGCCGAGCAGGGCGTGACTTTGCTCGAAGGCCTCCCGGTTCTTGCGGCCCCAGGCCCATTCCTCCGCGGGAGAAACCACATCGCCCTCCGGGCGAGGGCCCGGATCGGGCTGGCCTGACGCCGGCCACCCCAGCAGGAGCCCGACGACGGCGGCGACGGTCCGGATCGACGTCGTTCTGGTCACGGGTTGCCCTCCCTTGCCCCTAACCCTACCGAACGACGCGCGACCCGAAAACCGCACTTCCGGTTCCAGGGCCTGCCGGGACCTGTCGGAACAGTCAGTTCTCCCCGGCCTCCGACAGCACCACCGACCAGACGCGCTGGCGCGCCGCCAGCGCCAGCAGGCGCTCGAACTCGGGGTAGCGGGCCGCGGGGACGCGGTCGCCGGGCGTCTCGAACTCCGTCGTGACCACCAGCGCGTCGTCTTGCAGCTCGAGCCGCTTGCGGTAGCGCCCCTCGGGAAGCTCGAGCTCGACCGGCTCGGGCCCGGCGTCGAGCGTCCAGCCTGAAGGCAGCAGCGCTCGGGTCACGAAGCGGTAACGGAAGGCCACCGGCGGCAGATAGTCCGTGGAGCGCTCGGCGCCGGGCGAGCGGCCGAGCAGACTCTCGATCACGTCGGATTCCCCCAGCTCGAGCAGGTGCCGGCCGCCGGCCAGCGGGCGCAGCACGTCCGGCACCACGCAGGTCTCGACCAGTCGCGCCTCGGGCTCGCCGGGGTCCTGGCCGGTCAGCGAGCTGACCGTGATCTCGGTCGCGTTCGGGAAGTCGTCGCGAAAGCCCATCGCCGAGAACTCCAAGAGCTCCTCCTTGCTGGCCCGCCCGTAGGTCAGGCGCAGCAGGTTGGCGAAGTAGCCCCGGGTGATCGACTCGTCGTGGACCGCCGTCCGGGCGGGGTCCCGCAGATCGACCACGCGCTCGACCTCGAACACGTTCGACCCGGCCGGCGTCCGGGGCACCCCGGCCAGCTCGACGGCGTCGGGGCGGACGATCAGCGCCGGCGCCCCCTGGTCGGACGCCGGCAGGTCGCCGGGCCCGAGCAGCGGCAGGGTGGGATCGACGAACAGACCCGCGCCGTCGTCGCCCGCCCCGGGGATGTAGACGATCAGGTGGTCGAACACCGACGGCGAGGGCGGCCACGTCGCCAGGTCGGTGCGCGACTCGGTCCGCACCAGCGCGGGATGGGCCTCGATGCCCGCCTCGGCGAGCATCCCGATCAGCAGCGTCGCCTGGTCCTTGCAGTCGCCGAACCCCGTCGCCCAGGTGTCCGCGACGTTGCGCGGCTGGTAGCCGCCGACGCCGAACTCGATCCCGACGTAGCGGATCCGGCCGCTGACCAGCGAGTACAGCCGGTGCGCGATCTCGCGGATGCGCTCGGGAGTTCGCGGGGCCGCGGCGGCGGTCTCGCCGATCGCTTCCCGTGTCGCCGCCCGGATCTCGTCGGTCAGCTCCGCGGCGCCGCCGCTGAGCTCGCGGTACCACGCGCCCAATTCGTCCCAGGACGCGAGACTCGATACGTGCACCGAGGCGACGCGGTCCTGGAATCTCGGCGCGGCCGGCTCGTCGGGCAGCCCGGGGCGCTTCTCGAGCACCCAGCGCCGGACGAGCATGCCGTCGCGCTCGCTGACCTCCGGGAGCGCGTCGTGGTTCCGGGTCACCACCGTCACGTCGGGCGTATCCTTCCGCGTCGCGACCGTGAACCGTGACGTCACGGCGGGCAGCCCGCTCTCGAAGCTCCAGTCCGCCCACCACGTCGCCTCGAACAGCAGCGTGCGGGCGCGCGTGAACTTCCACTCGATCGTGGCCCCCGTCTCGAGCGCCGGCATCGAGATCACGCGGACCCGCTGTCCGCTGTAGACCCGGCTCTCCTGGGTCTCCGCCGGCGCCAGCTCGTGGGCCCGCTCGATGTCCGCCTCGACCACGGTCCCGTCGGGCTTCCAGGTGCGCGCGACGTGCACGTTGAGGGCCGAGTTCTCCGCGTCGTAGTTGAGGCGCAGCTCGCCGAGCCCCTCCACCGCCCGCTCGGTGAGCAGGTGCAGCATCCCGTGGTACGTCTCGGTCATCCCGGCGAGCGTCCACTCGACCTGCGAGGCGTCCAGCACGTAGACCGCGTCCACGTCGTCGTACAGCGGATCCGACGGGTCGAAGGCGGCCAGCGCCTGCTGCGGGTCGATCGCGTCGTAGTCCAGCGGCGCCACGTCGTCGCCGGGCTTCGCGAGCTCGCCGACGACGTCGGAGAACAGCTCGACGGCCTCGCGGCTGCGACCCATCGAGACCAGCAGGGAGGCCTCGGCGGTCAGGTACAGGCTCGCGTTGACGCCCGCCTCGCGGGCGCGGCGGAACGCGTCCAGCGCCTCCTCGCCGCGTCCGGCCTGTTTCAGCGTCAACCCGATCGAGCCCCAGGCGTTGCCGAAGCCAGGGTCGACCAGCAACGCCCGGCGGCTCGCCGCGATCGAGGCTTCCAGCTCGCCCGTCTGCCGCAACGCGTTGCCGAGGTAAAACCACAGCTCGGCGTTGTGCGGCGCCGCTTCGGTCGCGCGACGCAACAGCGGGACCGCGGCCTCGGGGCGCTCGATCTGCATCGCGTACCCCGCCAGCCGCCACTGGTCCAGCGGGCGCTCGACGCGCGACTTCAGCAACCGTTGGACCTCGGAGCGCGCCTTGCGTTGCTCCCCCAGGTCGAACAGCAGCCCGGCGTAGGCGATGCCGAGCCGGACGTCGTCCGGCCGCCGCCGGACCGCCTTGCGCACGATCTTGGTCCAGCCGTCGATCTTGCCCGTCGGCGGACCGACCTCGTCCATTATCTCGATGGTCTGGCGTGCCGCCAGATCGGCCGTCCACGCTCCGTCCCCGGCCTTCAGGTAGCGGTCGATGTAGCGCGCGGCGAGGTCGATCTGGTCGAGACGAAAGTAGGCCAGCCCGGCCAGGCGAGAGATCGAGAACGGATCGAGCTGCGCGGCGCCGTCCGGAGGATGGGCGTCCAGCGTGCGGCGGGCCAACGGCTCGATCCGTTCCGGTTCGGTGTCCTCGAGCAGCAACGCCAGGTAGTAGACGGGTACCGGATCGAGCCCCGCCGCGGCACGTTCGAGCGTCGCCAGGGCGCGCTCGCGCCGCTGGGCCAGCTCGGACTGCTCGAGCTGCAGCTCGGTCGCGCACTGGTAGATGCGGTAAGCGGTCAGCGCATCGTCGGGGCGCTGTTCGAGCAGCGCCTCGAGCAGCGGAAGCGCGTCCTGCTCGCGCCCGCCGAAGTACAGGTCCTCGACCTGCGCCGCGCCGACGCCCGTCCCCGCGTGGGACAGCGGCGCGGCGAGCGCCAGCAACAGGACCAGCGTGACCCGCGACCGGGCTTGCAGCATCCGGGCGCCCTCCTGGCTCCCATCATACTGCCGCACGGCGCCGGGACCGGACGGGCGTTACGGACAGGCCAGCGCGTCCAGCACCTCGTATCCCGCGCCGAAGCTCGAAACGCCGCAGGCGTTCCGCCCGCGGGCCAGGTAGTAGTAGCCGTCGCCGGGCGCGGGATCCGGGCGCAGGTCGTCGTAGCTCGTGCCGACGATGTCGCCCGCCAGGCACGTCGCCCCGGCGACGGTTCCGCTGGTCAGCAGGTCGGACAGGCCGCCGCTGGCCAGGTCGAATCCCGTGGCCAGGCTGGCCGCGGGGTCGGACTCGAAGACCAGCCGCCGGGACGCGTCGAACCCCAGCGTCGTCTGCGCGCCGGGCTCGGCCCAGATCAACGGGTCCGCCGGCACGCAGTCGTCGCCGTCGAGGAAGCCGTCCTCGTCGCGGTCGCCGCCGAGGCGCGGTCCCGCGCCGAGCGTCGCGCACAGGAACGTCAGCGGCCCGTCCGCCGCCTCGCGCAGCGCGGTGGTGCCGGCCGGAGGATCCGCCGCCAGGTCGCGGACCCACTGCCCGCCCGACAGGTACGCGTGACGCACCCGTCCCCCGTCGAGGGCCGACGCGGTCAGCTCGCAGTGCCGGTTGGGATCGACCACGTCGCCGAGGCCGATCAGGGTCGTGAGCAGCGCTTCCTCCGCGGGGCTGCCGGTGGGCGGCGTGCCCGCGGGCACGGTCACCGTCCGCCCGACGGCCGGCTTGGTGTCGGTCGGAAAGTGCAGCAGGAACGCCGAGACGTCGCGAACCAGCTTGGCCTGGTTGGTCTCGTCGAACTCGAACACGTCGACGGAGAAGAACGTGGTCAGGTCGGGCGCGCTGCCGTCGTGGGAGAAGCCGAAGCCGGACTTGGACTCGGGCGGCGCGGAGACGTGGTCGCCGAACACCGGGCCCAGCTTGACGTACATGTTCCGCAGGTGCGCGACCTTGAGGTCGAAGTGCAGGCTCTTGTCGTTCTCTCCGTTGAACAGCGCCGCGGCATCGGGCAACGGCGGGTCTTGCGGGGTCACGCCGCCGAGCGCGCCTCCGGCGGCGCCGAAGGGCAGGGTGTGGCAGCCGCGACAGGTGCTGATACCGTCGTTGATCCGGTTCATGTAGGTGTTCTCGCCGGCGGTCGGGTTGCCCGAGAAGTTGCGCTCGGGGAAGAACACGTTGCTGTTGGGCATGCCGTCGTCCACGTTGCGCCACGGGTTGGGCGGGAAGCGGATCCCCAGCGCGAACTGACGGAAGCTCTCCATGTCCGCGGCGCTCAGGCCGGCCGGCTTGCCGTTGACCGGCCCGATGTCCGCGGTGCCCATCAGGTCGACGAACGCCGGGTTGAAGTCGTTCATCGTCGCGCGGTCGCCGCGCCAGTGCAGCGGCTCGAGCATCCCGCGCAGGGTCTGCGTCGTCATCGGCCCTTTCTGGGGGTCGAAGCCGGTCTTGGAGGCGCAGTCGACGGGGTCGCAATCGGTCGGCGCGAACAGGCCGCCCTCGATGAAGCGCACGTTGTCCTGGCCGCCGTAGGGCGTGAAGGCGCCCTCGGGGTTGCCGAGGTCCCAGGCCAGGCCGTCCATGTCGCCCGAGATGTGACAGCTCGAGCAGGCCGCATCCCCATGGCCCGAGCCGAGGATCCCGTCGTACAGGAACCGCCGGCCGTCCTTGATCGTGTCGGGGCTCGGGTCGAGCAGCGGGGTCTCGTCGAGCCTGGTCAGCGTGGTCGTTTCCACGGTCGCGACGGAGTTGGCGAAGCGGTTGAGCACGTACAGCCGGTTCGCCGACTCGAGCAGCGCCGCCCCCGTCGGTCCCTCGCCGACCTCGACGGCGTCCGGGTTGGAGCGGTCGGCGCCGAAGATGCAGGCGCCGCTGCTGCACGTGCCGTCGACCCGGAACACCTTGCGCGATCCGATCGCCGTCAGGTACCCCACCGAGCCGTCGGACTTCCAGACCAGCATGCCCGGCTGCGAGATGCTGGCCTGCCGTTCGGCGAGATTCGCCGCCGGGTCGCTGTTGCGGTCGATGTGCGTGTTCAGATCCACCGCGTTGACGCTGCCGAGCCCCGGATCCACGATGCTCAGCCGGTTGTCCACCACGTGGCCCTGCACGCCCAGCGGGTGTTCGAAGCGGACGAAGTTGCGGGCCTCGGTATTGGGCACGAACAGCTTGCCCGTCCCGGGCTGCACCGAGACCTCGAACAGCGTGGTCCCGACGTGGTCGATCGTGGTCACGGCCAGCGTACCGGCGTCGATCTTGAACAGGTCGTGGTCGGGCAGGCGCAGCGGCAGGCACGAGTTCCAGTTCTGGCCGGCGTCGTCCTGCCACTCGCTCGCGCTCTCGTTCCACCGCACGATCAGCCCGACCTTGGGCACGCCGTCCAGCGGATCGGTCAACGCGGAGTTGCGCGTGATGCCGGGCGGCAACGGCGGGTAGGGTGGCGGCGCGCCGTCGCAGGTCAGGTCGTTGAGCCCCAGCGCGGCGAGTCGCAGCGGATCGAGGTCGGAGGTGTTGCTGTCGATGATGTTGCCGTTGATCACCGTGGTCTGGTTACCGGAGCGCAGCGTCACGGCGTAGACGGTCAGCCCGTCGCCCGACACCGCCAGCGCCCGCACCGCATCCGAGAACAGCTCGACCGTCTGCGGCGGGTTGCCCAGCGCGGCCAGCGTGTAGACCTCGACCGCGTCCTCGCCCGAGACCGCGACGAACGCCTTGCCGGCGGCGAACGCCACGTCGGTCGGCTCGTCCCCCACGTCCAGCGTGTCGGTCACCGTGCCCTGCGAGAGGTCGACGATGCTGACCGTGTCCGAGAGGTTGTTGACGACCCAGGCCTCGCTCGAGGTGCGCGGTATCACGGTCACCGGCTCGAGACCGACCGGGATCGAATCGGAGACCGTCAGCGCGCCGTCCACGGCGACCGAGAACACCTCGAGCCGCGCCGCCGGCGTGTTGACGACCAGCAGCCGCTGCCCGTCGGGCGTCAGCGCGATGGGGTGGACGTGGGACACCTCCATGTTGGTGTAGGAGGCCGCGACCGGGCCGGAAGCCAGGAGCAGGGCCAGCAGCGTGAGCGGCAGCGCCAGGCGCGACCGGGTGGCGGCTTCCGGCATGAATCCCCCCTTTGTCGAGTCGATCCGTGACCCGAGCGTCGCCGTAATATACGCGGATCGTCGCGGAGGGGTCGCCGACGGGGCGCGGAGGACCGCGGCGGCGTCAGCGGTCGCGCGGCAGACCGCCGCGGCATGCCATCAGGACCGCGGCGGCGAGG
>JBFKMV010000049.1:0-28069 GCA_041629655.1 Candidatus Polarisedimenticolaceae bacterium
CCGCCCCGTCGTTACTGGATGCTCCCGGTCTTGCATTTCCTGAGGTACAGCGCCAGCTCGTGGGCGACGTTCTGCTCCATGTCGTCGACGCCCTTGGCCATGCCCATCGCGCCGCCCCAGGCCCAGGTGCGCTTCGCGTCGAAGCTCGTCAGCTCGCGGCCGGTCGCTCCGTCGATCAGGTGCACGACGAAGTCCAGGTGCGCGCTACCCGCGCCGGCCATCATCGCCCGGCCCACGGCGCTGCCGGGCTTGTACTGCGTGATCTCGCCGCGCACGATCAAGCTGCCCGCCCCGAGGTCGGCGGACGCTCCGCGATGGACCTGCTCGAACAGATCCGTGTCCAGCGCCTGCTGGAGATAGTCGCCGAGCCGCTTCGGCGCGCCCTTGACCTGCACGACCTTCTTGCGCTCCTCGGCCTTCGGATCCGTCATCGCGAAGTCCTCGATCCACAGCACCGAGTAGGCGCCGAGATCCACGGCCGGCCACTTGTCGGCGTGTTTCTCGCGCTTCTTCTTCCCGGCGTAAGCCGGGACCGCCAACCCACCGATCACCAGACACACCACGATCGTTCGCATGACCCACGCACGTTTCGCACGCATGGCCAAACTCCTGTTGAGGACGTCTGTTCGGGAACGTCGCCGGCAACGCCCGTGACCCTACCGACGGGCTTGCTGATCCGCAAGGTAGCACGGCGCCCGGCGCCGCGGAAGGCTAGCCGCCGGCCCGGCAGTCCGGCGGCGGCGTCGCGAGCTGCCACCCGGGGTGGCGACCGGTCAGCTCGCGCGCCAGCCATTCCGCCATCAGGCAGTTCCCGCGCCCGGACCAGTGGGCCCGGGTGGACGTGGCCAGGCCGCTCTCGTTCCGTACGAGCGCGGTCAGGTACCCGATCGGGTCGACGAGCTCCACGCCCGTCCCGGCCAGCGCGCGCAGGCTGCCGCCGATCTGGCGCGGCACCTGCGGATGGGTCTCGAACGCCTCCAGCCACGAGGGCCCGGCGATGCCCACCACCGTCAGCCCCACGCCGCGCTCGTCGCACTCCCGCCGCATCCGTTCCACCAGCAGCCGGGTCACCTGCCACACGTCGTCCCAGGAGTCCGAGATCTCGAGCGGCCGCGGACGGCCGAACAGCCAGGCGGCGGTGTAGGAGTGCCGCTCGAGCCAGGGCCGGTTCGAGGCCAGCGGCACGGGGTGGTTCTCGATCGCGAGCCGTCCGTCGCGAAGCGTGAACGCCGGTTTGGCGTGCACGAACTCGACGTTGTTGGTCCGGCCCAGATCGGCGGGCAGCGTCAGCACCAGCAGCACGTGATCGGGGTGGAGCTCGAACACCTCCTGCTCCAGCCGCAACATCATCTGGCCCAGCCCGAACCCGTGCACGTGGCCCGCAGGCCCTGCCCGTTGATGGTCACGCGGAACGGCACCCGCTCGTCACTGACGTAACCGGGGATGTTGGTCCAGCCGTAGCTCGGGTGGTAGCGGTCCCAGGGGTAGGTCAGCTCACCGAAGCGGCCGACCTGCCAGTCGGCGACGCCCGTGATCTGCTCGACCCCGTCGTACTTCGCCCGCAGCAGGAGCTCGGCGGCGACCAGCACGATCGAAAGCAGCAGCAGCGTCGGCACCGCCGCGAACACGACCGTCTTGGATCTGGACAACCGACGCGTCAGGCGTCATTCGTAGCGCAACGCGTCGATCGGGTCCAGCCGGGCCGCGTTCAGGGCCGGGTAGGTCCCGAACAGCACCCCGACGGCGACCGAGAACCCGAACGAGAGCACGATCGAGAAGCCGGTCACCACGGTGTTCCAGTCCGAGAACGACGAGACACCCCAGGCGATGCTGATGCCGAGCAGCACGCCGATCATCCCGCCGAGCAGCGAGATCAGCACGGCCTCGGACAGGAACTGCGACAGGATGTCGCGGCGCCGCGCGCCGAGCGCCCGGCGCACGCCGATCTCGCGGGTGCGCTCCATCACGCTGGCCAGCATGATGTTCATGATCCCGATCCCGCCGACCAGCAGCGAGATTCCGGCGATGCCGCCCATCACGATGTTGAAGATCGCCCGCGTGCGCCGGCTCTGGTCCAGGAGCTGCTCGGGAACGACGAGCGTGAAGTCGCTCTCGTCGCCGTGAAGCTCCTTGAGCACGTCGTTGATCAGCACGGTGGCGGCTTCGATCGACGCGCCCGGCGCGATCTGCAGCACCAGCTCGTCGACCTCGCTCTCCAGCAGCGGCCGGTCGTACATCTTCAACGCCGCGGTGATCGGGATGAACACGCTGCTCTCGGCGCTCTCCAGCTCGACGCCCTGGAACGACTCCTGGGTCAACGCCTGCGGCTTCAGGATCCCGACCACGGTAAACCACACGTCGTTGATCTTGACCGGCCGGCCGATCGGGTCGTGATAGGCGAACAGCTCCCGGGCGGCGCGCGAGCCCAGCACGCAGACCCGCTGGTACGTCGCCTCCTCGGCGGCGTCGAACAGCGCGCCGCGGCCGCGGCCGAGGTTCATCAGCTCGAAGTACGAGCGCGACACGCCCAGCACCAGCCCTTCGCTGCGGCCGGTCTCGGACAGCACCCGGTCGGCCTTGATGCGCTTGCGGGCGCTGGCCGCCACGATCGCGGGGACCACCTCGCGCAGCCCGGCGAGGTCGCGCAGCGACAGACCGAGACTGCGTTCGCGGATCGTGTACAGGTCCTCCTGGTCGGCGGGCTTCTCGCGGATGATCACGTTGCGCAGGCCCATCGCGTCGATCACCTGGAGCGCCTCGGCCTGGGCGCCCGCGCCGATCGACAGCATCGAGATCACGGCCCCGACGCCGAAGATCATGCCCAGCATCGTCAGCAGCGTGCGCAGCTTCTGCCGCACCAGGTCGCGCCCGGCGACGCGCAGGTATTCCAGCAGCTGCAGCATCGCGCTAGCGGCCCCGGGAAACCGCGGCGGGCGCGCCGGTGGCGTCCGGGGCGGGGGGGGCCTCGCCGTCGGGGCCGCCCAGCAGCACGCGCTCGCCGCCGGCGAGCCCCTCGGTCACGCTGACCCGCACCAGGTCGCCCGGGCCGAGCGTGACCGGGCGCCGCTCGCCGCCGTTCGCGCCCTGGACGAGCACGAACGGCGCGTCGGGCTGCCCGCGCACCGCGGACCGCGGGACGACCACGGCGTCTTCGACCCGGCCCAGCCGGATCCGCGCCTCGCCCTTCATGCCGGGCTTGAGCAGCGCCGGATCGCCGTCGGTGATCTCGATCCTGACCTCGCAGTACTTGACCGGCGAGCCGCGCTCGATCGGGCGGGCGATCTCGGCGATCGTGGCGACGCGGCCCTGGAACACGCGCTCGGGGCGCGCGTCCACGGTCACCGTGGCCTCGGCGCCCGCGGCGAGGCCCGCGGCATCCCGCTCCAGCACGTAGCCCTTGAGCGCGGCGCTCGCCGGGTCGACGATCGACATGATCAGGTTGCCGGGCCACAGCGTGTCGCCGACCGCGACCGAGGAGCCGCGCCAGTTCTTCCGGTACACGACCAGGCCGCCGATCGGCGCCTTCAGCACTAGGCTGCCGAGACTGTACTCCACGCGATCGATGCGTCCCTTGACCTGGTCCTTCTCGACGCCCAGGATCCGCTCCTCGATGTCGTAGTACTCGCCGCGCAGCAGCAGGCTGGCATCGGCGAACAGGATCGTCTCGTGGGCGTTGTCGAGCCGCACCTCGTCCTCGAGGATCTCGCGCCGGCTGTAGATCGTCTCGTCGGCGATCTCGAACGCCTCGACGTTGTCGCGCTCGATCTCGGCGACCTCCTTCATCACCTCGATCGATCCGCTCTCGATGGTCGACTGGAGCTGGGTGCGGTCGATGCGACGGTCGGTGGAGCGGAAGCTGGCGCGGTGGTTGCCGAGCTCGATGGCCAGCTGGGTGTCGTCGAACACCACCACGATCTCGCCCTGCTCGACGATCGTGCCCTCCTCGACCAGCTCCTTGACTTTCAGCGCGCCGGTGGGGACGCGCGGCACGGCGATCGGCGAGGCCTGGGTCGCCTCCAGCTCGCCCTTGGCCGGCACCACGATCTCCAGCGAGGTCGGCTCGGCCGTCACGGCGACCGGCGGTGTCTCCCGGGAGCCGCCGCCCAGCACGCCGCAGCCCGACAGCAGCAGCGCGAGCAGCAGCAGGGCCGATGCGTCTCGCGGGGTCGTCGGCTTCATGCGTCCGCTCCCGCCAGCAGCACCGTCTCGCCCTCCTCGACCCCCGACGCGACCACCACCCGCCGGGAGTCCCGCTCGCCGAGAGTCACCGGGCGGCGCTCCACGCGGCCGCCCCGGCCGACGACCTGGAGCCACGGGCCCGCGTTGCCGGTGCGGACCGCCTCGAGCGGAACGGTCAGACGGTCCTCCAGCAGCGCGGTGCGGATCCGGACCTGGATGCCCATCCCGGGCCGCAGCACGTCCGTATCGACCGCGCCCAGCGGGAGGATCGCGTCGAACACCTTGCTGCGATCCTGCGCCGAGCGCTCGTGGACGATGCGGCCGATCTCGGCGACCTCGGTCGTCAGCACCAGCCCCGGCACGGCGTCGACCGAGACCTCCGCGGGCTGTCCGGGACGGAGCCGCGAGGCGTCGACCTCCAGCACGTCCGCCTCGGCCTGCAGCGTCGTCACGTCGGCGACCTTGAGGATCTTGGCCAGCATCCACACGCTCTCGCCGACCTCCCAGCGATCGCCGTTCTGCTTGGGAACGTAGACCACCAGCCCGGCCACCGGCGCCTTGACGTTGAAGGTCTCCTTGACCGCCTCGAGGTAGGCGATCTTGCCCTGCTCGTACTCGCGCTTGACGTCGAGCAGGCGCAGCTTGGACTCCACCAGCGCCTGCTCGAAGTCGATCTTCTCGCGCAGGAACGCGACGCGCTGCTCGGCGAGCTGCTTCTCCAGCCGGGTCTGCTCGAACTCGATGAACGAGACCAGCCCCTCGGGCAGCGAGAGGTCCAGGTCGACGGTCTTCAGGTCGCCCTGGGCCTTGACCAGGTCGAGCCGGAGCTGCTTGAGCGAGACCTCGAGGTTGCGCTGCTCCTTCTCCTTCTCCTGCAGCACCTTCTCCAGCGCCGCGCGGTGATCGCGCAGCTGGTCGTCGAGCTGGGTCGCGTCGAAGCGCGCGATGACCTGGCCGGCCTGGACCACCGTGCCCTCGGGGATCATCCACTCCAGGTTGTGGCTCCAGACGTCGCGCACCGAGGGCGGGCCGATCTCGTAGGCCACGGCCGCCTCCAGCCGGCCGGCGGCCTCGACGGTCAGCCGCAGGTCCTCGCGCGTCACGCGGGCGGTGGAACGGCCGTGATCCTCGCCGCGCAGCAAGGCGGCCGCGCCCAGCCCGGCCGCGACCAGCAGCACCGCCGCCACCGCGATCAGGCGCGCCCGGCTCACGAGGGCACCCCCGCCGCGGCCGGCCGGGCGCCGTCGCGCGGCGCCGCGCCGGTCAACCGCGCGAACTCGTCCTCGGAGACGACGTAGAACCGCTCGTTGCGCGACAGCGGGTCGATGCGCTGGGCCTCGCCGCGGCTCCCGTCGGCCGCGACGCGCTCGAGCCAGTAATGTTCGCCGTCGAACCGCACCCGCTCGCGCGCCACCAGCGGCACGTCGTCCATGCGGTCGATCACGATCCGCCCCAGCGCCGACATGCCGGGCTTCATCTCGCCGGCCCAGGTCTCCGAAAGGCTCGCCGTGACCTTGAACACCGCCACCTTGGAGGTCTCGTCGCGCTTGACCGCCATCGAAGGCACGGACAGGATCTCACCGGTCAGCGCGCGGCCGGGGAACGCGTCGAGCGTGACCCGCACCGGCATACCGGTCCGCAGCTGCGGCGCGTCGACCTCGTTGACGAAGAACACCACCTGCATCTCGGACAGGTCGGGCAGGCGGATCACGGCCTGCCCCGGCCAGCACGAATCGCCCTCCTGGTAGCGCAGCGTCGTGCCCTGCCGGCGCTCGTAGACCACCAGACCCTCCGCCGGCGCGCGGATCGAGAGCAGCTCGACGCCGTCGCGGGCCGCCAGCATGTCCTGCTTGAGCTTGTCGCGCTCGATCGTGAGCACGTCCAGCTCGGCCTGCCCGCGCCGTTGCGTCAACGCGATGCGGTCGCGGGTCTCCTGGAGCTCGCGGGTCGCCTTGGTCAGCGCGAGCTGCCGCTCGGCGTGCTCCTTGCGGGACAGCACCTCGGGGTCGACCGAGGCCTCGAGCCGGGTACGCTCGAAGTCGAACTCACGCTGCGCCAGCTCGATCTCCAGGTCCTTGAGCGCGCTCTTCAGCTCGCTGTCCTTGTTGGCGATCTGGATCTCGGCGTCGAGGATGCGGCTCTCCAGGTCGCGGACCTGCTCGGCCAGCGCCGAGTTGTCGAAGTCGAGCAGCGGGTCGCCCGCCCGGACCACGGAGCCCTCCTCGGCCATGAACTGGATCCGCATCTGGAAGATGTTGGTCTGGGGCGCCTTGATCTCGATCGAGCGGACCGATTGCAGCTCCCCGGTCAGCAGCAGCTCGCGGGTGAAGTCGCCGCGGATCACCGCCGCTGCCGCGGGGGACCCGTTGCCGGGCAGCGCCTCCGCGGCGGGCCCGGCGGCGGTCCCGCAGCCCACGCTGAGCGGCAACAGCGCGAGGGCCCACAGCAGGGCGATCTCGCGCGCACGGATTCCTGATTGGACGGTTTTCACGGCCGCTCCCTCGACGCTCGTCCTGCCCCCTGCCGAAGAGTCTAGCAAACGGAACCGGGGCGATCCCGTTTCGAGAGCTGAACCGTCCGCGGCCCGCAAAGGTTGAAACCGCGGTCCCGGGTCAGGGCCCGCCGGAGGCGCCGATGGCGACCACGTGCCCGCGGGTGCGGAAGTACAGCACCCCTTCGGAGATCGCGGGGGACGCCATCGCGATCTCGCCCAGCGAGTTGGTGGCCAGCTTCTTGAACTCCGGGCCGGCCTGGACCACGACCACGTCGCCCACCTCGCTGGTGAAGTAGAGCTTCCCGTCGGCGGCCACGGCCGAGGCGGAGAAACCGCTCTTGCCGGCTCCCACCCGCTCGCGGTACAGCTCCTCGCCGGTCCGGGCGCGGTAGCAGCCCAGCACGCCGTTGTCCCGGCAGACGTACAACAGCCCGTCGTAGACCAGCGGGGTCTGCATGTAGGCGCCGTCACGCTCGGTGCTCCAGGCCACCCCGGCGTTGGAAGAGGCGTCCTTGTCCAGCGACACGTCGCCCTTGGCGTCGAGCCGCACCGCGTAGATCGGTGCCTTGGCGCCGTGGGCGTTGGTGATGAAGACCAGGTCCTCCCAGACCACCGGCGTCGGCACCGGGATGTCCCCGCCGCCCTTCATCCGCCACAGCTCCTTGCCGGTCTTGAGGTCGTAGCCCCCGATGTGCTTGTACCCGTTGACCACGATCTGCGTGCGCGTCGGGCCCTCGTGGACCGTCGGCGTGCCCCAGCTCGGGAACTCGTCGCGCGCGGTGCGCCACAGCTCCTTGCCCGTCTTGACGTCGAACGCGGCGAGGAACGAGCCCTTCAACACGTCGGCCTGGACGATCACCCGGCCGTCGTGGATCACCGGCGAGCTGGCGAAGCCCCACTGGGCCGGCGGGACCATGTAGAAGCTGGACTCGAGCACGCCGAGGTCCTGCTTCCACAGCAGCTTGCCCTTCATGTCGTAGGCGTACAGTCCCTCGGAGCCGAAGAACGCCACGACGTGCTTGCCGTCGGTGGCGATCGTGGGATTGGCGTGGCTCGACTTGGGATGGCGCTTGGTGCGCGGGACGCCCTCGTGGGCGGTGCGCTCCCACAGCAGCTTGCCGTTCCGTTTGTCCAGGCAGTAGACGAGGTAGCGGTGCGACCCGTCGTCCTTGACCGGCCCGATGTCTCCGTACAGGCCGACCTTCAGCTCGTCCTCGGGCTTGCCGCTGATTGCGGTCGTGACGAACAGCCGGTTGCCCCAGATCGCGGGGCTCGAGTGTCCGAGACCGGGCAGCGGCGTGCGCCAGCGCACCTGCCGGCCCGACTCGACGTCCCAGCTGACGGGAGTCGGGTGGCCCTCGGCGATCCCGCGGGCCTCTCGACCGCGGAAGGAGGGCCAGTTGCCGTCGCCGGCAGCCTCCGCGGCCGGGGCTGCGCCGGACAGCGCCGCCGCCAGGAACGTCAGCGACAATACGAGGATCGGACGCGGGGGCGTGGCGATGCGCACGGGGAGACCTCCCATGGAATGAGGACCCCCCGATTCTGCCACGGCAGCTACGGCCAGAACAGCAGCAGCGCCACGCCGCCCAGGAAGCCCAGCGTGAACAGCCCCACGACGCGGGCGAACAGCCGCCGGTTGCCCAGCGCGCCGACGATCCCGGCCTTGAACACCAGGTTGGCCATCGCACCGACCAGGATCAGGCGCCAGCCGGTCTCGGCGTCGAGCCGGCCCGATTTCACGAGCTGCGCCGTGGACAGCGTGATCGCGTCCATGTCGGTCATCCCCGACAGTCCGGCCACGACGTACAGCCCCGACTGGCCGAAGCTCTGCTTGGCCGCGGTGATGCCCAGCAGCACCACCGCGTAGAGCAGGCCGAACACGATCGCCGTGCGCAGCTCGGACGGCGGCTCCTTGAGGCGCGCCTCCTCGATGCGGCCGCGCGTGACCAGGAAGGTCGCCAGCGTGATCACCGCCATCCAGCCCATCATCGCGACCACCGGCGGGCCCAGGGTGGCCTGCAGCTCGGGGGCGACGATCGCCACCTCGAAGCCCACCCGCGCGAACACGATCGTCGAGGCGAGCATGATCACCGTGGTGGCGGTGTTGGTCTCCGCCGGCGACTCGTGCGCGCGGCGGGACTGGCTGACGGTCGTGGCGGTGCTCGAGATCAGACCGCCCAGCGCGCCGGCCAGCAGGGTCCCGAGCCGCCCGCCGAGCAGCTTCGAGGCCACGTAGGCGCCGAGCGTGATGCCGACGATCAGCACCACCATCAGCCAGATCTTGAACGGGTTGAGCACCTCGTAGGGGCCGAAGGTGCGGTTGGGCAGCACCGGCAGGATCACCAGCGCGATCAGCACGAACTGGATCACCGCGCGGAAGTCCTGCTCGCCGATGCGGCGCACGAAATCGTGCAACGGACGCTTCCAGTGCAGCAGCACCGCCACGCCCCCGCCGACGGCGATCGCCGTGGCGGTGTAGCCGATCACCAGCGCGGCCCCCACCGCGAACATCACCAGCGCCGAGATCTCCGTGGTCAGCCCGGGGTCGATCTTGCCCTTCTTCAGCTTGGCCAGGTTGCCCAGCACCAGCATCGCGGCCAGCCCCAGCATCGACGCCCCGAGCGTCCACTCGCCGAACCGCTCGGCCAGCGTCGCGCTGAGCACGCCGAACAGCGCGATCAGCGGGAAGGTCCGGATCCCGGCGATCTCGTCGGTGGCCCACTCGCGCTGGAGCCCCACCAGCAGGCCGAGTCCCAGCGCGATCAGCAGGTTCTGTAGGGCGTGGAGCTCCATCGGGACAAACACTAGGTTCCCAACCCCCGCGGCGTCGAGCGCACCGGGCTCAACCGCCGCCTTCGAGCGGAAGCTCGTAACAGGCCGCCTCGCGGTCGTTGCGCACCAGCAGGTACGGGCCGGCCAGCGCCGGGTTGTTCCAGACCTTGCCGGCGAGGACCGGCAGCCGCGCCAGCTCCACGTGCCGCTCGGGGTCCGGCCGGACCAGCACCACGTCGCCGTCCTCGGTCAGCACCAGCAACAGGCCGCCGGCCAGCAGCACCTGGCCGTGCCCGTAGCGGCCGCGCTTCCAGCGTCGCTCGCCGGTGGCGGGGTCCAGGCAGACCAGGGTGCCGTCGTCGAGCCCGTAGACCGATCCCGCGTGCGCCACCACGTTGGTGAACTTGGCCTTGAGGCGCGGGCTTTCCCAGACCAGCCGGGGCTCCAGGCCGCCCCCGGCGTCCGGCGCGATCTCGAACAGCTTGCTCCCGATGCCGTAGCCGCTGGAGACGAGCAGCCGGTCGTCGCCCAGCGGCAGCGGCTGCGCGACGTTGGGCTGGGTCGCCGGCCAGGGATGGCTCCACAGCACCTCGCCGGTCGCCGGGTCGTGCGCCGCCACGCTGCCCTCGTTGAAGATCAGGATCTGCGGCACGCCGGCCAGCTCGGCCAGCAGCGGCGAGCTGTATCCCGAGGCGTCGCCGCCGCCGCCCCACACGCGCTCGCCGGACTCGCGGTCGTAGGCGACCAGCGAACGGCCGGCGGCGCCGCCCGCGCTGACCACGACCAGCTCTCCGGTGACCAGGGGAGAGCAGCTCTTGCCCCACTCGGGAACCGAGGCGCCGTTGTCCGCGATCACGTCCACCGACCACAGCCGCCGTCCGGTGTCGAGCTCCAGCGCGTTCAGGATCCCCGTCGCGCCCAGCGTGTAGACCCGCCCCTCGGCGATGGTGGGCGTCGCCCGCGGGCCGACACCGCCGATCGTGGTCTCGTAGCGCACCGGGTCGGCGTGCGTCCAGCGGGGCTCGCCGGTGCGCAGGTCGTAGGCGCTGACCAGCTCGTCGGCGCCCCGCTGCTCCTGGGTCACGGCCACCCCGGCGGCGACCGCGAACGCCGACCAGCCGCCGCCGACCTCGCGGCGCCACACCTCGCGCGGCGGACGGGCTTCCCAGTCCGTGGCGATGGCGACGCCCGGGACGACCGCGTCGCGGCCCGGTCCCAGGAACTGGGAATAGGCCGGCACGCCGTCCGCCGTCCCGCCGCGAATCGGCGCGGCGGCGGTCGGGTTGCGGGGCAGGTTGGCGTCCGAATCCCAGCGCCAGCCCAGCACCGGCACCAGGTCGCCGGTGACGCCGCGGATGCGCACCGTCAGGCCGAGGGCGATCCCCGCCAGCACCAGCAGCCCGAACGCGGCCAGCCGTACCCTCCCGGGCAACCGCGACAGCAGCAGGAACCACAGCACGAGCAGCAGCACGGTGAAGAACACCACCGGCATCGCGCGGACCGTGCGCTCTTGCCCGGTGGCGTCGCCGGCGGTGTAGGTCCAGGTCAACGCCGCGCCGGCCCCGAGCAGGATCACGATCGCCGGCCACAGCCGGACACGCCGCTTCATCGGTCGGCCTTCAGCGCGGGCAGCAGCGGCGCGCGCAGGGTCCCCAGGACCGCGGCGATGCTCGCCAGCATGCCGACGACCAGCACCACGCCCAGCGTGCCGGCGACGGAGGTCCAGGGGAAGGGTACGTGGACCAGCCGCGGCAACGAAGGGAGCAGCGCCGAGAGGCTGCCGATCGACACCCCGGCCAGCAGCAGGAACCCGTTCTCGGCCAGCACCAGCCCGACCAGGCTGGACCGCGGGAAGCCGCAGGCGCGCAGCGTGGCCAGCTCGCCGCGCCGCTCCATCACGTTGCGCACCAGCACCACGCCGAGCCCCAGCGTGCCGAGCAGCAGGCCCAGCCCGCCCAGCAGCTGGAACGTCGACAGGTAGGTGTGCTCGACCTCCTGGTAGGCGGCCAGCTTCTCGGCCGTCGTCACCGCATCGAACCCGAACCGCGCCAGCGCCGACTCGAGCGCGCCCGACACCGGCTCGAGGCGCTCCGGCGGAGCGTCGATCAGGAAATAGCCGTAGCCCGAGCGGTCGGGGAAGTGCCGCAGGAACGCCGCCTCGGAGATCAGGATCTCGCTCTGGAAGATGCTCTTGGCCAGCACGCCGACCAGCCGCAGGCGCACGGTTCCGCCGGCGTCGTCCTCGATCTCGATCTCGTCGCCGAGCTGCTTGTGCAGGATCCACTGCGCCGAGTTGGCGTCGGCGACCGCGGGGACAGCGCCGTCCGGCTGCGGTAGCTCGAGCAGCGACCACGGCCGCCCGGGGTCGGGCGGCTCCACGCTGTTCTGGAACGTGAAGCCGCCGCGCTCGACCAGCTCCGGGGGCACGCCCAGCACGCGCGGCTTCTCGGGACGGTAGAGGTTGAGGCAGCTCGCGTCGTCGCCGGGCAGCACGCGGAACGGGTAGAAGGCGACGCCCTCCAGCGCTCGCTCGGCCTCGTCGTCGAAGCCCAGCTCGCCGCGGTCGGCCGGCCGGCCGAGGTCCTGGTGCAGCGGGACGTCGGCCTGCGCCAGCAGCGAAAAACCCCCGCTTCCCGAGGACCGGTCCCGCAGCTCGTCGCCGAAGTCGTGCCGGCTCGCCGCAACCAGCACGATCACGAAACACGCCGAGGCGACCAGCGCCACGCTGAGCATGCTGCGACCGGGGTTCCAGGCGCTGTTGCGCGCCGCCATGCCGGCCAGCGCCCGAGCGCCGCGGGCCAGGCTGCCGCCGCGCGATCCGCGGCACCACAGCCGGAAGAACGCCAACCCGGACGCCAGCAACGCCGCCCCGGCTCCGAACGCCAGCGCCGGCGACTCGGTCGCCCCGGTCGCCAGCGCGGTGGCCACCAGCGCCAGCGCCGCCAGCAGCCCGCCCCAGGCCAGCACGGGCGCGAGGCGCCCGCGGCGCAGCCGCTCGCGTCCGCGGAAGCCGCCGGCCAGCAACGCGGGGCAGGGCACGCGCCCGATCCGGACCAGGCTGCCGAGCAGGCTGAGCAGGATCACCACGATCGAGATCGCCGCTCCCAGCAGCAGGCTCGACGGCGCGACGTACAGCTCGAGGCGGCTGGAGCCGATCGCGCCGATCCACAACGTCCGCAGCCCGACCAGCATCAGCCACGCGTAGCCGATGCCACCCGCCGCGCCGAGCAGCGTGCCGGCGGCGGCGAGCAGCGAGCCCTCGCCGAGCCAGCGCAGCCGCACGCGCCGCCGCGGGTAGCCCACCGCCAGCAGCAGGCCGATCTCGCGGGCGCGCTGCTCGACCCCCAGCCCGAACAACAACCCGATCAGCAACGCCGACGAGGCGATGAGGAAGAAGCTGAACGAGACGAACAGCATCGCGAAGTCGGTCGCGCCGCTGGCCGCGTCCAGCCCCTGGCGGCGCACCGGCCGGAAGCGGAAGCCGAACGCTTCGGGCTCCAGCCGTCCGGCCAACGCCACGCGAACGCGCTCGGCCGTCGCCTCGATCGACTCGGCGGGCGCCCCGGCGAGCTGGATCGAGTTCACGGCCCCGTAGCGCGTGCTCCACAGCCGCCGCCCGGTCGCCAGGGCCACGAAGGCCTTGGGGGTCGCGCGGTAGCGGTCCCAGTAGTCCTCGTCCCGGGGCCGGATCCGGTCGAGGTCGACCGGGAACGGCGGATCCCAGGAGGCGATGTCGTCAGCCTCCTGGATGCCCGGATACTCGGGCGCCAGATCGCGGTCCGCGCCCAGTCCGCGGAACCCGACGATGCCCTCGACGACCAGCGTGACCTGCTCCACCCCCAGATGCTCGCGCGGGCCGACCACGTAGTACTCGAGCCGGACGCGGTCGCCGACCGCCGCCCCGAGGTCCTCGGCGGTCCAGGTGTTGAGCAGGATCCCGTCGGGGGAGATCCGCGCCGGTGCGCCGCCCGCGCCCAGCCGCACGCCCAGGCTTTCCGGGGCGCCCAGCGGATCGAGCGCCGCGACCAGCGAATAGGGGACGGACCGCTCCCCGAGCCGGATCTCGTTCGCCAGGTAGGTCACCACCGGCACCGCGGGCAGCTTCAGGTCGCGCGCGGCCTGCTCGATCGCGGCCTCGACGTCCGGCCGGAACACGAAGTCGCGGCTCTCGACCGCGACGCGGTCCTCGCGGGACCGCACCACGACGCCGAGGTCCTCCGGCTCCAGGGCCCGGCGCAGCGCCGGCTGCGGGTCGCCCGGGTTGCCGCCGCGCGCCAGCAGCAGCGCGTTCGCACGACCCGGCTGCTGGAGCACGCGCTGGAGCTGCCGCAGCTCGACGAACGCGTTGTGCGGGGCCTGCTGTCGCGGTGTCAACCCGAAGCGGCCGACACCGCGGTCGGGCAGCACCTCGGCGACCTGGAGCCGCAGCGTGGCCAGCACGTCGCCGGGGTCGGTCTCGCCCAGCAGCGTGTCGCGCGGGATCCGGCTCGGCCGGCTGAAGGTCAGCAGCACCGCGTCTCCGGCCGTCACGCCCAGCTCGCGGGCCAGCGTCTCGTTGAGGGCCAGCGAGGGGAAGACCTGGCCCTCGCGCCGCGCGAGGTCGAAGCGCTGCTCCGCCGGGTACAGCGCGAGGAAGCGCGGATCGATGCCGTGGATCGCGACCTGCGAGGCCCGCGCGCCCGTGTCGGGCTGCACCGCGGCGCCGCGCAGCAGCAGCGCCGGCGCCACCTCGAACGGCGCCAGCGCCTCGGCCAGCGTGGTGCGGAAGGGCTGCTCGGTCACCAGCGCCTCGTCGATCCGCCCCAGTCGGTCCAGCGTCAGCGCGCGCAGGCTGCCGCGCACCGAGTCGCCCACCAGCAGCGCCCCGGTCAACACCGAGGTCGCCACCGCCGCCGCCAGCACGACGGCCAGGTTGATCCGCCAGTAGTGGATCAGGCCTCGTAGCACCGGCCGTCCCTCAGCTCGGCACGGCGCTCGAAGCGGCCGGCCAGCTCCCGGCTGTGGGTGACCACCACCAGCACGTTGCCCTCCGCGCGGTGCAGGTCGAACAACAACGCGCCGACCTTCTCCGCGGTCGGGCCGTCCAGGCTCCCCGTGGGCTCGTCGCACAGCAACAGCCGCGGGTGGTTGATCAACGCCCGCGCCACCGCCACCCGCTGGCGCTCTCCGCCTGACAGCTCGGCCGGCCGGTGCTCGAGCCGCGCGCCCAGGCCGACGCGGTCCAGCAGCTCGCGGGCGCGCTCGGCGGCGCCGTCCCGACCGCGCCGGGAGACCACGGTCGGCACCAGCACGTTCTCGAGCACCGTGTACTGCGGCAGCAGGTGGTGCTCCTGGAACACGAAGCCGATCGCGTCGTTGCGAAACCGCGCCAGCTCGGGCTCGCTCATGGCGTGCGGCTCGACCCCGTCGATGGTCACGCGGCCCGAGGTCGGCTCGTCGAGCGTCCCCACGATGTGCAGCAGCGTGCTCTTGCCCGACCCCGAGGGGCCGGTGATCGCCAGCGCCGCTCCCGGCGCGAGCTCCAGCGAGACCTCGCGCAGCACCTCCAGCCGTTGCGGGCCGGTGTCGTAGCTCTTGGAGACCTGGTGCAGCTTCAGCGCCGACATCGGGTCACCTCGGTGCCTGCTCGACTTGGCCGGCGATGACCTCCGGGATCGGGATCGCGCGCAGCGTGCCGTTGTCGCCCACGGCGCAGCAGACCGACGTCGCCTCGCCGACCGCCACCTCGGCGCCGTCGCCGCGGGTGAAGCGGAACCCGTAGGTCATCGAGGTCCGGCCCTTGCGCACCACGCGCAGCTCGATCTCCAGCACGTCGCCGAAGCGCGCCGGGTTCTTGTACTCGAGCGCGATCCGGACGCGCGGCCAGCCGATCTTCACGCCGTCCAGCTCGAGGTGCACGCTGGTGCCGAGCGCGTCGAGGAACTCGTGCTCGGCGGTCTCCATGAACACGGCGTAACGGGCGAAGTGGACGATGCCGGCCATGTCGGTGTCGGCGAACTCGACCTTGCGCCGGGTGGTGAACTCGTGCATCCGGGACGTGGCTCCTTCGACGGAGGCCATTGTAGGGCAGATCGCCGACCGGGTCGCGGCCGGGGTATGCTTCTGGCCATGAAACCGAAAACCGCGGAACGGATCCTCTACTGGCTGCTGATCGTGATGGGCGGGATGGCCGCCTCCGCGATCGTCCCGGCGGCGATGCCGACGCGCTTCATGGTCGCCATCAACGACTGGCTCGGGCTCGGGCCGTACCCCCACTCGACGCTGACCGAGTACCTGACGCGTTCGCTGTCGATCCTCTACGCCATGCTGGGGGCGCTCACGATCTACGTGGCCTGCGACGTCCGGCGTTACCGGGACCTGCTGGTGGTGATGGGCTGGCTGACGGTGGTGCTGGGCGCCGCGCTGACGGTGCTCGACTTCGCGATCGGGATGCCGGCCCGTTGGAGCTGGGGCGAGGGCCCGCCGACGATCGTCGTCGGCCTGGCGATCGTGTGGCTGGCACGCCGGGTGGAGTGAGCGCCGGTCAGGCTCCTTCGGCGGGGGGCGTCTTGCCCGCGGGGCCGGGCGGCGCGGCTCCCGGCTCCGGCGCGTCGCGCTTGACCCGGCCCAGCACCTCCGGCAGGTCGATGCCGGCCTGCTCGGCCAGCTCGTGGATCGGCGGCAGCGAGCCGATCAGCCCGCGCAGGAAGTTCGAGGTCGAGCCGCCGGGGCCGTTGGCGTGTCCGTTGGCTCCCGAATCCCACACCGTGACCTTGTCGATCTTGAGGTTCTGGATCGCCTTGACCTGCTCGGCGACCAGCTCGGGCAGCTTCTCGATGATCAGCAGCGCCGGGGCCAGGTCCTTGCGGTCGCCGCAGACCCGGATCAGGTGCTCGTAGCCGGCGGCCTTGGCGTCGAGCACCTTGCGGATGCCGTCGGCCTCGGCCAGGTAGCGCGCCAGGACCGCGTCGGCCTCGCCCCGGGCGATGCGGCGCAGCCGCTCGGCCTCGGCCTCGGCGTCGATCTCGACCTTCTTGCGCTCGATCATCTGCTGCGCGATCTGGGTCTTCTCCAGCCGGGCCAGCTCCTGTTCCTTCTCCGCGGTCAACACGTCGCGGGCGGACTGGGCCAGGGCGACCTCGCCGCGACGCTTGGCCTGGGCCTGGCGCTCGGCCAGCGTCGCCTGGTAGTCGGCGATGTTGGCCTGGGCCTGGTTCTCACCCTCGACGGCCTCGGCCTCGAGCGAGGCGACCTTGACGCGCTGGTTCATCTCCGCGGTCTTCTGGCCCTGGATCGAGATCGCCTGTTGCTCGGCGACCTGCACCTGCATGTCGCGGTTGGCCGTCGCCTCGCCGATCGAGCCCTGCTTGTCCGCCTCGGCGACCTCGACCTTGGCCGTGTTGATCGCCTCGGAGGCGGCCTTGCGCCCCAGCGCCTCGATGTAGCCCGATTCGTCGGTGATGTCGCGGATGTTGACGTTGATCAGCTCCAGACCGATCTTGTTGACCTCGGTGCTGACGTTCTTGTTCACGAGATCCAGGAATTTCTCGCGGTCCTGGTTGATCTCCTCGATCGACAGGGTCGCGATGACCAGGCGCATTTGGCCCAGGATGATGTCGCGCGCCTGCGCCGCGACCTCCTTGTCGCCGAGCCCCAGCAACCGCTCGGCGGCGTTGTTCATGATGTCGGGCTGGGTCGAGATGCCGATCGTGAACGTCGAGGGGACGTTGACGCGGATGTTCTTCTTGGACAGCGCGCTGGTCAGCTCGATCTCGATCGTCATCGGCTCGAGGTTCAGGTAGGCGTAGCTCTGGAGCAGCGGGATGATGAACGTGCCGCCGCCGTGCAGGCACCGCGCGGCGCGCTGGCCGGAGACCTTGCCATAGACCACCAGCACCCGGTTGGACGGGCAGCGCCGGTACTGCCGGACCAGGATGGTGAGGAAGAACATCACCAGCAGGACCGGCACCACGATCAACGCGACGGCACCGAAGTTCAGCGACGCGAGCAGCAGCAGCGATGACATGGCTACCCCCGGTTTCAGTTCAACGGCTCGACGACCAGCGTCTCGTCGTCGCGGACCTCGAGCACCTTGACGTCGGCGAAGGCCTCGATCGACGGCCCGGCGCTGGTCGCCCGCAGCACCTTCTTGCGCCCCGAGACGCTGATCTCGACCTGCCCCAGGCCCTTGCCCTTTTCCGGCACGGTCAGGTAGACGCGGCCGGTGCGCCCGATCGCCGTCGCCACGTCGTAGTCGATGTCGCGGTTGAGACGTCGCGTGGCGTAGGCCAGTCCCGACGCCGCCAGCATCATCCCCACGCCGAACCCCGAGGCGAGCAACGCCGAGGCCAGTCGCCCCAGCCCCCAGTCCAGCCGGCAGGCCAGGCCCATCCAGCCGGTGCCCATGAAGAAGGCCAGCACAGACAGCACCGAGAACAACGTGAACGAGCCGTCGCTGTGCGCGGCGGCGTGCACGTCGGTGTCGAAGTCGCCGTCCCCGCCGCTGAAGAACGCGAGGCCCAGCCGGATCAGGAACAGCAGCGTGCCGATCCCGGCCAGCACGAAGTAGATCACGGTGTCGGAGCCGCGCTCCACCAGGCCGGGCCAATCGAACAGCAGGTCCCACATCTCGTGGCGGTCTCCCTGGCGGCGACGCTAAGCCACCGGGGCGCGCAGTGTCAAGAGGCGCTGTAGACTGGGGACGTGATGGGCGAGGTCGCGTACTTCACGGCGATCCGGAGCGGCGACGTCTCCAGGCTGGCGAGGTTGGTCGCCGAGCGCCCCGCGCTGCTAGCTGCAACCACCGCCGCGTCGGACGGCCGCACCGGGCTGCACGCGGCGGTCCACGCACGGCAGTCGGCCGCGGCCCGGGTGCTGGTCGAGGCCGGGATCGACCTCGAGGCGCGCAACGCCGAGGGCCGCACGGCGCTCCACGACTCGATCGAGTTCGGAGTGCCGGAGATCACCGAGCTGCTGCTGGCGCGCGGGGCCGAGCTGGACCTCTGCTCGGCCGCGATCCTGGGGCGCCTGGAGCGCGTGCGGGAGTTGCTCGACCGCGATCCCGCGGCGGTCGACGACCGCTCGACCGGACTCAGCCCGCTGGGCTGGGCCGCGTTCGGCAACCAGGTCGCCGTGGCCCGCGAGCTGCTCCGCCGCGGCGCGCGGATGGACGACGGCGAGTTGCTCTGCGCGGCCTCGGTCGGGCACGTCGAGGTCGGCCGGGTGCTGATCGAGCACGGCGCCGATCCGGACCGCATCGATGAACGCGCCTGCGGCAACGCGCTGCACGCCGCGGTGGCGATGCGCTACACCCACGACTCGCGGCGATTCGTCGAGATGTTGCTCGAACGCGGAGCCGACATCGACGCGCGCACGCCCGACGGGCGGACGGCGCTCCGGATCGCCGAGGACCACGCACGCCGCCAGGACGCGCAGGACCCGCCGCCGCAAGGCGAGTGCGGGAAGGACTATGCCGGAGTGGCGGCGCTGCTGCGTCAGCGCGGCGCGGCGCCGGGCTGACCGGGTGCGCCGCCCGAGAGCGTGATGCCGCCGTCCTTCAGCCACTGGCCGACGTGCCGGCCCTGGGTGGTGCTCAGCAGCACGCCCTTGTACCCGGAGGACTCGGCGACGCCGACGATCTTCTTGGCCAGCCCGTAGCGTTCGTACGGCGCGAGCGCCGACCAGGCCCGGGTGTCGAGGCGCACGAACAGGCTCGACCGGTCCACCGAGACCTCGACCACCTCGTCGAGGTGCTTGAAGGTCGCCAGGCTCACCCCGCGGGTCTCCGCCGCCGGCTGACCCCCGCGCGGCAGCACCAGCAGCACGGCCGGGATCAGCGGAGCGGCCAGCGCCAGCACCAGCAGCGCCCGCTTGAGGCCACCGCTCCGTTTCGGCACGGCGGCCCGGCGCCCGGCCGCGCTCCGCGAGCGGCGGCGTGGTGTCGTCGCGGTCGCCGACCGGCGTCCCCGCTCCCCGCGGCCCGGGGCTTGGGCTGCCGGCCGCTGCCCGGAGGAGCGGTCGTCCTCCGGTCGCTCGTCGGGGGTGGCGGCCGGCCGCGGCGCCGGGGCACCGCGGGCCTCGTCGAACGCGTCCTTGCCGATGCGGTCGACGATCTCGTTCAGGTCGGCGCTGATCTTGTTGCGGAAGGCCGTCAGCTGCTTGGCGAGCTTCATCTCGCCCGCCCGCAGGTTGAGGTTGATCTCTTGCTGCGCGGCCTCGATCAGCGACAGGCCGATCACGGCGTTCTGCGACAGCTCACCGATGATCCGCTCGCGGTCGAGCGCGTCGGTCAGGTCCAGCGTCTCCATCTCGACGAGCAGCTTGACCTGGAAGGCCAGCCCCTCGGCCACCAGGCTCGTCCAGCGCGCCGGCGCGGCGTCCGTCGCGGCGGCGAGCTCGTCCAGCGCCGACCGCTCCCAGTCACCCAGCTCGAGATCGCGACTGCCGATGGGAAGCCGCATGCCACCCTGCGCGCCGCTCTCCGCGGCCAGGGCCCGGAGCTGCTCGAGGTACGGTCCCAGCTCGGGCCGGTGGGATCTGCCGTGGCCGCCTCGTGTCGTGCTGCTCATGACGTCTTTCTTGCGCCTTTCCCGCCCGGTCCCGCTCACATCTCGAACTGCCGGTCGAACAGCTCCTGCTTCTGGTACACGAAGCGCGGGCAGAGCGGAGGAAGATTCGCGGCGTCGTTGAAGTCGGTGTCGTAGTTCCAGTCGCGGTTCGGGGGGGTGTAGCTCTGGTCCTCCCAGGCACCGTCCACGTGACGGGGGGTGTTGAGGCTGACGAACGAGCCCCGGTAGGTCAGCGTCCTCCCGGTCCACCTTTCGTGGAAGCGGGGGTAGTTCTCGACGCCGCCGTTGTAACCGCCCAGGTCGTGGCCGGCCGCGCCCTCGACGCCGCCGCTGGTGTCGGTTCCCGCCAGCAGCGCCGCGTTGATCGTGGTGCTGGCGGCGATGCGGTCCCCGAGCTCCTCCAGACTGTTGTCGTCGTTCCAGGCCTTCGAGAGTATGTTGAGGGAATCGGCCAGGACGGCGGCCGGTCGCTTGCCCACCGCGTTGTAGTCGCCCTGGATGTAGGCCGCCTGGTTGGAGGCGATCGTCAGCCCGGCGACCGCGGGCGCTCCGCCGACGGTGGCGGCGATCTCGCCGCCGTCGCGGACCCGCACGCCGTAGTTGTTGATACCGGCCGCGGCCGGGCCCTCGACTCCCAGGTAGAACACCAACCCCCCGTCCGTCGTGTCGTCGAGCGTCCGGTTGTCGTAAAGCAGCAAATTGGTGTGGGCGCAGTCGAGCAGCGGACGGAGGTTCACGTCCAGCATCTGGATCGCCGTGGCCTCGCGGAAGTTGTAGAAGCTCGTGGAGCGGCTCGCTGCGCCGCAGGCGCCGAGCGCCGCGGTGCGCGCCCCGTCCACGCTGTCGTCCGGATTGCGGATCTCGATCACCGGCGGCACGGCCGAGAGATCGAGCATGATCCTGAGGTCGGCGCGGTCCCAATACAGGGCGCCCGGAGTCGCATCGAGCTCCTCCGGTGCCGGGACGGTGACCGCCTCGACGCCCGTCTCGATCATCCCGTTCCACGGCCCCAGCGCGCCCTCGAGGATCTGGGTCCGCACGCCGCCGCACGGCGGCAACTCGCGCGGGGCCGCGGGGTCGTCGACCCGGACGGGGTCGCCGTTGCAGGAATCGACCTCCTTGCGGCCCCGGAAGAGGTCCCCGGCGGTGCTGACCTGGCCCTGGATGTCGAAGGTCGTGCCGGCGTCCAGGTACAGGTCGCCGTTGGTGTGGACCGGCCCCGCGAGCACCATCGCCGGACCGGGGAGGATCTCCAGGTCCTTGTTGTAGAACACGGCGAACTGGAACAGCGGGATCAGACGGCTCTGGAACACGAGGTCGAGCGCCGCCTCGACGTCATCCGCGGCGTTGCGCGCGGTCGACGAGATGCGGTAGCGGTAGACCTGGGCGCTCAGGTTCTGGAACCACTCGCCGCGGGGCACCGTGATCATGAACGGGTTGCCGGCGTCTTCGACCACGTACGTATCGACCGAGCGTTGCTGCAGCGCGTAGGCCACGCAGCCGAAGTCGCCCGCGCCGTCGTTCCCGCCGCGGCAGGGAACGTCCGGCGCCTCGTCCGGGCTGGTTCCCGCCGGCCGGTTGTAACCGATGAAGATCTCGCGGATGTCGCGCGCCCGGAGGTTGATTCCCGCCTCGGCGGCGTAGAAGCCGCGCACGTTGTCCATCGACGAGCCGGTCGCGCCGAGATCGGTCAGCGTCACGGTGTAGTAAGCGACGAGCAGCGCCAGCAGCACCGCTGCCAGCAGCAGCACCGTGACCAGCGCGATGCCGCGCTCGTTCCCCGGGACCGCGGTCATGACGCCCGTCCGAAGGACAGGACGTTGCGCGGGGCGAACTCGGTGGTCAGCCGGCGCCGGAGCGTCCGGTTCTGCCCGCTCGCCTGGCCCTCCAGCGAGATCTCCAGCGACCGCAGCCCAGTCCAGTCGTCGAGCGGACCGAGGGCATCGAGCACCGTGCCGTCCTGGAGCGTCGCCCGCACCTGGAAGTCCGACAGCGTACCGACCAGGTTCACCGCGGTGGTCACGTCCTCGTTGAGCACGCACTCCAGCAGCTCGCCGTTGAGCGAGAACGCCCGCTGCTCCAGCAGGTAGACGCGCGCCTGGTCCGCGACGCCGTAGGCGAATTGCCACAGGTCGGCGTTGGCCTTGTGCAGCGTGTGGTTGACGTTGTCCTCGGCGTCGTAGAGGAAGAACTCGCCGACGCGCGAGGTGGGATTCCACAGGAACGCCGGGACGGCCCCGCCCTCCGCGACCCGGTAATCCCGCCAGGCCTCCAGATCGTCCGGCCAGCCGTCCGCATCGGCGTCGGGCGAGGGGTTGCAGCCCGCCGGGACCGGGGCCACGGTGTCGGCGACGGCGACGTCGGTGCTCGCGCCGCCGGCGAGGATGTCCGCGCACACCGGCAGCACGGCGTCGATCAGGTTCCGGCGCAGGATCAGCCGGTCCGGCGCTCCGGCCGCCCCGTCCTCGATCTCGATCGCCGGACAGTCGGCGGGCAGCCGCTGGCCCGCGCGCTGGATGTCGAGCCCCAGCAGGTCGACGCCCGCCCGCAGGCTCTGGTTCACGGTGGTCCGGCGCTGGTCGCTCTCGTACAGCCGCCGGCCCGAGAGCGCCATCGACAGCGCGGCGGCCGTGACGGCCAGCGTGACCGTCATCGCCACCAGCAGGCCCACGACGGAGTAGCCGCTAGCGCAGGGCGGTGTAGACCGTCTCGGCAACGTAGTACTTTCGGCCTTCATGGCTGATCTCGACCATCAGGTGACGGGTGACGTCGTCGCACAGCGCGGCGACGACGCAGTAACGGGTCAACACGTCGTACGAGCGGCCGCCCACCTCCACGACCTCCGGGCCGACGCTCCCGCTCGACGGGAGGTCCGGGGGATTGGCCAGGCGCAGTGTCTCGAGCTGCTTGCGCGCGGCCTGGACCGCGCCGGTCCGTAGCTCGTTATGGGTGTTGGCGTCGGCGTAGACCAGGAACCCCGGCATCAATCCCGCGAGCAGGATCGCCAGGATCGCCATCGCGAACAGCGCCTCGAGCAACGAGAAACCCCGTTCGTCGCGGCTCACGGCAGCACCCTCGTGGCGCCGCCACGCAGCACCTCGAGCTGTCCGTTCCCCAGCTCCGGGTGCCACAGCCCGATCGTCACGTTGTCGCTGGACAGGCCCTGGCTGCCGTAGCACACCTGCCAGGGATCGCCGGTGAACGCGACGTCACGCGGCAGCTCGAGCCGAAGCCCCGCATCCACGACCCAGGTACCCGCGGCGCAGTTCGCGGCGGACTCTCCGATCAGCTCCCGGGAGCCGAACGAGCGGACGCGGTACGCCGATGTCGTGGCGATCGCACCCGCACGGGCCTGTCGCAGTCGTCCCGCCACCTGGTCCAGCCCCGCCGCGAGCGGGGACTCGACGGCGTCGAGGTACACCGCGGCCATGCCGACGGCGAAGGCCAGAATGGCCAGGACCGCCAGCAGCTCGACCAGGCTGGCGCCCCGGCATCCGGCGGCCGCACCCCTCCCCCTGGACTCATGAGACAGGAGCCGCATATGGACGGGAATATGAGTTCCGGAGGGCCGTATTTCCAGTCGTTCCCGGGGCCGGCTCAGTCCTCGGGGTCCGCCGTGAGGTGATGCTCCAGACGCTCGCGCAGATCGTCCCCGAGCCCGGTGAACAGCAGCGCCAGCTCCCAGCGCTCGTCCTCGGGGGCCTCGGGCCGCTCGACCCGTCGGACCACCGTCGCCCCGACCGTGAGCTCCTCGCTGCCGGACGTCAGCGCCGGCAGCAGCAGCCGCACCTCGAGCCGGGTCATCGGCGCGTGGCCGACCGCCGAAACGCAGAACAGGCCGCCCATCGAGAGGTTCCGGGCCTGCATCCGCGCCGCCGGGCCGCCGTCCGCCGGCCGGGCCTCGACCTCGAACCGCACAGGGTGCCGTTCGTGCGCGCGTCGCTCCGAGCTGTCCTGGCTCACGGGGTCCTCCTGCCGCGGTGGGCCATCCTATCCCGAAACACCGCCCGACGTACACGCGTCGGCGACGCCGGCGTACACCTCCAGCATCGCCCGTGCTTCCGCCTCGTCGCTGAAGCGCTCGCGCACGCGCCGCTGGCCGTGGCGTCCCAGCTCGCCGCGCCGCCCCGGATCGTCCCGCAGCTCCAGCAACCCCGTCGCCAGCGCGTCGGCCGACTCGGGCTCCACCAGCACGCCGCCGCCGGTGGCCTCGATCAGCTCGGGGAACGCGCCGTGGGACGGGACGACCACCGGCACCGCGTTGGCCAGCGCCTCCAGCACGAACAGCCCCTTCGGCTCGCGGTAGATCGTCGGCACGCTCAGCACGTGCAGCGACTGCAGCAGCGCGATCTTCCCGGCGCGGTCCACCTCGCCGAGGAACTCGACCGCGCCGTCGAGCCCCCAGCCCCGCACCTGCCGCCTGATCTCCTCGACGTAGGGCTCGTCGCGCGGGCCGAGATAGCCGGCGACGCGCAGCCGCAGCGCGCCGGGCTCGCTGGCCTCGGCCAGGCGCCGGAACGCCTCGACCAGCAGGTGCAGGCCCTTCTCCGGGCACTGCCGCGCCATGTAGCCGATCGTGAACGGTGCGTCGTCGGCGGGCGGCGGGGCCGCGCCGTGCCCGTCCAGGTTCAGGCCCAGCCGCACCAGGTGCAGCCGCCCCGGCGGCAGGCGCAGGTACTCCGTCATCGCGCGGCCGTAGTAGTCGCTGTTCACCACCAGGCCGTCGGCGTCGCGCACGCGCTCGATCAGCTTGTCGTGGACGCGGCGCCGGAACGGCTCGGCCAGCGATTCGAGGAACAGGTCCTCGCCCTGCAGCGAGCACAGCACCGGCACCCCCAACCGCTGCTTGATCCGGCGCGCCAGGCCGACCAGCATCGAGTTGGTGATGTGGACGATGTCGGGCCTGAAGTCGGTCTCGAGCCACGCCACCAGCTTCTCCAGCTCCTTGCGCTGCCGGCCCTGCTCGCCCTCCAGGACCGACAACGTCAGGTCGCCCAGCTCCGCGGGATCGATCGTCGAGCCGCGGCGGGCGATCCAGGACAGCAGCCGCGGCCCGTTGAGCAACCGGTCGACGAGCCACGGCGTGTGCCGGAACAGCGCCGACTTCTGCTCCAGGTACACGTTGACCGCGCCGTAGAACACCTGGTCGATGCTGCCGTCGGTCTCGTCGGTACGGATCGGGGTGTAGGTCGGGATCAACGCGACGTCGTGGCCGCGCCGGCGCAGCGCGCGCGCCAGCGTGTTGTCGTGGAGGCAGCTCCCGCAGTACATCCCGCCCGCGCCGGCCGTGATGTACGCGATGCGTAGCGGGGTCTCGCTCATGCGCGCATTCTAGGCGGTCCGGCTCAGGAGAAGAAGCGGGCCAGCACCTCGCGGCGGGGCGGCCGCGTCACCAGCGAGACGAGGACCAGCGTCGCGCTGGAGACGGCCAGCATCACCGCCACCGGCATCAACCCGGTGCCGCCGACGGTGTAGCCGGGGTCGTTCCAGCCCCGCGCCACGAAGTAGACCCACAGCACGATCACGCTCACGACCGCGGCCAGCGCCCCGTGGCGCGTGCTGCGGCGCCAGAACAGCGCGGCCAGCGCCAGCGGCAGCAGGGCCGCGAAGCCGCTGAACGACCACACGCCGAGCCGGAACAGGCTGCGACTGGCCACCAGCGACAACAGCCACGTGAGCAGCAGGATCCCGCTCACGAACACCCGGCCGGCGATCACCTGGCCGCGCTCGCTCATCCGGTCCCGGTAGCCGAAACGGCGCACCACGTCCTGGGTGAACATCGTCCCCAGCGACAGCACCTGCGAGTCGAGGCTGGACATGATCGCGGCGAACACGCCGGCGGCGAGGAATCCCGCCAGCACTTCCGGGGCGTGCCGGTCGATCATCAGGATCAGGATCGAGTTCGAGGCGGGCCCCTCGAGCCCCGGGACGTCGACGCCTCCCAGCACCCCCAGCAGCACGCTGGGCACCCAGACCACGGCGATGCACAGCGGGTAGCCGATCATCGAGAGCCGGAAGGCGCGCGCCCGCCGCGCGGTCAGCCAGTGCATGAAGATGTGCGGGAACATCCCCACCGACAGCGGGATCAGCGTGTAGCTCAGCATCTGCAGCGGCCGGATGCGGTCGCCGCGGACCAACAGGTCCGGCCGCGTTTCGGCCACCCGCTCCATCGCCGGCCCGAGCCCGCCCAGCTGGCGCACGATCCACAAGAAGGTCGCCGCCCCGAGCAGCATGAACAGCAGGGTCTGGAAGGTGTTGGCCCAGGCGGTGCCGCGCAGGCCGCCGTAGGTCACGTAGCCCATCACCACCAGGCAGACCGCGAGGCTGCCCGCCCATTCCGGCACGGTGCCGCCGGTGATCTCGTTCAGCGTGATCCCGCTGCCCATCACGCCGATCAGCAGGTACGGGATCAACAGCACGACCAGCACCAGGAACAGCACCAGCCCCAGCACTCCCGAGTCCCAGCGCTCGCGGAAGTACTGCACCTGGGTCAGGTAGCCGTGGCGCTTGCCGACCGCCCACAGCCGGACACCGACGAACCAGAACACCACCGGCGCGACCAGCGCCGACGACGAGGCCATCAGCGCGAACACGCCGATCCCCGAGCGGTAGGCCTCACCCGAGGCTCCGAGCAGCGAAAAGGCCGTCATGTGCGTCCCGAACAGGGACATCAGCAGCATGAACGGACCGATCGTGCGGGTGGCCAGGAAGTAGTCCTCGCCGGTGCCCCGGAACAGCCGGTGGCTCAGCGAGCCGATCGCCAGCACCAGCACGAGGTAGGCGACGATGATCGCCAGGGTCAACGGTCCTCGGTCTCCCGCTCCAGCTCGGCCGGCCACGCGAAGCGCGACAGCGCGGCCATCAACCCCGCCACGGCGAAGCAGAACAGCACGTGGTACAGCAGGCCGACCGGCAGACCGGCGATCAGCCGCGGGTCGTCCCACAGCCACAGGTCGTTGTGCAGCAGGTACGCCACGACCAGCCCGGCGTAGAGCATCCCGCGCAGCCCGCGTCCGCTCACTGCGGCTCCCCGATGCCTTCCAGCGTGCGCGGCTCGGGCAGCGCGATCGTCTGCTGCATCGACTCGAACAGGCCGTCGGTGGAGGCCCGGAACACGTTGCCGATCAACAGGTGCACCAGCGGCTCGCGGCACTCGGGGTGCCGCTTGAGGAACTCGCCGAAGTGGAACGACTCGTCGTAGTAGGCGTAAACCAGCCGCCGCATCGCCTCCATCCCGGCCACGTAACGCTCGCCGTGCTTGCCGAGCTGCCGGGCCGAGAGGTCGCCGGTGGCGAGGCCCTCCAGGATCGAGTCCGCGGCGAACTCGCCCGAGGTCAGGGCGAAGAACACGCCGGTGGAGTAGATCGGGTCCAGAAAGCCGAACGCGTCACCGGCCATCACCCAGCCGTCCCCGGCAATCCGCCGCGAGAGGTACGAGAAGTCGCGGATGACTTCCACCTCGCCGGCCTGCTGCGCCTCGCGCAGCCGCTCGCCCAGCGCCGGGCACTCCTGGAGCTCCTCGTCGAACACCGCCTGCGGGCCGCCCTCACGGCCCTGCAGCAGGTGCTCCACGGGCCCGACGACGCCGACGCTGGTCAGCTCGCCGGGCAGCGGGATGAACCAGAACCAGGCGCGCTTGCCGCGGGTCCAGTAGATCAGCGTCGCCCCGGCGTCGCGGCCGCCGTCGCGCCGGGCCCCGCGAAACCGCGTGTAGAACGAGCAGTGGCGCAGCTTGGGATCGGTGAGCTTGAGCCCCAGCTTGCGCGACAGCATCGCGCTCTGGCCCGTGGCGTCGACGACCACCCGCGCGGCGATCTCGGCCGGGCTGCCGTCGGGCAGCTCGGCGCGGACCCCGCGGGCCCGCCCGCCGTCGAACAGCACGTCCCGGACGTTGACGCCCTCTGCGACCTCGACGCCCTGGTCGCGGGCGTGGTCCAGCAGCATCCGGTCGAACTCCAGACGGTCGACCTGCCAGGTTTGCGATGATTCGTGGGGATCGAACTCGTCGAAGTAGAACGGCTGCCCGGTGCGCCCGCTGTCGGTGAAGAACTGCACGCTCAGCTTCTCGGGGAAGCGG
>JBFKMV010000050.1:0-27806 GCA_041629655.1 Candidatus Polarisedimenticolaceae bacterium
CCGGACGAGTACAACGTCTACCGTGACGACGTGGCGAACCTGGCCGCGGGCAACTACGGCGCGTGCCGCAACGACCTCGACGGCGACCGCACGGACACGGCGCTTGCCGATGCGGAGGTCCCGGCGCCCGGCGCCGCGTTCTCCTACCTGATCACCGCGGAGACGGCCGGCGCCGAGGGGACGCTGGGCGACGCGAGCTGCACCGAGCGGAGCAACTTCACGCCCTGCCCGTGAGCGGTCCGACGCCCGGCTTCACGGGCAGGCCTCCGGCGATTCGAGGATCGTCTCGTCCCGGTTCCGGTAGTCGGCGCCCCCCGAGGCGTACGAGCCGGCGCCTCCGCAGTTGACCGCGCGGACCAGGTAGAACGCCCACTCGAAGCTGTCGATCGTCCCGCGCAGCTCGAGCGAGGTCCGGTCGTCGGCCAGGCAGCGCGTCTCGGCCGCGGCGAAGTCCCCGTCGGCTTCGCGCAGCATCAGCAGATCGCCCTCGACCACGTCGTACCCGGTCGCCTCCCTCGGCGCGCTCCAGCTCAGGACCACCTCGTCCTTCTCGCGGCGCACGGTGAGCACGGGCAACTCCTCCGGCGGGGCCGGCGCCGGATCGCAGCGCCAGGCCGTGACCACGCGGAAGGGACTCGGGCCGTCCGAGCGGAACGAGATCCAGCCGAGGTTCTCGCTCCAGGCGTGGCCGCGGAAGTCGCCGGTGCCCGCGTCGATCTCGGGCGATCCCGCGAACGGTCCGAAGTCGATCCAGCCGGCGGTCTCGCTCCAGGCCTGCCCCGCGAGCACGCCCCGCCCGTCGTTGCGCACGCCGTAGCCGACCGTGTCGCAGGAGCCGGTGTTCTTGCACGACAGGCTGACCCAGCCCAGGTTCTCGCCCCACATCCAGCCCGTCAGCTCGAAGTCGTCGACCTGGACGCCCGGGCGCGTCGCGTCGTCGGGATCGCAGTTCAGCCAGCCGGCGTTCTCGCTCCAGGCGTAGCGCGAGCCGTTCTCGGCGGGATCGATGTTCTCGGCGCGGAGAACGGTGACCGAGACGAATGCGACGAGCAGCGGAGACAGCGCGATCGCTGCGGCGCCCCGCCGCCGCATCCGGGCACGAGCGGATGGGTGACTCAAGATCGTGCCCTTCAGAACTGCCGGATGTTGGCCCACGGGCTCGTCGCGGTGGCGGCCGGGCCGATCGGGCCGACGTCGTTGCCGGCCACGATGTCGTAGTCGGGCGCATTGCCGATGGCGTTGTTGCGCACGATGACGTTCCCGCTCGCATCCACGTCGATCCCGCGGTCGTTGAACACGACCGTGTTGCCGTCGATGCGGTTACTGGACCCGAAGACGTAGATCCCGGCACCGCCCCCGGCGCCGGTGCCGTTGCCGGACGCGTTGTTCCCCTGGACGAGCGCCTCGCTCCAGACGTGGATGCCGTCCTCCCCGTTCTCGCGGGCCACATTGTTGAGAACGATGCTCCTGGTCTGCGCTCGCAGGCCATCCCCGAAGTTGCCGCTGAAGACGTTGCCCTCGATGTAGCTCCCCTGATCAGCGTACGCACCCGCACCGCCAGCGATCCCGTTACCCACCGCGATGGAGCCCCGGAGCACCGAGTTTCGCCCGAGGCTGAAGCCGGTGCCCCCGTTGTCGTTGGCGCTCGAACGAATCACCTCGGAGCGATCGCCGGTCACGATCCCGAACTGCCCTCCGCTGGCCGTGCAGCCCTCGATGCGGCTGTCGGCACCGGTCTCGATACCGTCGTAGTAGTTGTCCAGCGCCCTGACGTCGATCACCCGCGAGCCGTCGTTCAGCTTGATGCCGTCGCCGGTGTTCCAGTAGCGCACGGTCCCGTTCCTGACGGTCACGTTGACCACGCCCGGCGCGGCCTCGATGCCGGTCCCGCTGAACTGGCTGCCCTCCAGCGTGAAGCCCATCAGGTCGAGCGTCACTCCGCTGGCCTGGATCGTGATGCCGGCCGTCGCCCCCGTGACGTTCTCGGCCAGGTAGTACGAGCCCGGCTGGGTGATCGTCAGCGGCAGGTCCGCGGCGCGGATCGGCGTCCGCGGCTCGACCTGGTCCAGCGTCTTCATCGTCGGCGCGGGCGGGCCCGGCGGCTCGAGCTCGCCGGCCCGCGGCGCGGAGAGCGGCAGCGCGGTCAGGGCCGCGACGGCGAACAGCGCGGCGAGGGACGGGAGGACGTTACGTCGCATGGTCGTCTCCTGGTCCCCGGGCAACCGGGGCTGGCATCTGCGGTTCGGGTCGTTTCGGAGTTACGCGACGGCGCGGCGGGCGCAACCCGGCGCTGTTGCGAATTGTCGAGTGGCGCGGTCCGGTTTTGGGTTTTCTCGATCGTCGGGGATCCGATTCCCGCTCACCCCGCGGCCACGTCCCCGCTCTCCGACCCCAGCACCGCACGCACCCGCCGCGCCAGCGCCTCGCGCACGTCGAGGCTCAGGCTGAACAGCGCCGGGACGAGGAAGATCGTGAACACCGTCGAGACGATCAGACCGCCGACGACCACGCTGCCCAGGCCGCGGTAGAGCTCGGAGCCCGCGCCGGGGAACAGGATCAGCGGCAGCATGCCGAACACCGAGGTGCTGACGCTCATGAAGATCGGGCGGATGCGGTTGCGTACGGCCTCGCGGATCGCCTCACGCGGCTCCAGCCCCTCGTCGCGCAGGTGGTTCAGCGACTGGTGCACGATCAGGATCGCGTTGTTGACCACCGTGCCGACCAGGATGATGAAGCCGAGCATCGTCAGCACGTCGAGCGGCTGGAACGTGAAGACGTTCATCAGCGCCAGGCCCAAGAACCCGCCCAGCGCGGCCAGCGGCACGCTGAACATGATCACGAACGGGTAGAGGAAGCTCTCGAACAGCGCCGCCATCAGCAGGTACGTGATCACCAGCGCCAGCAGGAAGTTCCAGAACACCGCACGGCCGGTCGCGGTCAGCTTGTCGGCGGTGCCGCTGAGGTGCGCGCGGTACAGGCCGGCGAGCTGGCCCTCGTCGCGCAGCGGGGCGAGGATCCCGCTCTCGATCCGCTCCATCGCGGTCTCGAGCGGCATCTGCTCGCTGGGCGTGATCCGGATCGTCACGGTGCGCTCGCGCTCGACGTGGTTGATCTGGGCCGGCCCCGTGACCTCCGAGATCTCGGCCACGGAGCCGAGCGTCACCACGCGGCCGTCGGGCGTGGCGATCGGCATCTCATCCAGCAGGTGCGTCCGCCGCGTGTAGGCCTCGTCGGCCTTGAGCACCAGGTCGATCTCCTTGCCCTCGAACTGGTAGTCGCTGGCCTTGGCGCCGTCGACCAGCGCGCTGACCGCGAAGCCCAGTTCGCGGTTGGACAGGCCCAGCTCGGCGGCGCGGCGCCGGTGGGTCCGCACCTGCACCTCGGGGTTCCCCAGCTCGAGGCTCGGGATCGGCCGCGCCTGGGAGCCCGGCACCGCGTCCCCGGTCCTGAGGAACACCTCGAGCCCGATCGCCAGCAGCCGGTCCAGCTCGGGACCGTTCAGCTCGACGTCGATCGTGCGCCCCTCGTCGAGCCCGCGCTCGAACAGGCTGCGCTGGTTGATCACGAAGATCCCGCCGGGGATCCGTCGCGCCGCCGTGCGGAACGGCTCCAGCAGCTCGCGCACCCGTTCCTCGTCGTTGGCCCGCGCGCCCATGAAGGCCAGGCTGTTCAGCGCCACGTAGAAGTAGTTGCGCAGGCCGCCGCCGGGCATCCGCAGCGCCTCGGGCGATCCCGCCTCGGCCTCCCACAGCGGCTGGAGCTCCTCGGCCCACACCTCCTGGGCCGCCGAGACCTCGTCCAGGCTGTAGCCCGGCGGCGGCAGGAACAGGCCGAACACGAAGTTCTGGTTCCCCGTCGGCAGGTACTCGGTCTTGGGCAGCAGCAGCCAGCTCAGGCCCACGGCCGCCACCGTCAGCGCCACCACGACCGCCAGCCGCCGCAGGGTCGAGCCGGTGATCCAGTACACGGTATCGCTGACGCGGCGGGTGAACGCGCTGGCGATGCCGACGCCGCCCCACAGGTCGCGCGCCCCGCTCTGCTGCTGCCGGAGCCCGCGCAGCGAGAGGATCTTCCCGGACATGCTGGGAATCACGGTGATCGAGACCACCAGGCTCAGCCCCACCGCGCAGCTGATCGCGATCGCGATGTCCCCGAACAGCTGTCCCGCCTCGCCGGCGATGAACACCACCGGGACGAACACCGCGATCGTGGTCAACGTGCTGGCCAGCACCGCCCCCCAGACCTCGCGCGCTCCGTCGTGCGCGGCGGCCAGACGCGATTTCCCCATCTGGCGGTGGCGGTAGATGTTCTCCAGCACGACGATCGAGTTGTCGACGACCATGCCCACGGCGAAGGCCATCCCGGCCAGGCTGATCACGTTCAGCGTGCGGCCGAACAGCGCCATCATCAAGAACGCGCCGATGATGCTGATCGGGATCGCCACCGCGATCACCAGCGTGCTGGTGCCGCTGCGCAGGTACAACAGCAGCACCATGATCGCCAGCAATCCGCCGACCATGACGTTCTGGCGCACCAGCGAGATCGCGCTCTCGATGTAGTCCGTCTCGTCGTAGACCTGGACCATCTCCAGCCCGCGCTCGCGGAGCCGCTGGGCGTTCAACGCCACGACCGTTTCACGGATGCCGTCCATCACCTCGAGCAGGTTCGAGCCCGGCTCCTTCTGCGCGTTGATCGCCAGGATCTGCCGGCCGGTCTGGAACACCCGCGCGCGATCCTTGCGGTAGTCCAGCCGCGCCCGGGCCACGTCGCGCAGGTACACCGGAACGCCATCGCGCACCGCGACGACGATGCTCTCGACGTCCTCGGGCGAGCCGTACTCGCCGACGGTCCGCACCACGTAGCGGCGCTTGCCCTCGTCGAAGTCGCCGCCGCTCCAGTTGCGGTTCTCGCGGTCCAGCGCCGCCGCCAGCTCGTTCAACGTGATCTTGCGCGCGGCCAGCTCGGCCGGGTTGACCAGCACCTGCAGCTCGCGCTCGCGGCCGCCGTAGATGTTCGAGGCCGACACACCCGGAACGCGCTCGATCTCCGGCTTGATGAAGTCGTCGGCGAAGTCGAGCAGCGTCGACATGTCGCCCTGGAAGCCGTCGACCTTGCGCGGCTGGAGGATGAACCAGGCGATGCCGCCGCTCTGGCTGCTGGCGCTGCGGATCACCGGCTTGTCGGCGTCGGCGGGATACGACGGCACCTGCTCGAGCCGGTTGCCGACCCGGATCAGCGCGGTGTCGACGTCGGTGCCGACCTGGAACCGCAGCAGGATCTCGCCCTGGCTGTCCTGGCTCTGGCTCTCCATCCGCACCAGGCCCTCGAGCGACTTGAGCTGCTCCTCCTGCTCGTCCACGATCTCGCGCTCGATCTCGAGCGGGCTGGCCCCCGGCCAGCGCGTGGTGATCGTGATCTCGGGCTCCTCGACCGCGGGCGTGAGCTGGACCGGAATGCGGACCAACGCGATCACGCCGAACATCACCAGCAGGATCACGCCCACGGTGGTCGTGACCGGGCTCCGGATCGCCTGTTCGGTGATCTTCACGGGAGCTCGTATTCCAGCGGCCGGCCCGCGACCGCCTGGCCCGGCTGGAGCCGCTCGTTGCCGCGCGTCACCACGCGCTCGCCGCTCTTCAGCGGGCCCTCGACGACGACCCAGGCGCCCACGCCGCGACCGACGGTCACGTCGACGGAAGCGATCGTGTCGTCACCCTTGATCTTGTAGACGAACTGGCGCTCGCCCTGGCGGACGATCGCGTCCTTCGGGACCAGCAGCGCCTCGTCCTTCCGGCCCAGCGGCAGGTCGACGCGGGCCAGCATGCCGACGCCGATCCGCAGCTCACGGTTCGGGACGCGGACCTTGATCGGGAACGTCCGCGCTTCCGCGGCGGCGCGGGGCACGATCGTGGTCACCCGCCCCTCGACGGTCAGGCCGGGCAGCGACTCGAAGCTGACCGAGGCGGTGGCGCCCGCGCGCAGGCCGGAGAAGTAGGTCTCGGGGACGTCCACGCGCACCTCGAGCCAATCGAGCGCCGCCACGTCCATCACCGCGTCGCCCACACCGACCCACTGGCCGACCTCGGTGCGTTCGAGCACCACGACGCCGCGGAACGGCGCACGGATCGTGCACCGCGCGAGATCGACCCGGATCCGCTCGATCTCGGCGTCGAGCGCATCCACGCGCCCCTGCCAGGCCGTCTGGTCCGAGAAGGCGTCGTCGAAGTCGCGACGCGAGATCACGCCCGAATCGAACAGCTCGCGCGCGCGCTCCAGGTTGCGCTGGGCGAGGTCCAGCCGCGCCGCGGCCTCCTTGAGCTGGCCCTGCGCGGCGCGCAGCCGCAGCTCCAGGTTGGTCGTGCGCAACCGCACCAGCGGTGCGCCCGCGGCGACGGCCTCGCCTTCCTGCGCCGCCAGCTGCTCGACGACGCCGTCGACCTCGCTGGCGACCCGGCTGGCGCTGGTGGACTCGACCGTCCCCGGAAGCGTCACCGACCGCGCCACCGACCGTGCCTGGACCTCGGTGAACCGTACCGGGCTGGGCTGCTCGCCCTGCGCGAGCACCGGGACCGGGCCGGCCAGCGCCGCGACGAGCAGCGCCACCGCGCTTCTCGCTCCCCGCCGGGTATCATCGTCCATCGATATGTTCCCTGCGCCGCGCCACGACGCCCGTGCCGAATCTCGGGCCAGTCTATCGCTGTCCCGGTCCCACGGCGAGCCCGTTGTGACCCGATCGAGTCCCGGAGCCGGGAATGCCGGCCCGGCCCTGGAAAGGCGGCCCCGGCTGTCGATCCTGCTGCCGGCCTACAACGCCGGGGCGACGCTCGCGGCGTGCCTGCGCAGCATCACGCGGCAGACCGAGACGCGCTGGGAGTGCCTCGTCGTCGACGACGGGTCGAGCGACGCCACGGCCTCGATCGCCCGGTCGTTCGCGCGCCGCGACCCGCGCTTCCGTCTGCTCGGCGGCGAGCACCGGGGCCTGGTGGAGGCCCTCAACCGCGGGCTGGCCGCGTGCCGCGGCGACTTCGTGGCCCGCATGGACGCCGACGACCTGATGCACCGGCGCCGGCTGTCCCGCCAGCTCGGCGTGCTGGAGGACGACCCGGGGCTGGTCGCGGTCGGCTGCCGCGTGCGCCTGTTTCCGCGTCGCGGCCTCGGCGACGGGATGCGTCGCTACGAGCGCTGGCTCGACGCGATCCGGACCGAACGGGACGTCCGGCGCGAGGCGTTCGTCGAGTGCCCGGTGGCGCATCCGGCGCTGACGATCCGGCGCGACGCGCTGACCGCGTTCGGTTACCGCGACCGGGGCTGGCCCGAGGACTACGACCTGGTGCTGCGGTTGCTGGCGGCGGGGCGACGGATCGGTGTGGTGCCCGAGCGGCTCGTCTCGTGGCGCAGCGAGCCGGGCAGCCTCTCCCGCTCGTCGGCGGCGTACCGCATCGAGCGCTTCACGGCCTGCAAGGCCGCCTTCCTGGCGAGCGCTTTTCTCGCCGGCGACCCGCGCTACATCCTGTGGGGTTACGGCTCGACGGGCCGCGGGCTGCGACGGGCGCTGGCCGAGCACGGACGGCGGCCGGCCTTCATCATCGAGCTGCACCCGGGTCGCCTGGGCAACCGGATCCACGGCGCGGAGGTCGTCGCGCCGGAGCGCCTGGCGGAGCTGCCGCGGCTGCCGCTGGTCGCCTCGGTCGCGCGCGAGCGGGCGCGACGACAGATCCGGGACCGACTGGCCGCGCTGGGCTTCCTCGAAGAGCGGGATTTCGTCTGCGCCGCGTGACCGGGCGCTTCAGCGTCGCGGGGCCCAGCGGTAGAGCGCCAGGTCGAGCGTGCCGTTGTCGCGGAACTCGACGCCCTCGCTCTCCAGCATCGCGCGCTGCAGGCCCCCGGGCGTGTCGGGCAGCCGGTCGGTCGAGCAACCGCCCGAGGCGTTGACCACGCGCTGCCACGGCACGTCGTCGGGACAGCCGTGCATCGCCCAGCCCACGGCGCGCGGCGAGATCCGGTTCTCGAGCAGCGTGGCGATCTGCCCGTAGGTCATCACGCGGCCCTTGGGGATCCTCCGCACCAGCCGATACACCGCCTGGTAGACCGGGGCGCGCCGTCCCTGCACCTCGCCGTGGACCCGCTCGCCGAGCGCGCGGTCGCGCAGGATGCGGCGCGTGCGGCCCCGCTCCGTCATCGGTTCAGGAGCCGTCGCCGCCGGTCAACGCTTCCCGCACCAGCCGGTTGACCAGCTTGCCGTCGGCGCGACCCCCCAGCTGCGGCATGACCTGCTTCATCACCGCACCGATGTCCCGCGGCGAGGCGGCGCCGGTGGCCTCGACGGCCGCGCGCACGATGCGCTTGATCTCGTCCTCGCCGAGCTGCCGGGGCAGGTACTCCTGGATGATCGCGAGCTCCGCCTCCTCGGCCCGGGCCAGCTCCTCGCGGCCGCCCTGCCGGTAGGCCTCGATCGACTCGCGCCGCTGCTTGGCGTAGCTCGCGATGGCGCGGAGCGCCTCGTCGTCCTCGAGCGTGTAGTCGAGTCCGTGTTTACCGCGGCCGGCGACCTCGGCTTCCTGCAGCTTCGAGCGCAGCATCCGGATCACGCCCAGCCGCGCCTTGTCGCCGGACTTCATCGCCGCCTTCTGGTCCTGGCCCAGACGCTCCTTGATCGTCATCGCCTGCCCTCCGGACCGTTCCATTCTAGCCGAGCCGCGGGGCCCGCCGCTCACTGACGCCGCCACAGGAACAGCAGCACCAGCACGGTGTACAGCTCCAGCCGCCCGACGATCATCAGCACCGTCAGGGTGATCTTCGCGGTCGGATCCAGCGCGGCGTAGTTCTGCATCGGCCCCACCGCGCCGAAGCCCGGCCCGATGTTGCCGAGACAGGCGGCCGAGGCCGAAAACGCGCTGACCAGATCCAGCCCGGTGAACGACAGCACCAGGCCGCCGGTGCCGAACAGGCCGAGGAACAACAGCATGAACGTCGTCACCGAGGTCACCACGTCGGCCGGCACCGCCTTGTCGCCGATCCGCACCGGCAGCACCGCCCGCGGCCGCAGCAGCTGCTTCAAGTCGATGCTCAGCTTCTTCAGCAGGATCATCGCGCGAATCACCTTGACCGACCCGCCGGTGGAACCGGTGCAGCCGCCGACGAACATCAACAGGAACAGCAGTGCCCGCGAGAATTCCGGCCACAGGTCGAAATCGGCGGTCGCGAAACCGGTCGTGGTGACGATCGAGACGGCCTGGAACGCGGCGAGCCGCAGCGCCACCAGGAGATTCGTCTCGTGGCCCTGCACCAGCAGGTCGGTCGCGACCAGCAGGGAGGCGCCGGCCAGGATTCCGGCGTACAGCCGGAACTCCGGGTCCCGGAACAGCCGCCCCGGCCGGCCCCGCAGCACGTGGAAGTGCAGCGCGAAGTTCGCGCCCGCGAGCAGCATGAACAACGTGATCGCGATCTCCACGCCGGGCAGGCCGTAGGCCCCGACGCTCGCGTTTTTGGTCGAGAAGCCTCCGGTGGCCATCGTGGCGAAGGCGTGGTTGAGCGCGTCGAGCGGCCCCAGTCCCAGCGCCCACAGCGTGAGGAACGCCGCGGCGGTGATCAGGGCGTACAGGCCCCACAGCGTCTTGGCGGTCTGCGCGATCCGCGGCGTCAGCTTCTCCTGCATCGGTCCCGGCGCCTCGGCGCCGAGCAGCTCCATCCCGCCGACCGCGAGCTTGGGCAGGATCGCGATGCCCAGAACGATGATGCCCATTCCGCCCAGCCACTGCGTCAACGAGCGCCACAGCAGCAGGCTGGCCGGTTCGGCCTCGATGTCGGTGAGGATCGAGGCTCCGGTGGTGGTGAACCCGGAAACCGACTCGAACCACCCGTCGATGAAGAACTGCGGACCCTTGACGAAGATGTACGGCAGCGCTCCGGCAAACGACGCGGTGACCCAGGCCGCCGTCACCAGCAGGAACGCCTCGCTGCGGCCGAAGGCGAAGCCCTCCTCCTGCCGGAACGAGCGTTCGAGCGCCAGCCCCATCGTGCCGACGAAACCGGCCGCGTAGAGGAACGGCCAGGGGTCCTCGGCGTTCAGCCCCGCCACGGCGGCGGGCACCAGCAACGCGCCGGCCAGCGCCAGCAGCAGCCGGCCGAGCAGGAACACCACGCCGGGCAGGTTCATCGGCCGCGGAACATCTTCTCGAGCGACGGGAGCGTGTCGCTCAGCGTGAACACCACCGCGCGGTCGCCTTCCTTGAACTCGAACTTGCCCCCGGGCACGAACAGCTCGTCGCCGCGCATCACCGCGCCCACGATCGCCGAGCGCGGGAAGCTGAGCCGCTCCAGCGGTTGCCGGAGCACCTTGGCCCGGGCCGGGACCTTGAACTCGACGACCTCGGCGTCCCCTCCCGCCACCAGGTCCAGGCTGACGATCTCGCTGCGGTGCACCATGCGCAGGGCGTAGCCCGCGGTCATCATGCGCGGTGAGATCGGCAGATCGACCCGGACCGCTCGCAGGACGTTGCGGAACTCCGGACGCTGGTAAAGCGCGATCGCGGTTCGCGCGCCCAGCTCGCGCGCCAGCAGCGAGGACAGGATGTTCGTCTCGTCGCCCTGCGTCGCGGCGACGAAGTAGTCGGCCTCGGCGATGCTGGCCTCGCGGAGCACCGCCGGGTCGGTGGCGTCCCCGCGCAGCACCAGCGCCCGCGGGAGGTCGGCCGCCAGCTCGTTGGCCCGGCGCGAGCTGCGCTGGATCACCGTGACCTCGACGTGGTCCTTGATCAACAGGTTCGACAGGAAACGCCCGACGTGCCCGCCGCCGGCGATCACCACGCGCCGGGTCGGTCGCGACTCCACCCCGATCGACTGCAGGTAGTCGGAGACGGTCTCCGCCCCGCCGACGGCGTACAACACGTCGCCCCTCAGCAGCTCGGTATCGCCACGCGGGATGATCGTCTGGCCGGCGCGGTGGATCCCGACCAGGATCCAGCCGGCGGGTCCGCGGAGCTGCTTGAGCGGGCGGCCGTAGATGTCCGCGCCGCGCGACGGTCGCGTCTGCAGCAGCAGCAGCTTTCCGCGGGCGAAGAAGTGGGCCTTGCTGGCCCCGGGCACCCGCGTCAGGCCGTGGATCTCCTCGGCCACGAGCCGTTCGGGGTACAGCGCGACGATCTCGGGGTCGTTGGAGACCAGCGGGTTGCGGCCGTGGTAGGGCTGGCCCAACCGCACCACGGCCCGGCTCGCGCCGAGCGCCCGGGCGGTCATCGCGGAGAGCAGGTTCGACGCGTCCTCGTTGGACACGGAGAAGAACAGGTCGGCGGCCTGGACCCCGTGCGATTCGAGCAGCGTCGGGTTGCAGCCGTCGCCGGACACCACCAGCACGTCGAGCTGGGTCTGGAGCTTGCGGACCTTCTCGCGGTCGCGCTCGATGACGACGAGATCGTGACCTTCGCGAGTCAGGGACGCCGCGATGTGGACCCCCACCTCGCCGGCGCCGACGATGAAGATCTTCATGGGCGGCGATCGTAGCATTTCCGGGCTAACGAGGGATGGTGGAGTGACTTGGGTCGGACCCCGGCAACTAAGCGGTTGACGCGGTGCAGCGATCGACCGATAAAGAGTAGTGTCAATAGCTATGCGACCGGCCGGGCCGGCGGCCGGCAAGCGGGGCGGAATCCGTCCCAGGGGGGAATCCATGGCCGATCGGAGCTTTCGGGGTGGACCGCGCGCGGTCCGCGGTGTTCTTGTGCTGATCGCTTGCGGGCTCGCCGTCTCGGTCGTCCAGGCGATCGCGATCCATCGCGAGCCGACACGGTTCGAGGACAAGCTGCGGGCGCGACCCGGCGGCGTCGCGGCCGTGACCGCGCTGCCGTTGTCCGAGCTGTCGCCGGCCGATGCGCTGCGGCAAGGCTGGGAGCGTTTCGCCGCGGAGCGCGAGGCGGCCTGGCAGGTCCGGCTCGACACGCGCTCCGGGTTGCCGACCCTGGCCTGGGGCCGCGGGATCCCGTGGATCGCCGGCCGCGGCAACGAGCTGGCCGCCGATCCGGAGGATGGTCTGCCGAAGCTCGAAGCGCTGGCTCGCAAGATGATCCGTGACAACCCGAACCTGCTCGGCCGCTTCGGCGACGAGCTGGTCCTGGACAGCGCGGCCTCGGGACCGCTCGGAGCCCACGGGTGGCAGGTCACGTTCCGGCAGGTCGTGGACGGCGTGCCGGTCGAGGGAGCTCGCTACGATTTCCACGTCGCTCACGGCAACCTCGTCTCGTTCGGCGCCACGCGCTGGGGCGCCGTGACCGTGGCGACCGCGCCCACGCTGTCGGTCGACGAGGCGCGCGCAGCGCTGGCGGCCTACCTCGGCGACACCTCCGGCCTGGTCGAGACCTCGCCGCCCGCGCTGAGCCTGGTGCCGCTCGATCCGCGGGGCCTCGACGCCGCGCCGTGGAGCGGCCAGCGCGGCCGCGGGCTGGTCCACCGGCTGGTGTGGCGGTTCCGGATGGTCGAGCCCGGCGCGCCCCCGACCTGGGTCGCCGAGATCGACGCCCACGACGGGGCCGTGCTCGCCTTGTGGGACGACACGCAGTACGAGCGGATCCAGGGCGGCGTGTACCCGATCACCAACACCAACGCCCCCGGCGACCCCAGCTCGGCGGAGCAGCCGTTCTTCCCGCTGCCCTTCGTCGACTACTCCGAGGACGGCGGCGCGACGCAGCTCACCGGCGACTTCGGCCTGTACCAGTGCAACCTGATCGGCTCGACGATCGAAACCACGCTGACCGGGCAGTACGTGCGGGTCAACGACAACTGCGGCCCGATCTCGGAGGTCGGCAGCTGCGACGGCGCGCTCGACCTCGACGTCAGCGCGGGCACCAACTGTGTGGTGCCCGCCGGGTCCTCGGCCGGCAACACCCACGCCTCGCGCAGCAGCTACTACCACCTCAACCGGATCATCCAGAAGGCGCAGTTCTGGCTGCCCTCCAACACCTGGCTGCAGCAGCGGCTGAACGACAACGTCAACATCGGCAGCACCTGCAACGCGTTCTGGAACGGCTCGGTCAACTTCTACCGGCGCGGCGGCGGCTGCGGCAACACCGCGGAGCTGCAGGCCGTGGTGACCCACGAGTGGGGCCACGGCATGGACCAGAACGACGGCGGCGGCTACGACAACCCGTCCGAGGCCTACGCCGACGTGGTGGCGATCCTCGAGGCGCGCGAGTCCTGCGTCGGCCGCGGCTTCTTCGAGAGCGGCACCTGCTCGGGCTACGGCGACACGTGTCTCGAGTGCACCGGGATCCGCGAGATGGACTGGGACAAGCGCCAGGACCACACGCCGGCCACGCCGAGCGGCTTCGAGCAGTCGTACTGCCCGAGCGGCGGCGGCCCGTGCGGCAGCGCGGTCCACTGCGCGAGCTACGTGCCGTCCGAAACGATCTACGACCTCGCGGCCCGCGACCTGCCGGCGGCGGGGATGGACGCCGACACCGCCTGGCAGGTCGCCGAGCGGATGTTCTACCTGTCGCGGGACGGCTCCGGCGGCGACGCCTTCAACTGCTCGCTTCCCGACTCCGACAGCTGCACCGCCAACTCGTGGTTCCACAAGCTGCGCGTGGTCGACGACGACGACGGCAACCTCGACAACGGGACCCCCAACGCCGCCGCGATCTTCGCCGCGTTCGACCGCCACGACATCGCCTGCGGCAATGCCGGGGACGCCAGCAACCAGAGCAGCTCGGCCTGCCCGACGCTGGCCCCGCCGGTGCTGACGGCGACCGCGCTGACCAACGCGGTCGAGCTGAGCTGGGACAGCCAGCCCGACGCCGCGAGCTACTACGTGTTGCGCAACGAGATGGGCTGCGACCGCAGCCAGCTCGTCGTCGACCAGGTCGCCGGCACCACGCTGACCGACGACGGGCTGGGCAACGAGTTCGAGCTGTTCTACCGCGTCCAGCCGGTCGGCACCAACGGCTCGTGCGTCGGCCCGGTCTCGGACTGCGTCGCCGCGACGCCGCGCGCGTTCGCGGGCAAGATCCGTTTCCGGCGCGCCGCTTTCGCCTGCGACGGCATGGTCGAGCTGCGGCTCGAGGACGTCAACGTCGGCGCGGCGAGCGTCAACGTCGAGGTGTTCTCCGACACCGAGACCACGCGCGAGACGGTCGTGCTGACCGAGACGCAGCCCGGCTCCGGGCTGTACCTGGGCGAGATGCCCTCGGACACCGGCCCGCCGGTGCCGGGCGACGGTGTGCTGTCGTTCGTCGACGGGGACCTGTTGACCGTCGAGTACACCGACGCCGACGACGGCGCCGGCGGCTCCGGCATCGTCCGCCAGCACACGGCGAGCGGCGACTGCTCGGGCCCGGCGATCCTCAACGTGCGCGAGGAGAACATCACGCTGTCCTCGGCCAGCATCCTCTGGGAGACCGACGAGCTGGCGAACACCGTGCTGCGCTGGGGCGAGACGACGCCTCCGGATCAGGTCGAGGGCGGCGCGGACCGCAGCACCACGCACCGGATCGACCTGTCCGGGTTGGCCGAGTGCACGGTGTACTACTACGAGGTGGAGTCCACCGATCCGGCGTTGAACACCACGCTGGACGACTTCGGCGGCGCCTACTACCGCTTCGAGACGTTGGGCGACTTCGGCAACGGGCCGCAGCCGTGCCACGCCGGCCAGGTCGACCTGGGAGCCGGGGTCTACTCCTGCTCGGACACGATCGACTTCCAGGTCGTCGATCTCGACCTCAACCTCGATTCGGCCTTCGCCGACATCGTCGAGCTGACGGTCACCAGCAGCACCGAGACCGAGCCCGAGGTCATCGTGGCCACCGAGACCGGGCCGAACACCTCGATCTTCACCGGCTCGATCGCGACGGCCACCGGCGCCCCGCTGCCGGACGGCGTGTTGCAGGTCGCCGACGGCGACGTGATCACCGTGACCTACCGCGACCAGGACGACGGCACCGGGCTGCCGGCGCTGTCGTTCGACACCTCGCTGGCCGATTGCTCCGGCCCGGCGATCTCGGGGCTCGTGGTCGACACGATCACCAACGCGCGGGCCACGATCCGCTGGAACACCGACGAGAACGCCGACACGCTCGTCGAGTGGGGGCCGACCCCGGCGCTGGGCCAGGCGGTGTCCTCGGGCGCACTGACGCTCACGCACGCGGTGGCGATCAACCAGTTCGATTCGTGCGGCACGTTCTACTTCCGGGTCACGAGCACGGACGCGGAAGGCAACACGACGGTCGCCGACGCGGGCGGCCAGCCGTTCGCGTTCCAGACCTTCCAGATCCCGGGCCTGTATCACCTCGACGACTTCGAAAACGGCGGCGCGGGCTGGACGCTCCAGGGCGAGTGGGAGGTCGGGCCGCCGCAGGGGCTCGGCGGCTCCACGGGCGTCGACGATCCCGCCGCGGCGTACAACAACGGCGCCATCCTCGGTCACGACCTGAGCGGCCAGGGGGCGTTCCCCGGCGACTACGAGCCGGCGAGCAACGAGATCGCCCGGTCGCCGACCCTCGACGGATCCGGCTGGACCAACACCACGCTGATCTACCACCGGCAGCTCAACACGGGTAACGGCGACAACGCGTCGCTGTGGCTCCACACCGACGGCGTTTCGCGGCCGCTGTTCCTGACCCTCGGTGACCCGGTGAGCGAGTCGGACTACCAGGTCGTGAACGTCGACATCTCCACCTTCGCCGACGGAGCGTCGACGGTCTACCTGGAATTCCGCCAGACTGCCGATGTCTCGGGCAACCACTCCGGCTGGAACGTCGACGACGTGATCCTCAAGGACGGCACGTTGCCGGACTTCGGCGCGTGCCTGGACTGCGGGGTCGCGCCCGCCTTCGCGGGTGCGGTGGCGGCCGCCGACAACAACGCCTGCGGCGCCGACGGCGTCACCGTGTCCTGGGACGCCGCGGCGGCCTGGGGCAGCGGCGGCAGCGGGACCTACGCGGTGTACCGCGACACGGCGCCCGGATTCGAGCCGTCCGGCCTCAACCTGGTCGCGAGCGGCGTTGCCGGCACGTCCTACAACGACCTCACCGCGCCGACCGACCAGGACCTGTGGTACGTGGTGCGGGCCGAGAACGACGACAACTGCGGGGTCGGCCCGAACAACGGCGGTCTGACCGACGACAACACGATCTACGTGCCGGTGTCCGAGAGCACCAGCCAGCCGCTGCCCGGCGAGGTCGTGCTGCGGGCCGACCTGGTCAACAAGGCCCACGTGCGCGTGTCGTGGGACGCGGTCGCGTCCGCGGCTTCGTACCGGGTGCTGCGGTCGGAGATGCCGCAGCGCGAGACCTTCGCCCAGCTGGACGAGGTCGGGGCACTGGTCTTCGAGGACCTCAACCAGGGCGGCAACGCCAGCTCGTTCTTCTACCTGGTGACCGCGGTCAACGCCTGCGGCGACGAGGGTCCGTAACGGGAACCACGATCCGTTTGCCGATTGCCACCACCGATCCGGCGTCCCGGGAGTCTCCCGGGGCGCCGGCGGGCGCCGTGCTGGCCGCAGCCCTGCTGCTGCTGGCAGCGGCACCGGCCGGTGCCGGGCCCCCCGCGCGCGTCGAGCCCGTCGAACCGGCCAGCCTGCTGCTGGTGACCCTCGACACGACCCGCGCCGATCATCTGGGTTGCTACGGCGCCACGTTCGCCGCGACGCCGCGGCTGGACGCGCTGGCCGCGGGAGGCGTGCGCTTCGAGCGCGCCCTGGCCCCCGCCCCGATCACCCTGCCGAGCCATGCCACGATGCTCACCGGCCTGGTGCCGCGCCGTCACGGCGTGCGCGCCAACTCGCGGTTTCCGCTCGGCCCGGAACCGCCGGTGCTGGCCGAGGCGTTGGCCGCCGCCGGCTATCGCACCGCCGCGTTCGTCTCCTCGGCGGTGCTGGACCGTCGGGCGGGTCTCGGACGCGGCTTCGCGCACTACGACGACACGGTGCGCGTCGGCGACCGGCGGGCGTTCAACTACGAGGAGCGCGCCGCGAGCCAGACCGTCGACGCGGTGCTGGCCCGGCTGCCGGAGCTGGAGCCCCCGTTCCTGCTCTGGGTGCACCTGTTCGATCCGCACCTGCCGTACGTGCCGCCCGAGCCGTTCCGGAGCCGCTTCGCCGACCGCCCCTACGACGGCGAGATCGCGTTCGCGGACGCGCAATTCGGCCGGCTGCTCGATGCGGTCCGCCGCCGGGCGGGACCGCTGCTGGTCGCCGTGGCCGGCGACCACGGCGAGAGTCTCGGCGAGCACGACGAGGACGGTCACGGCGTGTTCCTGTACCAGTCGACGCAGCGCGTCCCGCTGATCCTCGCCGGGCCCGGCGTTCCGGCCGGCCGGGTGGTCGAGCGTAACGTCGGGCTGGTCGACCTGGCGCCGACGTTGCTCGAGCTGCTCGGGCTGGTCGCCCTGGAGGGCATCGACGGCGTCTCGTTGCGACCGCTGCTCGAGGCCGACGCGGCGGACGGCACCGGGCCGCCGTACGAGCTGGAGTCGTTCTTCCCGCGCCTGTCCTACGGCTGGTCGCCACTGCGGGCGCTGGTGCACGGCCGGTGGAAGTACGTCGAGGCCCCCGAGCCGGAGCTGTATGACCTCGGCGCCGATCCGGGAGAACGGCGCAACCTCGTCGCCGAACGCGGCCGGATCGCGCGGCGCCTAGCCCGGATGCTCGCCGGACGGATCGGTGACGACGATCCCGGGATCGCCGCCGCGCCCGACGACCCCGAGCTGGCCGAGCGGCGGCGGCGTCTCGAATCGCTGGGCTACGTCGGCGGAGCGACGGCTCCCCCGGGCGCCGGCGACGTCGAGCCGGACCCCAAACGCATGATCGGGCTGGTGCGCGAGCTGGACCGGGCGCGCCGGGAGCTGGCGGGCGGCGAGCGGGAGGCGGCGACGGCGCGCCTGGAACGGCTGCTCGAGCGGAGCCCGCGCACCTTGCCGGCGTGGCTGGTGCTGGCCCAGTGCCGCCTGGCCGCGGGGAACGCGGCGCAGGCCGAGGCGAACGCCCGGCGCGCGCTCGAGCTGGCCCCCGACGATGCGCTGGCGTGGTTCCACCTGGCCAACGCGCTGGCCGCCGGCGCGGGCGAATCCGACCAGGCGCTGGAGCGGGCGCGGGCCGCCTACGACCGCACGCTGGAGCTGGACCCGCGCCACGCCGACGCCCACCTGAACTACGCTTCGCTGCTGGTGCGCCACCGCCGGCTGGACGCCGCGCGCGACCTGCTCGCCGGCGCCGTCGACCGCGGTCTCCGCGATCCCGACGTGGAGGTCGAGCTGGGGCTGCTGGAGCTGGCGCAGGGCAGGCCGGCCGCCGCGACCGCCGCGCTGGAGCGCGCGCTCACGCTCCACCGCTGCGCGCGCGATGCCAACGAGACGCTGGGGCGGATCGCCTACGGCCGTGGCCGGGCCGCCGTGGCGGCGTCCCACTACGAACGCGCGCTGGAGTGCGCGCCGTCGGCGGACACCGCCAAGACGCTGGGCTCGATCTACCGTTACGACCTCGAAGACCCGCGGCGCGCCCGCCGGGCCTGGACGCGCGCGTTGGAGCTGCTCGATCCCGCCGATCCCGACGTGCCCGTGCTCCGTGCGCTGATCGCCCAGCTCGACGCCGCAGGTTGATCCGCGACGCCGGTTGCCCGCTCGCGCGGGAACGGCGTATGCTCGGCATCCCCCCGGGGAGGTTCCCGTGAAACGAGCGCTCCCGTTCCTGGCGCTGCTGGTCCTCGCCGTGGCGCCGGCTGCCGCCTACACGCCCGGCACGGGCAACCTGTACAGCGACGACTTCGAGGGCACGCTGGACCCGGACTGGGAGCAAGGCAACGGTTTCGGCGGCAATCCCTCGCCGTGGACCCAGCAGAGCGACGGTCTCGACACCTCGTTCAACGCCGACGGGGTCGGACCGTTCTTCCCGTCGGCGAGCCGCCACTGGGCGCGGCACTTCGTGCACCCCAGCACCGCGACCACGTTCTCGATCGCGCTCGAGTACCGCGCCGAGCTCGGCCCCGGCTACCACTTCCATCTCGACGTGGAGCAGCGCGGGGAGACGCCGCGCAAGTACCGGCTGCGGATCGGCGACGCCGGCGCGGTCACGCTGTGGCGCAGCGAGACCGCCACGCTGGTGCAGGTGGCGGCCACGGCCGACGGCACCGTGCCCGTCGACACCAAGCGCTGGATCCGCCTCGCCGTCGAGCCCGATCCGAGCGGGCACCCGCGGGTCCGGATCCGGGTCTGGTCCGGCAGCGCGACCGCCGAGCCCGCCTCGTGGACGATCGACTTCCTCGACGATCTGGACACCCTGCAGCGCGTGCACCGCTTCGAGCTGGAAGCCGACGGCCCGGCGGGCGTCGACACCTGGGTCGACGACCTGGACGTCTGGGGCGATCCGGGCAACGGCGTGGCCTCGTCGGTGACCGACGTCTACGTGGCCGAGCTGAGCCATCTGGACATCGGGTTCACCGAGCCGCCGGACGACATCGAACAGTTCGCCAAGACGCATCTCGACCAGGTGCTGGCGAACCTGTCCGCCGACAGCGCGTACCGCTGGCAGATCGAGTCGGGCTGGTTCCTGGAGCAGTGGTGGGAGCGCTCGACCGACGCCGAACGGACCGAGATGCTGGACCGGCTGCGGGAAGGCCGCCTGGCCCTGGCCGCCGGCTACGCCAACCAGACGACGACGATGCTGGGGCACGAGCAGCTGATCCGGAACCTCTACTATTCGACGCGCGTGGCGCGCGAGAACGGCTTCGCCGCGCGCACCTGGATCACCGACGACGTGCCGGGCACCAGCTTCGCCGTTCCGGAGATCCTGGCCCGGGCCGGGGTCGACTACTTCGTCGGCGGCATGAACACCGGCTTCGGCGGCCGCGTCGACGAGCCCGACCACGGCGACCGCCCGTTCTGGTGGGTCGGCCCGGACGGCAGTTGCGTGCTGAGTTGGATCACCTTCGACTCCTACGCCGAGGGCTTCCAGTACGGGTTCTCGTTCTTCGACAACCTGGCCGCGATGTGGGACAAGCTGGGCCAGAAGCTGCCCGAGCTGGAGGAGGCCGGTTACGACTACCCCGAGCTGATGCTGCTGCGCGGTTTCGACAACCACTACCAGGGCTTCCACGTGCGCAACCTGATCGACCAGTGGAACGCGACCTACCAGACGCCGGTGTTCCACCTCGCCACGCCGGAGGAGTTCTTGGACCTGATGCTGGCGCGGTACGGCGGCGAGTCGTTCCCGTCCTACTCCGGCGACTTCGGGGCGGCGTGGGCGCGGAGCCGCGCCGCGACCCCCCACACCACGCGCCTGATCCGCGAGGCGCACCGCGACGCACGCGTGGCCGAGGCGTTGCTGGCCGCCGGCGCGGCGGTCGACGGCCAGCCGTTGCCGGTCGCCGACATCGAACGGATGTACCGGAAGCTGCTGACGTCGGACGAGCACACCGGCGCCGGCGGCTGGCCGGGTTACTTCACCCCGGAGGAAATGGACCGCAACAACCGCATCCATCTCGGCTACGCGCAGGACGCCGCCGCCACCGCGGCGATGCTGGTCGAGAAGGGGCTCGACCGCGCCACGGCGGAGGTCCCCGCCGCGGGCGACGCGGTGATCGTGGTGAACGCGCTGGGCCGCCCGCGCGACGCTTGGACGCGCGTCGCGCTGCCGCCGGCGCTCTACGGCGGCGCGTTCCGCGTCGTGGAAGCGGGGGGCGGCGCGGAGGTCGTGTACCAGCGCTTCGACGCGACGAACGAGATCCTGTTCCGGGCCGAGGCCGTGCCGGGGTTCGGCTACCGCGTGTTCGATCTGCTGCCGGGCGACCCGACCGCAGTGCCCGGTGGGACGTTGACGGTGTCCGCGGACACGCTGGAGAACGACTTCTACGTGTTGACGGTCGACGCCACCGACGGGTCGGTGTCGAGCCTGGTCGACCGGGCCTCGGGTCGCCAGCTGGTCGATCCGGGCGCGGGCTACGACTTCAACGAGCTGGCCTCGAGCACCAAGGCCCAGTACGACGCGCAGGCCGCTCCCACCGCCGAGCCGCCCTCCTCGGCCAGCGTGACGATCGGAGCCGCGGGACCGCTGGTGGCGGAGCTCGAGGTCACGCGCAGCGGTACGCCGCACGTCGAGACCGTCTACCGGCTGTACCGTAACGACGACCGCGTCGAGATCGAGAACGTGCTCGACCGCGACCTGATGCCCTACGTGCCCCAGGCCGTCTCGGTGCGCGCGTATTACGTGACGATGCCGTTCGACGTGCACGACTTCGAGATCCGCTCCGAGACCACGACGCGCTTTCTGGACCCGGTGGGCGACGCGTTCCCGCGCGGCTCGGTGTTCGACTGGCACAACGCCGAGCACACGCTGGCCTTCCACGACGCCGACCTCGGCGTGCTGTACGCGGTGGACGCGGCCTCCGCGCACCACTTCGAGAACCTCTCCAGCCTGACCTCGGCGAGCTACTCCACGGGCGACGCGCTGTTGCTGTCGCGCCTGCTGGACCGCTCCGACGAGTACCGGTACGAGGACGATTCGATCGGACCGTACGAGGTCGAGCCCGACACCGGCCCGATCCACCGCTTCGTGCACCACCTGCGGGCCACGCCGCCCGCGTTCGACCCGCTGACGGCGAGCCGGTTCGGCTTCGAGGCGCTGACGGCGGCGGAGACGCGGTTGATCGGGCGACGCCCGGGCAATCTCCCCTCGACGGCGGCCTCGCTCTTCCGGGTCGATCCGCCCGAGGTGCTGGGATACACGGCCAAGCCCGCTTCCGTGGGCTCGGGAGCCGTGCTGCGGGTGATGGACCTGACCGGCGCCGGCGCCGCGGCGCGTGTCGGCTCGGACGTGCTGGCGCTGAGCGGCGGGGAGCTGGTCGAGCAGGACGAGGAGGGCGGCGCGCCACTGGCTCCCGACGGGGACGGGTTCCTGGTCACGCTGGGGGCCTACGAGACGCGCACCGTGCGCGTGGGGGCGGCCCCCGGGTGGTCCCCGATCGTGTTGACGCTGGACAAGAACGCCGGCGCCGGAACGGTCGAGCTGAGCTGGTCGGAGGGCGTCACTCCGTACACCGTCGAACGCGCCGAGGACCCCGGCTTCACCGGCGCCACCGTGCTGCTGGTCGACGAGCAGGACGTGACGACCCACGCCGACCCGGTGCTGGGCGACGGGGTGGCCTACTACTACCTGGTGAAGTGACCGTGCGGCGCGCTGGCCCGCTGTTGTTGCTGCTGTCGGCCTGGCTGCCCGCGCTGCCCCACGGCGCATCGAGCGGGCTGCACCTGCACCTGGATCCCGACCCGGCGGCCCCCGGCGATCTCGTGACGATCGAGGTCACCGCGGTCGAACCGCTGGTGGAGATCGAAGCCTCGTTCGTGGATGCCTCCGCGGCGCGGCTGCAGCTCGACCCGGCGGTCCGCCGGCTGACGCTGGGCCTGCTCGTTCCGCGTGACGCGACGGGCGACGTGGTCAACCTCCAGGCCGAGGCACGGACGGCCGGGGACGGCGTGCTGCGGGCGTCCGCGGTGCTGGGACTGCGTCATCCCCACGCAGGCCGCGGCGGGGAGCGGCCGTCCCCGGCCGGCGGAGCGCCCGATCCGTGTGGCGAGACGGGGGTCCTGCGCCCGTTGGAGCTGGCCGACCTGATCGGCCGCGCCCTCCGGACGTTGGCCGCGGCCGGGCACCGGCCGGCGGACTACGAGCTACGCCTACGGCGCATCACCGATCTCGGGGGCCGCGACCGGCTGGCCGATCCGCGTCTACGACGCTCGGTCGTGTTTTCGCCGCGCGGCCGGGGCTACACGGTGCGCGTCGACGCAGCGACCCCGTGCCTGCTCGCCTGGGACTGGCAACCGGCTCGGCTCACGCCCTGGCAACGGCAGGTGATCAAGCTGGCGCGATCCGTCGCCGAGCGGGACTGGCCGGCGACGCCGGCGATCGAGGCCTCCGAGATCGAGGTGCTGGAGTCGCGGGAGGCGATCCGCCTGATCGTCTCCCGCGCGGGCGCCACGGCTGCAGGAGCAGAGTGGTCGGTCACGCTGAAGAAGTCCGATCTCCCCTCTCGCGGTACGGGGCCGTGATCCGCCGCGCGGTTTCCCACCGGCCCCCGCCGTCGCTGCGGGAGCGGCGGCGATGACCCATCGCGCGTCTCTGATCGCTTGTACGGCGGCGCTTGCGCTCATCGCCTTCGCCGTCTACGCGCAGAACCTGACCGACTATTTCCTTTCGGACGACTTCGACCTGATCCAGTCGTTTTACGGCAAGCCAACGTCCTATTTTTTCAAGCTGCTCTTCGCCAACGAGAGCGGCACGGTGTGGGCCAGCCTCGGACTCACCCCGGACTCCGGATTCGGTTATCTCAGACCGCTCAAGATCTGGCTGATGAAGCTGGATCTGACGCTGTGGGGTGCGCATCCGACCGGCTTCCACGTCACCGCGACGCTGTTCTTCGCCCTCAACGTGATCGTCGTGTTCCGGATCCTCGATCTGCTGGCGCCCCGCCGGCTGCCCTTCGCCTTCCTGGGGGCCTTCGTCGTCGCCATCCACCCCGTCTTCTCCGAGATCGTCCCGTCGATCACGTTCCGGGAGGAGACGGTCACGAGTTTCCTGTCGCTGTTGTCGTTCCACGCGTTCCTGCGCTACCGACTGCACGGGCGCTCGTTGCCGGTGTTCTACCTCGCCTACGCGCTGGCGCTGTTGACCAAGGAGTCCGGAATCGGGGCCGTGGGCCTTGCCGTCGGCTACGACCTGGTCCACGGGCACTTCCGCGCGACGCGGACCGCGCTGCGGCGCCAGCTCGTGCTCTACGCTCCCGTGGCGGGGATCCTGGCCGGCTACTTCGGTTTGAGATGGCTGGCCTTCGGCAATCCGATCGGTGGCGACGGAAGCTCCGCGTATCTGTCGCCCCAGGCGTTCTTCGGCTTTCACGTCAAGTTCTTCAAGTTCCTGTTCCACGAGAAGATGTTCCTGTTCCATGCCGTGCCGTTCGTCGGACTGTGGTGCGCGCTGCTCCTGGCGACCGGCGTCGTGACGATCGCGCTCCGGCGCGAGCAACTCGACCGCTCCCACCTGCGCAACCTGGTCGTGGTCGGACCGGTGTGGTATCTGGTTTCCACGCTCGTCCCGTACGGGGTCTACTTCGCGCCGCGCCACAACGTGCTGCCGGTGATCGGTGTGGTGATGTTCGCGACCCTGCTGCTGGAGGCGGTCGTCCGCTGCCTTCGCCCGCGCCCCACCGGCCGGCGCATGGTCGTCGCGGTCGCGATCGCCGCGTGCACGCTCGCGCTGCTGCCGCCGACGATCGCCCTGGGCCGGCAGTTCCACGTGGCGAGCGGGTTGGTCGAGAAGGCGCGGGCGCAGATCGAGCGCGAGACCGCCGGGCTGCCCGAGGGCAGCACGATCCTGTTGCGCAACGTGCCGCAGTTCGACCGCCGCCCGTTCTATTTCGGATGGGCCTTGCAGTCGGCGCTCAAGCGGCCGTTCACCGAGAGCGACCTGGCGAACAAGTCGCTGGTGATCAACTTCCGCAACATCCACTACAACAACTACCAGGTGTCCATCCCGGAGCGCTTCGACCGGGAGATCACGCTGACCGGAAGCTGGCCGTTCGAGGAACCGCCGGACTGGTAGCCTTCAGTAACGGCCCGCCAGCTTCACCAGCCACTTGTGCACCGTGTGGTAGGTGAATCCCGGCGTGAGGTACATCACGGCGCAGTGGCCGCTGCGCACGTCGAGGCCTCGCTCCCGCGCCAGCTTGAGCGCCTCCGGGGTCTCCCGTCCCATGTGGATCCAGACCTGCTCGAGGCCCTCGTCGGCCGCGCGGGCGACCCAGTCGCGGGTGTCCGGGCGCGGCACCTCGAGCACCACGGCATCCACCTTGCGCGGCAGCGAGACCAGGTCGCGGTACACGCGGTCGCCGTCGATCTCGTCCGCCGTGGGATCGACCGGGAAGACGGTCTTGCCGAGCCGCTTGAGGGCGGCGTAGGTCAGCCGGGGGAAGTTCTGCTTCGCCGCGTCCCCGACCACCGCGTAGCAATCGTGCTCCCAGAACGTCTCGTGTTTCGATTTCATGGTTCGGCTCCTGGTGGGCTGCGGACACGCTAGCACCACACCAAAGGCGTGATCGGGACCGGATTGGTCCGCTGACGGCCCGGGCCGGGCCCGATCCGGGTCATAATCGCGGCGCGTCCTCCTCGGGGGAGCCGAGATGGAACGGGACTACATCCTGGGCAGCGACGACGAGGAGCTGCGGCGGCTGGCCACCCAGCACGAGGTCTGGTCGCGCTCGGCGCACCGGCTGTGGGACCGCGCGGGATTCGGGGCCGGCGACGCGATCCTGGACCTCGGCTGCGGCCCCGGGTACACGACCATCGACCTGGCGCGGCGCGTGGGCCGGCGCGGCCGCGTGGTCGGGATCGACAGCTCGCGCCGCTTTGTCGGCCATCTGGAGGCCCAGGCGCAGGCGGCCGGGGCGCACTGGGTCGAGTCGCGGCACGGCGACGTCCACGAGGTCGATCTCGAGCCGGGCGCCTACGACGGGGCCTACGCGCGCTGGCTGCTGTGCTTCGTCCGCGATCCGCGCGCCGTGGTCCAACGCGTGGCGGCGGCGCTGGCGCCGGGGGGCAGCTTCGCGGTCACCGATTACTTCAACTACGACGCGTTCACGCTGGCGCCACGCACGCCGGTGATGCGGCGCGTGGTGCAGGCGGTGCAGGAGAGCTGGCGGCGCAGCGGCGGCGACCTCGACGTCCAGGGCTCGACGCCGCGCTACATGATCGAGGCCGGCCTGGAGGTCGCGCACGTCGGTTCGGTGTTCGAGGTCGCGCGTCCCGGCTCGCCGCTGTGGAACTGGCCGCGCTCGTTCTTCCGCGGCTTCCTGCCCAAGCTGGTCGAGATGGGGCTGATCGACGAGGCCGAGGCCCGGGCCTTCGAACGGGAGTGGGACGAGCGCGAGGCGGACCCGGGCGCGTTCCTGTGCCCGCCGCCGATGTTCGATGTGGTCGGGGTGAAGCCGGCCGTCTAGACGGTGACGTCGAGGACCGAGGGCAACCCGCTCACCAGACCGGCATCGAATGCGGGGATCGCGTAGCGCGCGGCGCCCGCGACCGAGGCCGGGGCCGGCGTCGACGACGTCGAGCGGAGCCTCGAGGGAGCCGGCAGCCTCGGTGCGCCGCGGTCCGCGGTCCGGACGCGCGGTCCGACCGGGAGCGCCGCGGGCGGCAGCGACCGCGACGCGCGACGGGCGGACGGAGCGGGATCGCGCTCGGGGCGCGCTTCGGCGTCCACGACGGTCGCGGCGCGTCCGGCCGGCACGCGGAGACCCGGCAGGTCTGCGCCCAGCGCCACGAGAAGCTTCAGTTGCATCGGACCCCTGCTGTAAGCTTTTTAAGCTTACGTCCCGCGGGGCCGCGCGTCCAGTCGGCGAGGTCCCCGGGGCCGTCGCCGGAAAAGGTACGGGACGGCGGGGCCGGCGCAAGGCCTCAGGGGCTCAGGAGCCCCAGAGGGTGGCCGGCTCGACGTCGAAGCTGACGGAGCCGATCCCGGTCCCGGTCGAGTCGAGGGCCGCCGGCGGCGGCAGCGCAGCGATGCGGAGCCGCGTCGTGTCGCGGCGCAGGATCCGGAAGGTCAGGGTCGCCACAGCCGGCTCGCCGCCCGCGACGCCGTTGCCCGGCCCTCCCCCCAGCTTCGACACCCCGACCGTGATGCGCCCGCCGTTGGAGGAGGCCAGCACCTCGCCCTGCTGGCCGGCCGCGAGCTCCAGCGCGGTGCCGAACTCGGCCGACCCGTCCACGTACTCGGCCACGGTCGGGTCGTCGACCGTCAGGTCGAACGCGAACGAGTAGAGGTCGTCGCTGGTCGTCGCTCCGGCGATGACGATGTCGACGCTGACCAGGTCGCCCGACGTCCGCCCGACCAACCGGACGCGGTCGGGACTCCCGGGGGTGACGCTGGGCGCGAAGCCGGCTCCCAGCGGAACGGGACCGACGGGTCCGCCACCGCTTCCGTTGCTGCAGCCCGGCGCCGCCGCAAGGTAGAGCAGGGCCAACATCGCCAGCCACGTGAGCGTCTTGCCGTCGCGCATCGCCATCCTCAGTCGCCGAGCCGGTCCTTGCCGAACTCCGTGGCCAGTAGCGAGAGGTCGAAGCCGTCGATCCAGCAGTCGCGCGTCAGGTCCGCGCGCGCCTCGTAGGGCGGCTCGCCGCAACGACTGCCGAACGCGCGAGCGAGCACCGCGAGGTCGAAGCCGTCCACGCGGGCCGACTCGTCGATGTCGGCCAGGTCCGAACCGGCCTCGCAGGCGTCGCCCATGCCGTCGCCGTCGAAGTCCGCCTGGTCCGGATTCGGGGTCGTGGGACAGTTGTCCACGCAGTCCGGGACCCCGTCCGCATCGGCGTCGAGCCCGTCGTCGGGCACGCCGTCACAGTCCTCGTCCGCCCCGTTGCAGACCTCCGACGCGCCGGGGTTGATCGCCGGGTCGGCGTCGTCGCAATCGCCGCACTCCGTGCCCTCGGGTACGCAGGATCCGTCGCACACCGACCAACCGTCGCCGTCGGCGTCGGGACACGGGTCCGGCGCGCACTCCGCGTCGGCGCCGCTACAGTCCTCGTCCACCCCGTTGCCGCACACCTCCGCCGCGCCCGGGTTGATCGCCGGGTCGGCATCGTCGCAGTCGCCGCACTCCGTGCCCTCGGGCACGCACGATCCGTCGCACACCGACCAGCCGTCGCCGTCGGCGTCGGGACACGCATCCGGCGGGCACTCCGCGTCGGCGCCGCTACAGTCCTCGTCGATGCCGTTGCCGCACACCTCCGCCGCCGCGGGGTTGATCGCCGGGTCGGTGTCGTTACAGTCGCCGCACTCGGTGCCC